>CAMOVR010000017.1 GCA_946627565.1 uncultured Clostridia bacterium
ATGCTCCCAAAGCACGTGCGCTACCAGACTGCGCTACACCCCGGTACCGTGCCGCCCTCGGGTGTGTCCTGCAGGCGACGATCGGTATCTTAAACCATCTTCAGATTTTTGTCAACACTTTTTTTCGAAATTTTTGAAGTTTGTTCTCTTGGGTCAAAAAGCCCTTATTTCCCTTCACTTTCTTGCTCTTTCCCCTGCCCTGCCGTATACTCCCGGAGAAGAATCTGCTCATTTTTCCGTCCGGATCCGAGTCTCTCCCGTCCGGCAAGAAAGGGATCTGTGTATGTTTTCCACCATCCTGCCATCTGAAATGAAACAGCTGGAAACCCGTTATATGGAGGAATTCGGCATTCCTTCCATCCTGCTTATGGAGCATGCAGCTCAGGGCGTACTGGATGCCTTAAAGCGGCATGCTGCCGAAAACAGCACCGCCGTCTTTCTGTGCGGCCCCGGAGCCAACGGCGGGGACGGATATGCCGCCGCCCGCATGTGGCAGAATTGCGGAGGCACTTCCATTGTCTGTGAGCTGTCCTCCTCGGCATCAGGGGATGCCCTGGTGAACAGAACCCTGGCCCTTCAGGCCGGCTGTTCCTTCGTAAATATATCAGATGCTGTACACAGCAGCTTTTTCCATGCATCTGTCATCGTGGATGCCCTTTTTGGCACAGGGCTTTCCCGGGCTATTGAAGGTGAAGCTGCCCTTCTCATCCATGAGGCTTCAGCGTATGCCGCAGAAAATCACATCCCTGTCATCGCCGTGGATATCCCCTCCGGTCTTCACGGCGGAACCGGCAAAGTTCTGGGATGTGTACTGCCTGCCCGGGAAACCGTGACGTTCCACAGACCCAAAACAGGGCTGTATCTGTCAGAGGGGCCCAATTACACCGGCCGCATAACAGTCTGGCCCATAGATATTCCGTCATCCTTCGGAGATGTCCCCGGTTTTCTCTGCATGGAAAAGGCAGACCTGCCCCTTTTCATTCCCCCGAGACCCGTCACCTCCCATAAAGGCACCTTCGGCCGGACTGTCATTCTGGCAGGCTCCCCCGGCATGGCCGGAGCCGCTGCCATGTGCGCATCGGCAGCCGTCAGGGCAGGCAGCGGGCTTACCACCATATTATGTACGGAAAGTCTGCTCCCTGTACTGCAGGTTCTCTGCCCCGCTGCCATGTGCAGGGTTCTTCCGGATTTTGGGCAGGCCGGTCTTGACACTGCCGCTTCCCTTCTTTCAGAAGCTTCCCGGGCTGTCATCGGGTGCGGCATTTCCAGAAATCCGCAACTTGTACCTTTCCTCGAACTGTTCCGGAAAGCTTCCTGCCCTGTGATCTGGGACGCTGACGCGCTGGTTCTCCTGGCAGATCACCCTTCTCTCCTTCCCCTTCCTGAAAAGGATATCATCACCCCGCATCCGGGTGAGGCTGCCCGTCTGCTGGGTGTTCCGGTCCGGGACATTCTGGAAGACCCCGTCCCTGCCCTGCGCCGGCTCCGGGACAGGGCAGGATGTCATGTCCTCCTCAAGGGTGCCCGCACCCTCATGGCTGCAGACGGGATCAGTGCACTGAACCCTCTTGGTACCCCTGCTCTGGCCAAGGGCGGCAGCGGAGACATTCTTGCGGGGCTTCTGGCCGCACTGGTGGGCCGCACAGACAAAAGTGATGCCCATCCGACACTGACCGCCATGCAGTGTGCCTGTCTGATCCATGCCCTTGCCGCGCAGGCAGCAGCAGAGGAAACGGGAGAAGACTGCGTCACGCCGGAAGATGTAATCCGCCGCATCCGGCTCAGGCCATAACATGACCCGGATGCCCGTATGTCCCGAATCCGGAATACAAACGCCCTGCCTTTTTCTAAGGCAGGGCTCTGTTTTCAGTCAAAAACGGGTTTCAGAACACACAGTCCGGGCTGGCAGCTGAGGTCCTCCCGGGTTACCCGGAGAACTTCTGCATCACTGGGCTCCAGCCCCAGCTTTTCCCGGCAAAGATCCAGGAAGGGCTTCAGGTCCTGAATCGGCCATCCGCTGTTATACGAAGTCTTATAGTGCATCGGCAGGATGATGCGGGGCTTCAGCTGGCTGCATACCCCGCAGGCGGCAGCGGCATCAATGGTAAAATGTCCTCCCACAGGCACCAGCAGCAGGTCCGGCCTGCCGATTTTTTCTGCTGTTTCCCCGTCCAGAGGATGTCCGAGATCCCCCAGGTGCACCACCTTCAGGCCTTCCGCCTCCAGCACCATGATCAGGTTCGTTCCCCGGAGCTTTCCCTGCTCCGGATCATGGAAAGAGGGAACGCCCGTCACCTGGATATCCTTTTCCAGGGTATGGACTCCGGCGGTATCCACCACTTTTGTGTACCCTTCCACGGTTTCCACCGCATCATGGTCATGGTGATGGTGGCTCACCAGCACCGCATCCGCCTTTGTCTTCCCCACCGGATATCCGGTGGATGCATCAAAGGGATCCGTCACAATACGGTACCCGGTGGAAAGCGTTATAAGGAACTTGCTGTGTCCCTGACATACAATGCGCATAAGGTGCGTCTCCTTTCCATATCCCGGCCCTGCCGGGCTTATTTCATACTTGTACGTTTTACCTGCCCGCTTCACTCTGTTCATTTTCCGCACATAAAAGCAGATACGGGTACAGATCCGGAAGGGGCTGCTTGTTGCGGAGCATTTCCGCAAGCTTTCCGTGCAGCCTGGCAGATTCTGCCTCCAGTGCCTTCCCGCCTTCTTCCTGTGCCTTCAGGAGAGCAAAGATATCCTTCCTCTCCGGCACCGGGCCGCCCCGGTGCCGTCTGAGAAGAGACAGCACGGCAGAGGTTTCCCCGTCTGAAGAGACATTCTCCCCGTCCTTTATGTCATGTACATGCACATCCCGGCGCAGAAGGACCCAGCCGTTCTTTTCCGTATTCTCCCAGCCCATCCGCCGGATGGAGCAGAGGAAGACAGATACAGAAGGCAGGTCCGCACACAGCATCAGGGGCAGGGACAGAAGCCATTCCGGTTCCCTGCACCGCCGCAGGGTGCAGCTTATGCCTGCTTCCCTGAGAGCTTCCCGTACTTCCGTCCTGTATTCACTCAGCAAAGGCACGGAACAGGTCCTCCCCATTGCCGGCATCACCGGGATTCCGTGGGGCGGAAAAGCGGATGCCCATCACCCGGTAGGTCCCCTCCCCTCCCAGGTCCGAAAACAGCTGGTATTCCAGATGTACACTGCCGTCATCTTCCTGAAGGCTGGTCTCCACCACCACGGTATGGATCACCAGATGCATCTCACCGTAGGGCGTCATGTACCTGGTCTCGTAATGATGGTTTCTTTCAAAGACCATGGTGCTCTGGATGGAGCCGGTGCGCATCATCATGACACGGCCCGCTGAAATATGCATATGCACCCGGGACATATCGGGATGGTCCGGGTCATCTGAAAGGTTTTCCTCATAGCACAGGATCACGCCGGTACCCCTGCGTTCCATGGTGCCGTTCAGCAGAATTCTGGATACGGACGGGGGCATCATGGGATTGCTTCTCTCCATGGATTCCTGAAGGATGCTTACCTTCCGGATTTCTGCCCTGTTTTCTGCCCTGTTTTCTGCCGGTCCGTGCTCTTTATCCGACAAATCCAACACCTCACTTTTTCCTGAGAAGTATAGCACAGTACTGATTCTGCCGCCAGACAGGACAGTTCTGCCGTCCGGCAGGCTCCCTGCGTCGGCAGCAGCCCCCCGCCGCCTTCCCGGAAGGCAGATATGGCCCGGTGAACATATGCGGCAGGCGGTCTGTTTTTTGCGTTCTTTACAGAATGTGATATAATCACTTTATTCTGTTTCCACCGGAGGCGATCACATGCGCATTACAGCACATGCCAAGATCAATTGGGTCCTGGACATTACAGGCAAGCGGCCTGACGGGTATCACCTGATGGACATGCTCATGCAGCCCATCTCCCTTAGTGATACCGTGTCTCTTTCTGAGGCTGATTCCATTTCCCTCTCCATTATCAACAACCTGCCGGGTGCCGATGAAAACGATATTCCTCAGGATAACGGCAACCTGGTATGGAAGGCGGTTACCCTGATGCAGGGTTACGCCGGCGCAAACCGTGGCGCCCGTGTGGTTCTGGAAAAGAACATCCCCGTCAAGGCCGGTCTGGGCGGAGGCAGCGTGGATGCCGCCGCAACCCTGGTGGGCCTCAACCGGCTCTGGAACCTTAATCTCTCCGATGAGATTCTGGATGCCATTGCCCTGAAGCTGGGGGCGGATGTTCCCTTCTTCATGCACGGCAGACTCTGCCGGGTGCAGGGAATCGGCGACGAGGTGCGGATGGTATCCAGGGGTCCGAAATGGCACTGTGTCATTGTCCAGCCCTGTTCCGGCCTTTCCACCCGGGAGATGTTCGACAGCTATGATGAACAGCACGCAGGGGAACAGGGAGGCATCATCCTGCATCCTGACATTGACGCCCTGGAGCAGATCCTGATGCGGGAAGACCTGGCACAGCTGCCCATTCATCCGGGCAACGTCCTGGAATTCGTCTCCTGCGCCGCCCAGCCTGAAATCGGCCAGGCCGCCGGATTCCTGGTACGCAACGGCGCTGTGTGCGCCCAGATGTCCGGCAGCGGTTCTGCCGTCTTCGGCATCTTCCAGAACGCCAAGGAAGCGGAGAGCTGCGCTGAAGCCGCCCGGGAGCGCTGGAACCGGGTATACGTATGCCAGACCTGTGATGAAGCCCTTCAGGTACACGGATAAGATCTAATCCAATTCTTATTATCTTCTTATTGAATGCCATGCTTTCCCTGTGGTATCATCATTTCTGCGCAAAACAGGACCCTCACGCTGCCCTGTGCATCCGCGGAGATCCTTCATGCGCCCTGTATCAGTCCTGATACCTGCACCATCTGTCCTACATTATCCATCATCTGAAGGAAGAGGATCATGAGCAACCTGAACAACAAGAAACAAGACAGCAAAAAAGGCCCCAACAGGAAATCCATCATCGGTTTTGCCGCCAGCGCCCTGGTTCTGACGTCCATTTTCGGCATTTCTCCCCTGGCTCTGGTGTTTGTTGCCGCTGCTTCCTTCGGTGTGGGCAAGCTGGTGGGCATCATGTCCACACCCCTGGACACCACCACCCACAACAGGCAGGATGTCCAGCGCGCCTCCTATTCTCCCATTAACCCCACCGGAAATGAGGAGTCGGATCCGGTGATCAAAAAGGGACAGGAGATGCTCCAGCAAATCCGTGCCGCCAACAACGCCATCCCGGATCCCCATCTGTCCAGCCAGCTGGACCAGCTGGAGGGGCTGTGCTATCAGATCTTCAAGACCGTATCGGAAAAACCCGGCAAGGCAGGCCAGATCCGGAAGTTCATGAGCTACTATCTGCCTACCACCCTGAAGATGCTGAACAGCTATACCACCATGCAGAACCGGGGCGTTTCCAGCACCAACCTGGCCGAGGCACGCCAGACCATGTACCGGGGCATGGACATGGTCATCACCGCATGTCAGAAGCAGCTGGATAACCTGTATAAGGATACCATGCTGGATGTTTCCACCGATATCGATGTGCTGGAGCAGATGCTGCGCAGGGACGGCTTCACCGATTCCGCCTTTGACGAAGCAAGGACCGCTGCTGCCGCCCAGATGTCCATGGAAGATGACATCCCCGTGCTGCATGTGGACGATAACGACGAAAACGATGAGGACAGGCAGTCCTATTTCCGTTCCTATTTCCAGAACAAGAACCACAAGTCCAATTAAGGAAATAATAAACTGTACTCAAGAAAACCTGCGCCCGTCACAGGCGCAGCAGATAATGAAAGAAGGAGAATGAGCGCCATGTCTGAAACCAGCATGCCCATGCTTTCCCTGACCCCTGAAGTGCCGGATCCGGTTCCGGAACAGGAGCAGGAGCAGAAATCCATCCAGCAGACCGTCCAGGATCTGCCCTATGAGGCCCCCAATCTGTCCAACAGCCAGCTGACGGACGCGGAGAGACGCGCCATTGAGGACTTTATCGGCAAGCTGGATGTTACCAATCCTGACCACGTTCTCCTCTTTGGTTCCGAAGCCCAGAAGAAGGTGGCCAATTTCTCGGATACCGCCCTGGAGGCCGTCAAGACCCAGGATACGGGTGAAGTGGGCGAGATGCTGGTGAAGCTGGTCAACGAGCTCAAGGGCTTTGACGCTGACGCGGAGCAGCCCAAGGGACTCATGCGGCTGTTCACCAAGCCCGGTGAAGAGCTCTCCCGCATGAAGGCACGCTATTCCAAGGTTTCCGTCAACGTGGAATCCATCGCCGATTCCCTGGAAGGCTATCAGGCACAGCTGCTCAAGGATGTGGCCATGTTCGACAGGCTCTACGACCAGAACAGCCGCTATTTCCGTGAGCTGACCCTGTACATCATTGCCGGCGACGAGTATCTCCGCCGCATCCGCAGCGGTGAACTCAAGGAGCTCCAGGATGCTGCCGCCAAGAGCGGGGACGCCATGGATGCCCAGAAGGCCAACGACCTGGCCGCCGAATGCGACAGGCTGGAAAAGAAGCTGTACGACCTGAAGCTGACCCGTCAGGTTTCCATGCAGATGGCGCCCCAGATCCGGCTGCTGCAGAACAATGACAGCCTGCTGGTGGAGCGTATCCAGTCCACCCTTTCCAACACCCTGCCCCTCTGGAAGAGCCAGATGGTTCTGGCCCTGGGTCTGCAGCACAGCCAGGATGCCCTGCGTGCCCAGACCGCGGTCACCAACATGACCAACGAACTGCTCAAGCGCAACGCCGAGAAGCTGAAGCTTGGCACCGTTGAGACTGCCAGGGAGGCTGAGCGGGGAATCATTGATATTGAGACCCTGGTGGAGACCAACCAGAGCCTCATCGACACCATCAACGAAGTGGTGGATATCCAGCGTCAGGGCCATACCAAACGTCTGGAGGCTGAAAAGCAGCTCTATCAGATGGAAGCCCAGCTCAAGAAGAAGCTGCTGGAGACCAAATAAGACTGCTGAAGGCACAGAGCCCTGGCTCGGTGCCTTTTTATACGTATGCATGCCTGAAGATGCTTGCGTCTCCGGGATCATATGCGGAAAAAATGCAGAAACCCGGAAGGGATTCCGCCTGATTTCCGTATAATAACCGTGACGCCCTGCCCATGCTTTCCGGATCCATCCCGGGGCAGGCACGTCTTAAGGTATTCCCAGTTCACTTAAAAAAGGCGGTGACACAGCCATGCGAATCATCGGCCTGACCGGGTCCATCGGATGCGGCAAGAGCCATGTCTCCTCGGTGCTCTCTTCCCTGGGCGCCTGCATCATTGACGGCGACCGGATCTCCCGCTCCCTCACCGCCCCCGGCGGACAGGCACTGCCCGGCATCCGCCGGCTGTTCGGGGACAAAGTGTTCCAGAGAGACATTCTGGACAGAAGGGCCCTGGGCAGCCTCGTGTTTTCCAGTGCATCTGCCCGGGAGCAGCTCAACAGCCTCATGCAGCCCCTGATTTATCAGGAGATTCAGCGCCAGCTGGCGGATGCCGGTGCCCGCAGCTGTCCTGTGGCGGTGCTGGATATGCCCCTGCTTTTTGAAGCAGGACTGGATTCTCTCTGCGATACCGTCTGGTGCGTGTACCTCCCGGAAGATCTGCAGATCCGTCGCATCATGGAACGTGACGGCATGAGTGAAACGGATGCCAGGAACCGTATCGCCTCCCAGATGCCCGCAGAAGAAAAAAAGCGGCGGAGCCAGGTCATCATTGACACCAGCGGCACCCTGGAGGAAACCGCTGAACTGATCCCGCCCCTGTACCGGAAGGAACTTGATGCTGCCGGCGTAAGGCGGCGCAGGCGCTCCGGGCAGAGCCGTCAGGAGGACGCACCGGAAGCCCCGCTTCAGCCTCCCGTCAGCGCGCCTGCCCCCGTCATGGCCGGCTATCCCGGACACCCGGGGAACACGGCCGCAAATCAGGCACCTGTCCCCCGGCCCCGTTACCCTGAGCCCGTTTCCCCGCCTGCCCCCGTGAAGTCCGCTGTACCGAAGTTCCCTGACGCTTCAGGTTTTCACGCTCAGGGATACAACACTTCCGGATACAATACTCCCGGATATGCTCCCGGAAATACGCCCGGATATGCCGGGACGCCAATGAACGGGGCGGCATCCCCCATAAACGAAAGCGGGGAAAACCGGCGCCGGCGCTCCGCGCCCCGTCAGCCTTCTGAGGATACGCCCATCCAGCGCGGGGAGAGCCACCGATCCGTCTTTGACCCGGACCGGCCTGCGGCCCCTCAGTCACGGCCTGTCAGCAGGGTTCTCCTGGTTTTCCTCCTGGTCTTTTTCCTTACAGCCGGCGGAACCCTGGTGGCCTCCCGGCTCATGCAGGGATATCTCCGTCAGCAGGAGCAGGCCCGCGCGGATGCCTATCAGGCCGTGGTGGATGCCCATCCCCTGGGGTATGCAAACCTGATCCGTTCCTATGCCGAGGAATACGGCCTGCACAGCGCCTATGTATCGGCCATCATCCTCAACGAAAGCAATTACGATCCCAGGGCTGTTTCCTCCGTGGGCGCCCGGGGCCTGATGCAGGTCATGCCGGATACAGCCCAGTGGATCTCCGAAAAGCTCCGGGACAGCAGTTATTCCTTTGAGAAGATGTTTGATCCCGAAACCAACATCCGCTACGGATGCTGGTACCTGAACTATCTATCCGGCCTCTTTCTGGGAGACCCTGCCGCCGTCACCAGCGCCTACCACGCCGGCCAGGGCACGGTGCGGGGCTGGCTGTCGGACGGGGTCAGCTCCACCGACGGCGGGCGGACCCTGAACCTGGACACCATGCCCGACGGTCCCACCAAAACTTACGCAAAGCGGGTGATTCGCGATTATGCCATCTACGATGCGCTCTACGATCATGTGTTTAATCCTGTGCCTGACCCTGATGCCCCTGCCGGCGGGAGCCAGTAATGCCACGGAGTCCCTCAGCGTTGCCATACAGCTGAACAAAACCACCCAGGTGCTCCCCCTTGAACCGAACGACAGGGATATCCTCAGCATCTACAATCTGGTCTATGAATCCCTGGTGTCCATCGACGACAACTACCTGCCCCAGCCCAGTCTGGCCTTAAGCTGGGAACAGTCCGCCAACGCAAAAACCTGGACCTTCTATCTGCGGGAGGACGTGACATTTTCAGACGGCACGCCCATGTCCGCCTATGACGTGGTGGCCACCGCCAATGCCATTCTGGAAAAGGCAAAGGACGCCTCCACGGTGAACCACGGTTTCTACGCCAATCTTGACTATTTTGTCTCCTCCGTCACCGCCAAAAATGCCTACACGGTGGTGGTCAAGGCTTCCCGGCCCTACTACGGCCTGCTGTATGCCATGACCTTCCCGATCCTCCCCGCCGACCGGATTCAGACAGCCAATCCCCCGGGCACAGGGCCCTATAAGATTGACATGTTCAGCCAGGATTTCATCAGCCTGAGCGTCAATGATCTGTGGTGGAAAATGAAGCCCGCCGTGAAAACCATTTCCTTTAAAGTGGACACTACCCCCAGGGAGGTCATAAACGACTATGACTATGCCCGGGTGGATGCGGCATTTACCCGCTCCCTTTCCGCTTCCCAGTACCGCACTTCCACCACGGCCTTTGCCATGGACTACCGGACATGCCAGCTGGAAGTGCTCCTGATGAACCATTCCTCCGACCGCCTGGCCAGCATCAACGTGCGCAAGGCCATCCGCTATGCCGTTGACGTGGACCGCATCGCCCGCAACATCTATATGGGTATGGTCACCCGGACGGACACCCCCGCCATCCCCGGTTCCTGGACCTACAACAACGATATCACCGGCATGTTTGTCACCAATCTGGATGAAGCCAGGCGGCTTCTGGCCCTGGACGGCTGGGACGACAGCAACCAGGACGGGGTGCTTGACCGGCTCAATGACGAGGGCAAGCTGGTGAACCTGAACATGAACCTCTATGTGTACGAGGAGCCCGACAACGATGTGCGCATTGAGACAGCCAACTATATAAAGGAAGCTCTTGCTGAAATCGGCATCAATGTCACCATCACCACCATGACCTTTACCGGCATCCAGGAGAAGCTCAAGGCAGGTTCCTTCAACCTGGCCCTGGTTTCCTTTGCCATGGATGTGTGCCCGGATTACGGTTTCATGCTCATATCCGGCAACAGCGGCAATTACGGCCGCTACAAATCCCAGCAGATGACCACGCTGTGCAATGAACTGCGCACCTGCACCACCATGACGGAATACCAGCAGAAGCTCATGGACATCCAGCGGGTCTTTGCGGAAGACTGTCCCTTTATCTGCCTTTTCTACCGGGAAGGCGTGGTACTCACCCGCCTGATGTATACCACCGTCAGGGATGTCCGGGAGTACGAACTGCTGCGCGGGATTCAGTCATTCCGCCCATGACAGAGAACAGAAAGGAGTCAATATGGACTGGATCGAAGTCATTGTTCATACCACAAGTCCTGCTTCGGACATGGTAAGCGAAACCCTTATGCGGGAGGGTGCCGGCGGCACCATGGTAGAGGACCGGGCAGATGTGCCGGATCCCGACAAGCCCCACGGATACTGGGAAATCATCGACCCGAAGATGATCGATGCCATGCCGGAGGATGTGCTGGTGCACGCCTGGTTCGAGCCGGGTGCGGGTTTCCCGGACCTGCTCCGTTCCCTGCGCCTGCGCTTTGAGAGCTGGAAGGAAATGGATCTGGGCATGGACCCGGGCTCCCTTCTCATGGAAACCCGGGACGTGCACGATGAAGACTGGAACGAAGTCTGGAAGCGTTTCTATAAGCCCTTCCGGGCAGGCAAACACCTGGTGGTGCGTCCCACCTGGGAACCCTATAACCCGGATCCCGGCGATGTGGTCATCGACATGGACCCCGGCATGGCCTTTGGCAGCGGCACTCATGAGACCACCGGTATGTGCCTTGCCCTGCTGGAGGACGCGGTGAAACCCGGGGACAAGGTCATTGACGTGGGCTGCGGCAGCGGCATCCTGGCCATTGGGGCGGCCAAGCTTGGCGCAGGTTCCGTCCTGGCCATCGACATAGATCCCACAGCCGTGAAGGTGGCCTCTGAAAATGTGACCCTGAATCATCTCGACGGACAGGTCCGTACCATGGAGGGCAACCTGCTGGACCGCACAGATGAGGTATGCGATGTGTGCGTGGCCAACATCATTGCAGATGTCATCATCTCCTTCGCCCAGCCCCTGAAAAAGCAGATCAGGGACGGCGGCCTGTTCATCTGCTCAGGCATCATCCGCGAGCGGGCGGATGAGGTGGAAAATGCCCTTGTTCAGGCGGGCTACCGGATCCTCCGCAGGGAAGAGCGGGGTGAGTGGGCCGCCTTCATGAGCCGCAGGCCGGCGGAGGCGTAAGATGCACCGCTTCT
Organism: uncultured Clostridia bacterium; assembly: GCA_946627565.1. Taxonomy (GTDB): domain Bacteria; phylum Bacillota; class Clostridia; order Christensenellales; family Aristaeellaceae; genus UBA2943. Next base: position 11,418 of record CAMOVR010000017.1, read on the forward strand.
ATGCAGAAAAAAGGGAGGGTGACCTGTTCACCCTCTCAGAAAACGACCGCCATCACGCGGATACCGTGCTGCGGCTTAAAGCAGGCAGCGCCATTGAGATCTTTTCAGAGGGCCAGCGGTATTCTGCCCGCCTTCTGGAGGACGGCAAAGCCCAGTTTCTCTCTCCCCTGCCCCAGTGCGAACCTGCCTTACAGGTGACCCTGTTTCAGGGGCTGCCCAAGGGTGAAAAAATGGAATGGATCGTGCAGAAGGCTGTGGAGCTTGGAGTAAGCCGTGTGGTGCCTGTGGAAATGCACAGGTGCGTTATGCGTCTTAAAGGCGACCAGGCGGAAAAAAAGCGGGAGAGATGGCAGAAGATTGCCCGGGAAGCCGGGAAACAGAGCGGCCGGGCAGTGGAGACGGAGGTTGCAGCCCCCATTTCCCTGAGCAGCCTCTGCAGCCTGCTTCCTTCCTTTGACGCTGTCCTGGTGCCCTGGGAGGAAGCCGGCGCCCTGAGCCTGCGCGGCTTTGCGGACGCCCATCCATCCCCTGCCACACTGGGCATCGTCATAGGGCCTGAGGGCGGCATGGAGAGGTCAGAGGTGGAACAGATGAAGGCAGCAGGCGGGTATCCCGTCACCCTGGGACCCCGGATTCTGCGCACAGAAACCGCTGGAGTGTGTGCCCTGTCCTGCCTTATGTGCCTGTACGGGGAAATGGAGCAGGCCCCCGGAGGGGAGGGAGAAGCTTGAAAACCGTAGCTTTTCATACCCTGGGCTGCCGGGTGAATCAGTATGATTCCCAGGCCATGCTGGAACTGTTCCAGAGCCGGGGCTATCAGGTGGTGCCCTTTTCAGAAAATGCCGATGTGTACGTCATCAACACCTGTACCGTCACCGGGACCGGGGACCGCAAGTCCATGCAGCTGGCCCGGCGGGTCAGGCGGGAACATCCGGAAGCGGAACTGGTGCTGTGCGGCTGCCTTGCCCAGAGGGCAGGCGAAGAGCTTCTAAGCCTGGGGCCCCGTCTTGTGCTGGGCACCCAGCACCGTATGGAAGTGGTGGAGCTGCTGGAGAAGGCCGTGGATGAGAAGCGGCAGATCTGCCAGGTTTCCTCCCTGGCCTCAAGCCCCTTTGAGCCCCTGCGGATTTCCTCCCACCTGGAGCATACCCGGTCCGATCTCAAGATCCAGGAGGGCTGCGACAACCACTGCACCTACTGCATCATCCCCAGTGTCCGGGGCCCCGTGCGCTCCCGTCCCCTGCCGGATATCCGTCAGGAGGCAGAGCGTCTGGCCCGGGCATCCTATCATGAGCTGGTGGTTACCGGCATCCACCTGACCAGTTACGGGAAGGACCTGGAGGACCGCCCCACCCTGCTGGATGCCATCCGGACCATTGCGGAGGTAAAGGATATCTGGCGCATACGCCTGGGAAGTCTGGAGCCGGTGATTGCCACGGAAAGCTTTGCCCGGGGTCTTTCGGAACTTCCTGCCGTCTGCCCCCAGTTCCATCTGGCCCTGCAGTCCGGCTCCGACACGGTCCTTGCCCGGATGGCCAGACGCTACAACACGGACATGTACCGAAGGGGTGTTCATGCCCTGCGGCAGGTCTTCCCGCGGGCAGCCATCACCACAGACATTCTGACCGGGTTTCCCGGGGAAACAGATTCTGAATTTGAGCAGACCCGCCAGATGATCCGTGAAATCGGGTTTACCCGGATCCATGTTTTCCCCTTTTCCCCCAGGGAGGGCACAAAGGCGGCATCCATGCCCGGCCAGCTGAGCCATGCGGAAAAGGAACGCAGGGCCCGCCTGCTCATTGAAGAAGGCCGGATCGCTGCAGAAGCCTACCATAAAGCCCAGGTGGGCCGCACCGTCCTGGTGCTGCCGGAAGACCAGGAGGACGGTATTTTCCGGGGGTATACCCCGGAATACATTCCGGTCTATCTCCGGGACAGCCGTGTAAAAAGCGGCGAGATGGTCCGGGTTCGCCTCACAGGCCTGTTTGAAGACGGCATGCTGGGGACCCTGGAGGAAGACAGCCTGTAACAGGCTCCTGTCCCTCTCCCGCATTTTTCCTGTTTCCCTTTACAACAAGTACAAGATATGCAAGGAGGTTTCCCATGGAAAACTGTCTGTTCTGTTCCATTATCAACGGGTCCATCCCTTCCGCAAAAGTGTATGAGGATGAAAAGACCTTTGCCTTCCGGGATATCCATCCCATGGCAAAAACCCATGTCCTGGTGGTGCCCAAAACCCACGTGTCCTCCGCCGCGGATGCAGCGGATGTGCCGGATGATGTGCTGGCTGCCTGCCTGCGCACCTGCGCAAAAGTAGCTGAAACAGAAGGCATCTCCTCCTCCGGTTTCAGGATTGTCAGCAACAGCGGTCCCGATGCCTGCCAGTCTGTTCCCCATCTTCATTTCCATGTTCTGGGCGGACAGAAGCTTACGGAATCCATGGCATAAACATGTCATATCCGGCACGGAGTGCAGCGTTTTGCCGCATATTTCGCCATCCCTGCCCTTTCTGGCAACAAATCCAAAATAGCCATTGACGAATAAGATTGATGGCAGTATAATTATCAAGGTTCGCCGTCCGTCCGTCTTAGCCGGCTGATGTCAAGGCGAGATGTACGAGAGGAGGGAAAACAGTGTCTGAGATCCGTGTACGCGAGAATGAGTCCCTGGAAAGTGCTCTGAAGCGGTTTAAGCGCCAGTGCGCCCGTGCTGGTGTCATTCAGGAAGTTCGCAAGCGTGAACATTATGAAAAGCCGAGCGTGAAGCGCAAGAAGAAGGCTGAGGCAGCGCGCAAGCGTAAGTGGTAAGCCTGTATGAGCGTAAAGAAACACCCCTGTAAAGGGGTTTTTCTTATGCAATGAATCGCTTCCCCTCCCAAATCAATAGTAAGTTTTTTCGTTTTTTTACCGAAAAAATGCCTTTCACTTGCCAAACCATCCTGACGGTGTTAAAATAAGCCATCTTCCATTTCTTCATGCTGTCTGATGTTTGTTTGAGATTTTACGTAACGAAGTTGGGGATTGAATGATTTACAGCTTTCAGCTGTGTCCACATGCCAATATCCGGTTCAGCGAAGCCCTGGTGGAACTTGGACGCCGCGAACTTCTCTGCCTTATGCAGTCCGTTGGCATTTCTGCGCAGATCGAGGCAGTCAGCGTCGGCCGCAGTACATTTTTCCGTTTTGCCTGTCCTGTGCTGACAGAAGAACAGCTCCTGGTGCTGGAAACCCATTCTTCCCTTCTGCTGATGTGTCAGGAGGAGAATGGCCTCCTGCATCCCCTGCCGTCCCGGTGTCCGCCCTATCTTCCGGCGGATCTGCCGGAGCTCTTTAAATATAAGGGGAAAACCAGTGCGCGCTTTACGTATCTCTGCCTTAACTGTGCAAGAGCTGCTGCCGGCCTGACAGAACAGGGCCCCCTTACGGTTCTGGATCCTCTGTGCGGCCGCGGCACCACCCTGTTCTGTGCCCTGACAGCAGGCCATAACGCCTTTGGCATTGACATGGACAGGCATGATCTGGAAGAAGCCGGAAAAGGTCTTGCGAAGTGGCTGGAATACCACCGCATCAAGCATGCGAAAACGGTGTCCTCCATGACCGTCTCCGGCAAAGGCATTCCCGTGACCACCTATACGGTTTCCGACAGCAGGGAACATTTCGCCGCCGGGGATACCCGTACCCTCTCCCTCTGCGTAAGTGATACGCAGCAGGCTGGGGCTCTGCTGAAGCGCCATCCGGCCGACCTGCTGGTGGCAGACCTTCCCTACGGGGTTCAGCACGGCCCCGGAAGCCAGAACGGCATAACCCGCTTTGACGCCTTTCTCAGCCGCGTCCTGCCTTCCTGGCATGATGCCTTGCGTCCGGGCGGGGCTATGGCCCTTTCCATGAACACCTTCACCCTGAAAAAAGACCTTTGTATCCGGCTTTTACAGGATGCGGGCTTTGAGCCCCTGACAGAACCGCCCTATGACAGTTTCCTGCATGACGTGGAGCAGGCAGTCCGGCGGGACCTGGTCATTTCCATCCGCAGATAAGCATTTTTATCAGAATCCAGGAGGATGCAGAACATGGATTTCGAATCCAAAACCGTACTTGAACTCAGAAAGATTGCCAGGGAAAACGGTGTGCGGCTCAGTGCCGGCATCAACAAGGCGGAAATCATCCAGCGGCTGCTGGACGCCGGCGTCCAGGCGGATGCCGCGCCCGCGGCTTCGCCTGAACCTGTATCGTCTCCTGAACCTGTACCGTCTCCCGGATCTGAGCAGCCACCCGAATCCGGAAAAGAAGGCAGGGAAGCAAAGCAGGAACCCCAGCAGCTGGACCTGCTGGACTTCATTCCTCCTTCCGCTCCCGGCCCCAAAAAAGGCCCTCGCGCAAAACGGGAAAAGCCCGCCTCACCGGACAAAGAGGATAAAGAGCCGGCCCGGACAAGGAGAGTAAAAAAGGAAGAGCAGCAGGCAGAGCCTTCCGCAGAAAACGCACCAGCTGAAAAAGCTGCAGAGCCTGAGAAAGCTGAAGCACCTGAAACGCCGGCAGCCCCTGCAGAAAGTGCTTCTCCCTCCGTTCAGAAGGAAGAGAGTACCCATACACCCCCGGAACCTGCAGGCACTTCCCGCAAGCCCGAAGCTGCTCCCCCGCATTACCGCGCTTCCTGGCACAACGCCAATCCTGTTCCGCCGCCCAAATACGGCAGCCAGCAGCAGAAGCAGAACTGGAACCAGAATCAGACGCCCCAGCAGCCCGCAGCTCCCCGGACCCCCGCCGGTATTCCCGGCTTCGGTCCCCGCTTCGGTCCTCAGGCCACGCCCGGTTTTGGTCCCCAGAGCGGCGGCTTTGGCCCCCAGACCGGCAGCGGTTTCGGTCCCCAGGCCAGCACCGGGTTCGGTCCCCAGAGCGGCGGTTTCGGACCCCAGGCTTCCGCGCCTCAGGAAAACCGGGATGCCAGGGAAAGCAGGGATACCAGAGACACCCGGGACAGCAGGGACAGTCGGGACACGGATGAGAACACCCGTCCCTCCTTCGGTCCCCAGAGCCGTGCCCCCTATGAAAACCGTCAGAATTTCGGCACGCAGATTTTCGGCGCCCAGACCTACGGCGGCCAGCGCCAGGGCAGCCGGGGCGGATATGACGCCCGGGACGGCCGTGCCAGCTACAGCGGGAACTTCAACGCAAATTACAACGGGAACTACAGCGGCAACCGGAACTACACCTCCCCTGACAGCAACCGCCGGGAAGCAGCAGATCTTCCCTCCATTCAGGACCTTCTCACCCCCACGGACTGTGCGGATGCCGAGGGCATTCTGGAAGTCCTGCCGGACGGATATGGCTTCCTGCGTTCCGATTCCCTGGTGCCCTCCTCCCATGACATCTATATTCCTTCCTCCCTGGTGCGCCGCTATGAGCTCCGCTCCGGGGATATGGTCAAGGGCAAGATCCGTCCTCAGCGTGACGGTGAAAAGTATGCCGCCCTGCTGTACCTGGATGAGGTAAACGGCAAGAGTGCGGAGCGCACCGGCTCAAGACCCCTGTTTGACGACCTGACCCCTGTGTATTCCAGCCGGCGCCTTTCTCTGGATGACAGCCGTTATCCCGATATCCGGGTGCTGGACCTGCTCTCCCCCATCGGGGTGGGAAGCCGCACCCTGATGATCTTCCCGCCGGAAACCGGCAAGAGGCTGATCCTCCGCCATCTGGCGGATGCCATCTCCACCCAGAACCCGGACGTGGAACTCATCTGCCTGCTGGTGGATTTCGCGCCGGAGGACGTGACGGAGATCCGGGACACCCTCCCCTGCCATGTTATGGCTTCCACCTTTGACCAGACGCCGGATGTGCAGATGCGCCTGATTGACCTGGCCCAGGAGCGGGCCCTGCGCCTGGCGGAAGAAGGCCGGGACGTGGTCATCATCGTGGACAGCCTGACCCGGCTGGCCCGCATTGCCATTGCTTCCCAGCAGGCCCGTCAGGGTGCAGGCGGAAGCATCAGCCCCAACTCCCTGTTCAGGGCCAAGAAGCTCTTTGGCGCCGCCAGGAGCGCCCGGGAAGGCGGTTCCCTTACCGTGATTGCCACCCTGGACCTGGACGGCGGTACGAAACTGGACGATTCCATGGCGGAAGATTTCCGCACCACTGCCAACACGGAGATCCAGATGGATGCGGGCCTGGCCCGTCTCAATGTGTTCCCGCCGGTGCAGTATCAGCGCAGCCGTACCAAGAAGCTGGACCTGATTCTCTCCGAAGCCGAGATGGAAGGCCATAATGCCCTGCGGTCCATTCTGGAAAACAGCTCCCCCGCCGCCGGCATGCAGCAGGTGCTGAGCCTCCTGGAAAAGGTAGGCCGCAACAGCGATGTGCTGCAGCGCATCAAGAGCTGGTCTGCCCTGATGTCCGGCAACAAGGCCGCAACCTGAGCCCACTGTTTTCCGCTATTTATTCCTTTGCCCCCGGGTTTGTCCCGGGGCAGGGGGTCTGACAAAAAATTGGTTCTTGCAATGTCTTCCCTGATATGCTAGAATAGTTAATGCGGTATAAACCGCTCATTGCATACGCGAAAGAGGTGAAATAGCAATGAAGGAAAAGATTCATCCCCAGTACGGTAAATGCATCGTTCGCTGCGTGTGCGGTGAGACGTTCGAGACCGGATCAACCAAGAAGGAACTGAGAGTGGATATCTGCTCCAAGTGCCATCCTTTCTACACCGGCAAGCAGAAGCTGGTGGACGCCGGCGGACGTGTAGATCGCTTCAAGAAGCGCTATGGCATGGAATAAGCTGGAGAAACAAAAAAAGAGCTACGCGCTCTTTTTTTGTATTCAGGAAAAATATGAACCGGAGATGAAGTTATACGTATCTTTCCGGCAAACGGAACCGTTTGCGGCATGAGATCCGTATATACATAAGATCCGGAATCGGGTTTCCCTTTATCCTGATTCCTTCCCGGGTGTATTCCTGAAGGAAGCATGCCCGTACGGCAAATCCGATACAAGACCATACAGAGAAAAGAGGTATGATATGCGCACGAAGAAAGCAGCACCTGTGGAAGCATCCAGCTGCCCGCGGGAAGATATAGGCGGACAGGCCGTCATGGAAGGCGTCATGATGCGGGCCCCCAGGGCCATAGCCATCGCGGTACGCCGGCCGGATAAATCCATTGTGGTCAAATACAGTGACTATGTCCCCCTCAAGGAAAAGCATGCATGGATGGGTTATCCCTTCCTGCGCGGCATTGTCAGCATGGTCACCATGCTGGGAACCGGCATGAGCACGCTGGAGGATTCCACCAAAATGCTGGGCCTTCTGGACGATGAGCCCACAAAGTTTGAGAAGTGGCTTTCCAAAGTCCTGGGCAAGGGCATTGACAAGATCGTCATGGGCGTGGCCATCGTCCTGGCGGTATGCCTCTCCCTCCTGCTCTTCATGGCCATCCCCGCCGGGGTGGAATCCATTCTGAAAAGCGCGGGCATGCCAGTCTTCGGCTATACCCTCTGCGGCGGCCTGGTGAAGATCCTGATCCTCATCGGGTACATGCTGGCGGCGGGCTGCGTGAAGGACGTCAAACGCACCTTCATGTATCACGGGGCTGAGCACAAAACCGTCTACAACAACGAAGCCGGCCTGCCCCTGACCCCGGAAAACGCCCGGACCTTCTCCAGGCTTCACCCCCGCTGCGGAACAGCCTTCCTGCTCATCGTCATGATGATCTCCATCCTGCTGTTCCTGGTGCTCAATGTCCTGGTGCCCATCAACAACTATTTCCTGCGGGTGCTCTTCCATCTGGCCATGCTGCCCATTGTGGCAGGTACCAGCTACGAGGTGCTCAAGGGTCTAGCCCATTCCGAGTCCAGGATCTCCAAGATTCTCCGGTGGCCGGGCCTTCAGATGCAGCGTCTCACCACCCGGGAGCCGGATGACGGCATGCTGGAATGTGCCATCTGCGCCATGAACTGCGCGCTGCACGGACTTCCCTCCCATGCCCCCAGGACCCCCGAAGGCTGGGCCATCCTGCACAGCTACAGGGAATCGGATCCTTCCTACGTGCCCGCTGAAACAGAAGCGGCAACGGCGGTATGACCCCCTGCCAGCTCCTGAGGAATGCTGCCCGCGCCCTTGCACAGCAGGGTGTACCGGATCCGGCCGTTGACGCTTCCCTGCTTCTGTCCCATGTGACCCATATCCCGCCCCTGTCCCTGAGGCTGGATATGGATACGCTTCTGGCGGATGAGGAGATCCGGCGGTTCGAATCCCTGCTGGCAAGGCGCCTTACCCGGGAACCGCTGCAGTACATTCTCTCCACCGTCCTCTTTATGGGGCACGAGTTCCGGGTGGACCCAAGGGTCCTGATTCCCCGGCCGGAGACGGAACTGCTGACGGAGATGGCCATACAGCTCCTGGAAAACCATCCCGGGCCCAGGGTTCTGGATCTGTGCACCGGCAGCGGATGCATCGGGATTTCCATTGCCCTCGCCTGCCCCGGTGCCAGGGTAACCCTATCGGACATTTCAGAGGATGCCCTGGCGGCGGCTAAAAATAATGCTGCGCAGCTTGGCGCAGAAGTTGAGTTCCTTCAGGGTGATCTTTTTGAACACGCACAGGGGCCCTATGACCTTATTATAAGCAATCCGCCCTACATACCGGCATCCGACTGCCTGAACCTGCAGCCTGAGGTTCTCAGGGAACCCCGCCTGGCCCTGGACGGCGGATGCGACGGTCTTGATTTCTACCGGCGCATTGCCCGGGAAGCTCCGGCACACCTTTCATCCGGAGGCTGGCTGCTGATGGAAATCGGCGACGGCCAGTCGGAAGCTGTCCTTCAGCTTCTCACCAGCAACGGCTTTACTGACGCCCATGTGTACCGGGATTACCAGCAGCTGGACCGGATGGTCCGGGCCCGGTACGTTTCCCCGGAGGGACTATGCTAGAACAATACACATGGATCATGGACCGCTACCATGAGCTCACCGAAACCATTTCCCAGAGCGAAGTCATATCGGATCCGCCGGCCTATCAGGCAGCCCTGAAAGAGCGGGCAGGCCTGGAAAAGAAGGTGGAAGCCTGGCAGCAGTACACCCAGCTCTGTGAACACCTTGCCCAGGCCCGTCAGATGGCTGACGACCCGGATCTGGGTGAAATGGCCCAGGCTGAAGCGGTGGAGCTGGAAGAACAGAAGACCGCCATGGAGCGGCAGCTTCAGCTGCTCCTGCTTCCGGAGGACCCGGACGATGAACGTTCTGTTGTCATGGAAATCCGGGCCGGTGCCGGCGGCGAGGAGGCCTGCCTGTTTGCCGCGGACCTGATGCGCATGTACGAGCACTTTGCCATGCGCCACCGCTTCAAAGTGGAACCGGTGTCCATCAGCGATACCGGCCTTGGCGGATACAAGGAAGCGGTTTTCCTGGTAACGGGAACCGGTGCCTTCTCCCTGCTGAAGTATGAAAGCGGCGTCCACAGGGTGCAGCGGGTGCCCATCACGGACACCACAGGCAAAAAGCAGACCAGCACCTGTACCGTGGCTGTCCTCCCCGAGGCTGAGGAAGTGGACCTGGTGCTGGATCCGGCGGACCTGCGCATTGACGTGTACCGTTCATCCGGCCACGGCGGACAGTACATCAACACCACAGACTCCGCCGTACGCATTGTCCATCTGCCCACAGGCATCATGGTGACCTGCCAGAATGAAAAAAGCCAGCTGAGGAACCGGGAGACCGCCATGAAGCTGCTCCGTTCCCGGGTGCTGGAAGCCAAACGTTCCCAGGCGGATGCTGCCTATGCAGAGCGCAGACGGGTGCAGGTGGGCACCGGTGACCGTTCCGAGCGCATCCGTACCTATAATTTCCATGAAGGCCGGGTCACGGACCACCGCATAGGCCTGACACTGTACCGCATTGACGACATCATGAACGGGGACCTGGATGAGATCATCCAGCAGCTTCAGATCGCAGAACAGACCAGAAAGCTGCAGGAGATCTCCGGTCCTGTCACATAACAGAGGCATCATGTACAATACTGAAATTCTGTCCCCTTCCCCGGAGGCCCTTGAGAAGGCCTCCGGGCTTCTCAAATCCGGCCAGCTGGTAGCCTTTCCCACGGAAACGGTATACGGCCTTGGGGCCAATGCCCTGAACCGGGACGCCGTGCTTTCCATCTTCGCCGCCAAGGACCGGCCTGCCGACAATCCCCTGATCGTTCACATTTGGAGTGTGGACCAGCTGGAGGGAATCTGTGAGGTCCCGGAAAAGGCCTGGCCCCTTATGGAGCGCTTCTGGCCCGGGCCCCTCACCATTCTCATGCCGCGGAAGGAAACCATTCCCATGGAAGTGACGGCTGGCCTTGACACTGTGGCCATCCGCATGCCCAGCCATCCCGCAGCCAAGGCTCTGTTGAAAGCCTGCGGGCTGCCTATTGCCGCTCCTTCCGCAAACCGTTCCGGTAAGCCCAGCCCCACAACCGCCGGGTATGTATATCAGGACATGCAGGGACGCATTCCCCTGATTCTGGATGGCGGCCCCTGCCAGGTTGGCCTGGAATCCACTGTCCTTGACCTGACTGGCACCCCCACCATCCTCCGGCCCGGCGGCATCACCCCGGAAGACCTGGCAGCCATCCTGGGCCCTGTTCAGGTGGCAGGAAGTGTGCTCCGTCCTCTTATGAAGGGGGAAGTAGCCCGCTCCCCGGGCATGCGTTACCGTCACTATGCGCCAAAGGGCCAGGTAACCCTGGTTAATGGCGATGAGGCACAGGTGGTGGCGGCACTCAGGAAACTGTATCTGCAGTCTGAAGCAGATGGACTGAAAGCCTGTGTCATGTGCTTTTCCGAGCATATGGAAGCGCTCAGGGACTGCTGTCCCCACGACATAGGCTCAAAGGAAAATCCCGCTTCCACAGCACATCTTCTCTTTGACACCCTGAGGAAGCTGGATGATGAGGATATGGATGCCATCTATTCCGAGGTAGTCCCTGCAGAAGGCATTGGCCTGGCCATTATGAACCGCCTGGGCCGTGCCGCATCTTTCAGAACCATTGAGGCTGACAGCCTGTAAATACGTAAGTGCAAAAGCGTCCTGTATGCATACAGCCAGTATGTCAGCATGATGATGCACCGATTCACGAAATACAGGATATAAAGGTTTACATCCTGCGGGATATCCTCCGCAGGGGGCTTGTACATACTGAACAGCATGGCATTGCCCACACCGAGTTCTGCCAGGTTCAGAAATGACAGCAGTGACCGCAACATCCGTTCGGTCTCAGGTACGCTCACACTCTGCTGCACAAACGGGCACATCCGTAAGAGAACAGACTATCAATCAGCCTGAAAATGGTATCGAAGAGCGCGTTCTTCCCCGCGTTCTTCTTTTTATGTCGTCCTGACGCGGCCTCAGAAACAGTATCATTCCTTTTTCACTTTCAGAGAACACAGCATCATCGCCGGCACATCCATGTGAAGCCGGAAAAGCAGGATCAGGATACGGGGATTGAGAGGCAAGGATTTCCAGTCGATCAGAGAAAGCAATTCAGAGTCATTCAATCCATTGCGCACATGCTTTGCCGCCTTACATACCGAACTGCCTTCCTCGATGTCGGCCATTGCGGTTCGGATAATGAGGGATGCAGCATACTCGTTTACCTGCTGCTTCATGGAAGGCGCAAGCGGCGTAAAATGCTCCTTCAGATAGGACGTGAGGTAGTAAAAGCCTCTGGTCAGAAAAAACTGTTTGCCCACCGCACGGATGGATGTGCTGTTTGTTTTATTATAATAATAGAGTTTTTCATTACATATATATACATTTTGACAATGAAGCAGGCATTCGTAGGTAAGCGGGATATCCGTGAACATTTTAATTCTCTCTTCCCTGCAGTAGTATGCCTGTTGGAGTTCCCTTCTGCATGCTTTGTTCCAGGTATGCGCATGAATCACTTCAGATGCCTGAAAGCCTTTCCGCTTATCCATGAGCAGATAGGGGAATATTTCCTTTTCCAGACGGGCTCTGTCGTACAGGCCGTCTGGGGTATGATTGATTGTTTCTGTCATATGGTCAGCAAACACGTTATATGCAGCAAACATCACCATATCAAGGGGGACTGGGGACTCTGCCAGCCTGTCTGCTATGAATTGCAGCATATTGGGAGCGGTCCAGTCGTCCGGGTCAGCATAGATGATATAGTCGCCCCTGGCGGCAAGCACACCGGCATTCCTGGCGGAAATGAGGCCCCCGTTTGCTTTATGGATCACTTGTATGCGTGTGTCTGACGCTGCGTATTCGTCACAGATCTGAGGGCAAAGATCGTCGCTCCCGTCGTCTACCAGAATCACTTCAAAATCCTGATATGTCTGTGCCAGAATACTGTCCAGACATTTTTTCACATATTGCTCAACCCGGTAAATCGGCACAATGACAGAAAACTTCATAAAAATGGCCTCCGTTTGGCTGATTAGATGGCCCCCTTGCTGCGTTTTTCAAAGGAACTGTTATCCGGTAGTATGGTTTCAAACGCTTCTATACCCGCATGCACCAGATTCTGCCTCCTATTGCAGAACGTTGGAGATGTCTATGCGTATCTGCCAGGATACATTACATGAATTTACGTATTCGCAGATCCTTTCGTCTGACTCTCCGGATTCTTATCCGTGAAGGTATAGAGCCACTGCATCTTTTTCCGTTTTCTTTGTGCGGCCGTTTTTTCTGCCTGTACTGACCTGGGTGCTTTTGTATGCGCTGCCACATTCAGTGGAAAAGCAATAAACAAAGGCGTTGATGCAATCAGGGGATAACCATACCGGATTGAACCGTTTACATGGGAAAAAAACAGTCCTATCAGGAAAATCACGATGGGCAGAACCCCGAATATGGCATATTTATTCTTTTTAAAGAGCGCATAAGCAGTCATGATCAGCAAAGTCCATGCAAAGAACCCTGTACTGGTAAGCAGCCGGATAACAGGATATTCTCTCCAGGCGTTCCAATAATTGTTCATAGTCCAGACCGTATTACTGGCAAAGGAAGCATCGTAGAAATCCGGATCAGTTTCAATATATACTCCTCCTTCATCTGCACCAAACCATGGATTCACATGTTCAAAGCAGTTCATAATCGTAGCTTTGACATATGTCATGGGATGCCGGATCATATACTGGAAATACAGTTCCCAGAATGCGTCATGATCTGCTTTACTTCCATGATATGACCCCTTCACAGGATCGGACATCATCGGCGTATACTGTGAAACAATTCGGCTAAAATTAAGTGTACGATTGATAATTCTTCTTTCCTCGGGTGTTATCTCGTCTTCATGTCTTCTGCAATAGTAGGCGAACTGCTGAAACTGCAGGCTGTAGTTTTCTCCTTCCCGGGGCTGTTTTATATTCAGAGCAGGATAAACCAGCTTTTCCACGGAGAAGAACAATCCTACAAACAAAACCAGACAGATCGTATATTTGATCCTGTATGCTTTCCATCGCATAATGATCAGAATAATGATGCATGCCACCGCCAGCCAGAATGTAGCTTTTCTCGTAAATGCAACCAGTACAGCACTGAAAAGCAGCAGTAATACACTCCTGATTTTGCGTTTTTCTTCTTTCAGGCACTGCATATACTGCATCATAAAAAGGAGAAAACAACCCGTGTGCAGCACATCCTTCAGTGCCTTGATCGATGCTCTGGCCCATACAGGAGCCACTCCGTAAAAAAGCAATACAGCAATAAAAGCTATGTCGGATTTCGTATACTCACGTACTTGTACAGCCACCAGTGCCATTACAGCGCCTACAATAACAGACTGCACAATCACACACAGAAACACCCCAAACGAATCATCGATCCATGCGCTCCCCAGAGAATAAAGGTTGCCATAGAATAATGTTGTAAGAATGGGATGTGACGCATCTATATGCTTTAATCCCATGAAGCTTTCAATCTGACTGAGTGTATCCGTGTACATGCTTCCCGGATAGCACATTACAAAACCTGGCGTCCAGCACAGGACAATCGCAAAGAATGCAATCAGAAAAAACAGGCCTTTTCGTTTCTTCTCCTTTGCTTTCAGAAGCCTGGCAGACTGCCAGTTCAAAAAAAGAAAGAAGAGATGTGCCGTAAAGAAGCAAATCGCACAGAACCCAATCAGAGCGCAGATTTCGCAGATCATCCCGGTTCCAACTTTTGAAAAAGGCAGCAGGATTTCCGTCAGATCGCTGTGTTCCATGGATAAAGAGAACATGATGTTGGCGGTAAAGAACAGGCTGCACAGTCCATTGCCCATACTGAACTCTGTTTCTTCCTGAAAGCAGTAAGCATACATCAAAAGAAACAAAGGAACCAGCAATAGAAAGAAAAGATAATAAGGGTATGAAAAAATATCCTGGACCATGGAAAGTTCCGGGTCCACATAGTATCTCGTTGCATTGACGTGGTTTCTTATATGATAGAACACACAGATGCTGAAAGCGGAAAGAACGCTCAGGAAAAATGAGATGATCCAGGAATAGAGCCGATACTCATAATCAAAATACAGACGGAGATATTTTTTCATGCCACTGTACTGCTCCACATCAGGTTGATTTCTCTCTCAGCTGCCAGTGCAACGGTCAGAATGCCGGTTTTCCGGAAGCTGTGAAAGGGGCGCTATGCTGTTTTTACGCTTTTTCTCCCAGGTATTCCCTGGTCCTGTTTTCAAAAGCACGGGCACAATTGGTCCAGGAGAAACGGCGCAGCAGTTCTTCCGAACTGGCCTGTAAAACAGCATCTGCCGGTCTGGGTTCCATCAATTTCTGCTGGATTTCTTCATCAGTCCGGCAAATAGCATGTCCAGACAGGCCTTTAAGGATAAAGTTCGGCCCCGGTGCTTCAGATGCAATGACACTGGAGCAGTAGAATACTGCCTCCAGGAGCGCCATACCAAAGATCTCCCAGGTCATCAGATTCACGAAATAATCTGCAATATAGTGGATCTCCCAGATGTTTTCATACGGTACCCGGGGAATCATCTGTACACGGTCTTCCAGGCCTTTTTCCCTTATCTTCGCAGCGACCTGCTCCTGCTGGTCACCCTCACCCACCATGAGAAGCTTGAAAGGCTTTTCGTCCTTAACCCGGTCAAAAATATCAATCAGGTCAAGAGGCCGTTTTCTCTCTTCCAGGCGCCCCACAAAGCTGATGATCACATCATCATCTGTATAACCGTACTTTTTACGCAGTTCACTCCGGTCACAGGTCTGATAATCCATCTTCAGTTCCGTCTCATCCAGTCCAACCGGTGTCACAAGACAGTTGGTTATTCCCTGAGACCGCATTTCTTCCTTCACTGTGTCCGTCTTCACCAGAACAGGTATTTTATGATATATCTTTTTCGTGCCCATGGCATAGAAAGCATCCATAAAACGGGACTTCAGATTCAGATGGGAACTGTGCGCAATACCCAGATAAGGCACAAAACACACCCGGTGTTTTTCACACCATTTGTAGATATGCGGCAGGAAAATCTGGGTGTCTGCAAAGGCAAGCAGACCATTCAGGTCAGGATCCAGCAGACTGGAGGGCATATACCCATGCACACCCACGGAAAACACAGGAATATATGTTACCCTGAGATGATCGCTGATCACCCACGGCTCCGATTCTTTGCCTTTTTCCACACACTTATAGATCGTCACATCATGGCCCAGTTCCGTCAGTGCCTTGCCCAGGCCAACTTCCTGACTGTGATAAAAGCCCTTCTGACCGAAATTGTTGATGATCGTTACCAATATACCAAGCTTCATGGGAAAGCCCTCCTCTGGTTGTCTGGACCTGTTCTCTTATTTCCTGAAAGAATAGCTCCCGTACCGCAGCTTATAATACAGCCACTGAAAGCCCACCGGAATCATGCGGGGGGATCTGCAGAAGACAGCCTGCCGCAGCATGTTATACAGAATGTTGGTGTGTGCGCTGGGATTCCTGGAATAGTCCTCCATATAGGTATTCCTGATATCTGCATAGCTCTGAAACAGTTTCCTGGGGTTTCCGGAAACATGTTCACCGGCCGGCATAAACTTATGATACAGTACCTCTTCTGTGCCCCAGATGGGATACTCTCTTGAAAGACGAATCCAGAGATCATAGTCCTCCACTGCCGGCAGAGCGGGCCTGAATCCCCCCAGCTTCAGAAACGCTTCCCGGAGAATCAGCGGATGTGAAGTGGAACCCACGTGATCATTGGCCAGCATGTCCACATAGGAGGGGTTCTCCTTATATACCTCATGCTGCCAGGTATAATCATGGGTCACATTATCCTCACTAAATATTTTGCCCATGCCGAACACCAGTCCCGCATCAGGATGTTCATCCAGTAAAGCAATCTGATTTTCCAGTTTGTCCGGGAGCCATTCATCATCGTCGTCCAGAAAAGCTACATATTCCCCCTGGGCCTGCTCCACACCAAAATTACGTGCCCGCGCCACTTTCATGTTTTTTCCCTGAGATACATACCGCACAGCGGGATGCGTTTCCTGGACATTTTTCTTAAGTGTCTGGGATTCTTCAGATGCAGGATCATTGTCATCAACCAGCAGGATTTCATAAGGGGGATATGTCTGCTGTTCAATACTCCGCAGTGCCCGGTCCACAAAAAACCATGGCCGTTTGTAAGATGTGACAATGGCTGTTACTTTGCGTTGACTCACCTTCACCCCTCCTGTTGCTTTCCTTTGAATATCTTATTGATGTAATACCGGAAGGTGCGGCCAATACCGATTTTCCGCATTTTCCTCCAGGCTTTTTCAACAGCTTCCAGCGCTTTACCCGCAGCTCCTGCAGCCTGTGAGCCGCCGGAACCGTATGGGATATCCGCAATCTCCGGACAAAGCATGGCTGTCATTTCCGCCTGGTGCTTTTTCCCTTTTCTGTCCTCCTCCGGCAAACTCAGCAGCATGGCCGCCAGATCCCGGCAATTGCCCATCTGTATAGGAATCAGATTCTCGTATATGTCGTAGCCCCTGTCATTTTCCGCAGACCAGCATGCAAGTTTCTGTTCCCAGTAGAATCGGTGGGTATCAGGAATCTGAACAGGATTGTCATGTATCCACTGAAAGAATGCTGTAAAGGCTCTGGCCATGGGAGAATCCTGACTGATCTCATAGTTTGCACAGAAATCTGACAGGTTCACCTGCTTCCCCACTGCGCGCTGCTGGGAAACGGATACGGCAGCCAGGGGGAAGATGTTGCTCCGGATCAGAACAGCAGTCTGATCTGGCGGAACCATCTGATCATACTGTCGGTAGGCATAAAACTTCTGATCCTCTTCCACCACCATGCCGGACAGATGTTCCTGATATGCCTGGTCCCGTTCCCCGGAATACTGTGTCCTGTCCCTCTTTCCGTAATACAGAGGAACATGTACAGCATTACAGAGCTGAGGCGGATACTCTCTGTCTTCCCGGCTGATCTGGTCGTGTTCCAGCGTGTAGGCAGAGAATGGATATGCACTGCCAAGACTGCTCAAAGCGGCAAAGGACAACCGGGAATCATACCCTCCGGTGAGGGCCACCAGGATGTTCGCCCCATTATAATGGCTGTGCATGTTCACGCAGGATGAAGCAAGGGTCTTACAGAACAGTTCTCTGATTTCCTGCGGTGACTTCCCTTCCGGTGTCCAGGAACCAAGCGGGTTCCGGAAGCGGACTTTTCCGGCACGGTAATCATATGCCTGACTGGGCAGCAGCCGTGAAATCCCCTCAAAAGCAGTGGCAGGGCCTGGGTACCATTTGGTTTTGTCCGCCAGTTTCAGATCATTGCGGGGGTGGCTGCCCGCTTTTTCCAGAAAGGAAATATCACTGGATATGCCCTCATCCGCGTAAAACACGCAGAGAGAAGCAGTCAGATCTGTGTAGACCATGCCCTGAATGATGAGCACATACCGCCCGCACCAGGTCTGTTCTGCCTGAAGGATTTCCTTAACATCCCCGGCCGACATCACCAGATCCCCGGGGGCAGAACCCTGTTCATATGCATTCCAGGCATGCCCAAACAGCATGGCTTCCCCATCTTCCCGGACTGTGACAGGCAGGTCCCTGTGCCAGCTCAGAACCCTGCCATCCGGGAGTGTGCGATGCAGATATCCATCCATCTCAATTGGGGAACCCAGAATGGCAAACTGCTTTCCATGGATCATATCAGGTATCTCCTTACTGCTTTCACACCAGTTCTTTTGCTATGGATTGTTTCAGAAAAGCCGGGAAATAATACTTCAGGTTTTCATGACCTTCATAGTCATCCTTGTCCAGCACAATCTGAATGCCTGCCTTTTCCATATCCGCCATCATATCCATCACATGTTTCGTATAGGTCTTATCATTTACACTGCAATGGATATATGCCTTCTGCGTGTTTCCGAAGGTGTCACTGCGCACTTTGGCAGGTACCCGGTCATTGAGTACATCGATTTTTTCCGGTGTGACCGGTGCTCCCACGGCATCCTCCAGAGCCTTGTTGAACTTTTTGGTCTCATACATATAGGTACCCAGGTGGTACATGGGTGCTGCCACAATCATCACTGCGCCAGGATAGGAAATCCCGAAATTCACTGCCGCCGCGCCGCCCTTGCTTGACCCGACAAAGATCAGTTTTTCTGCTTTGCACTCCTCAGCAATCTTCCGGATAAGACGGTGCACCCCTTCTTCTATATTGTATGTACCCTTTCTGCCCAGATAGAAGCTGCCGGTATGCTCTGTGAAATCATCCTTGATGTACAGCCGGCTGGCGGAAATACCCTGAAGGGTGGATACATAATTGTACCGTGCCCCGTCAGGATGGAAAGCCTGAAGGATCACCACCAGGGTCTTGCTTCCCTTTCTGGGATAGAACAGATAATGGATCACGTCAGGGCTTTCAATGGGAAAGGATTTCTCACGCAGAGGCGCAATACGGGACACATAAAACTTGTTCCAGGCTCTCTCCAGGGTGGTCCCCAGCTTCATGTCTTCAGCTTCCTTTCAGCAGTCGTATGTCCGTTTCCATCTGTCCAGCGGACCGGATGGCTCAGGCTTTTTCAAAGGAACAGGGCTTGGGCAGTATTTTTGCAAACGCAGCATCCAGACGGGAAGCATACAGATCATAGGATGTGCTGTCACCCGGGTCGTTCAGGCAGATCATATCATGCTCCTGCCCTGCAATCTGCCGCAGCAGTCGTTCGATATGCACAGCTTTGATGTCATTCACCACGCAGTCAACCCTGCCCGGCACAAACTGTCCGCTGGCCAGCTGCCACCACAGCAGAAGCATCTGGTTTACGTCCGTGTCCTGCCGGAAACGGCTCATGGTCGTACGCCTCAGCAGTTCCGGTTCCTTTTCCCAGATCTGCCGGAAGGTTTCCTTCCGGTATGCACTTGGGGAATGGAAGTATCTGAGTCCGGTATAGTATCCCGGGAACAGCAGTTTCATCAGCAGTGTGCGGATATTGTCTGCCATGGGATAACGAAGACTGCAGAACTTTCCGAAATACATACTTGCCGGCGCTTTTCTCTTGGGAAACCATTTGTTGATAATGCCCATGCTGTTGGCCAGAACAAAGAAGAACGTGGACAGCTCTCCTTTGAACCACAGTGGGATCTCACAGAACTGTGAGCATGGAAGCTGGCTTTTCTCATCGAAAAACTGGTCCTTCCGCATAGGTCTGAGCAGGAACGTGTCGTCATTAAAGTAGATGAAATGCTCCGCCAGCCCTTCGATGTTATGCAGACTCATCTCCAGCGCCTGGGAATTAAAAGTCGGCAGTGCTTCAGCAGGCAGATAGTCTTCGTGCCGGACAATGTGCAGTTTGGGATTGCTTGTATCCAGGAAGGAGGGCACATGGCCCCAGGTGACAAAATGAAGGGTTCGGAACCATGGTGCGAATGTTTCAATGCTGCGGAACCAGTATTTCATCAGTCCCCAGTCCCGGTAGCGGCTTGCATCGCTGCTGTCATCTTCCTTTTTGGGTGCATATTTATTCTTTTCCCTGCGCCATTCAGGATCATTTCCATCCACCCAGAGAACAACGAGATCCACATCCATGTCCGTAGCCTCCTTATGCTTTCTTTTTCCGCAGAATACGCCTGGCGGCTGCCTGCCAGTCTTCTTTATTCAACACAACCACAGCATGCAGCACGGAGCCAATCATGCTGTAGACCACGGCACATGCTATCAGGGTAATCCAGGATGAGGGCATGTACAGCCTGCTCAGGCCGTAAAACACGGCACTGAGTACACCGCAGGATGCCAGACACCGCAGGAGTGTCGGATAGAAGGTGTGCCAGGGCAGCTTCAGTACATGAGCCATATACAGGGGGTGGGGTCCGAGATGGATGATGCAGTGCAGCACAAGCGTGGTGGTTACCACGGCAAAAATCCCCATGCCGAAATATTTGATGCACACATACATGCTGGCCACATTCAGGAAGCCGGTAACCAGCGTAAAAATACAGGAAACCTTTCGGGTAAGCGTCAGGGTATAGATAGTGAACAAAGGGGACTCAATGCATGTGAGGATACTGGAGGCAATGACAATCAGGGTAAGCTGGTAGAGCAGTTCCGTATCCTGATGCGGCACCCACAGCTGATAATATACTCTGCCCAGCGCCAGGAATCCCGCAAACATCAGGCTGGCTACAAGGCCATTTGTCTTCATAGCCACTTTGTATTCCTTGAGCAGTTTGGGCATATCCTTCATAGCGTAGATTTTAAGAATCATGGGCTTAAAGGCATCCGTTACCATGGCAAACAGGCTGCAGAAAATAACACCGATACTATGCGTAAGGGACAGCTGTCCCATGGCAAAAGGTGAAAGCAGCAGGTTGCACACGGTCAGATCAAGACCGCTGTTGAGAAAGCTTCCCAGCTGACTGACTGAAGTCCAAATACCATTGACCACCAGACTTTTTACAGCGGAAAACTGGAAATTCTTCCGGGTGACATGCAAATCCCCTGTATATTTTTTACAGATCCAGACATTGGACAGAACAATGACCAGAGCCGCCGCCAGAATGGCAATGCCGATGTAAAAAACCCGCGGTGGAAACAACGCAAACAGAACAATCAGGACAATTGCCTCCACCACATAGGAAAGTCCCTTGAAGACACCCACCAGAGACAGATGGTTGGATATATACGCCCCGCTGCTGTACACGCTGAAAAGGGTAACCGCCAGGAACTTGAGAAACACGAACATGAAGAGCAGCTTTACGTCCAGGATAATGGCAGGAGGGACCTGCAGAAGATGTTCCAGAAAGGAAACTGCAAGCATCGCCAGCGCAAAAATGGCCGGACCCAGGATCATGTTTCCCCAGAAGGTGGAGCTGAAATAAACATTGGCTTTATCCAGATCCGGTTTAAAGTAATTCACAGATATGAAACGGGTGGCATAGGAATTCAACGCTGCTGTAATATACGTTGCGTAGACGGCGAAGTCCTTGGCCATAGATACGAAGCCATATGCTTCGGTGCCCACCTGATCTGTAATGTAGGGAGCCAGAAAGAAGGAGATGAAATAGTTGATCAGAAAAGCACAGCCTGAGATCAGAATGGTAAGGGCTATTTTCTGATAATGCTTGGACCGTTCCATATATGTTTTTTCCTTTCTGCTGCACACCGGCCGGACTTATTTTTCCAGGGTATCCAGGTACTTCTCTATAGTGGATATCATATCCGCCCGGTGGGACACATAGGGGGCGAAATCATGCTTCAGAGCTTCCTTCGCCAGGCTGCATATATCGTCCCCTTCCCGGTAGCACAGCACCAGATTCTGTTTCTCGAAGGACTCCGCAATCTGCATCTGGTGATCGTCCACATGTTCCTTGTACTTCCCGAGCCTGGGCACCACGATGATTTTCTTCCCATATTTCAGTGCTGTTATGATGGTACCCACACCGCCATGGACGATAAGAAGATCACATGCACGGATCTTTTCCTCGAATTCTTCCTTCTGAAGGAACGGTTTCATTTCGATGTGAGATGTTTCATAGTCTGAAAACCCGCTCTGGGCAAAAAAGTGGTCCTGAGGTCCGCTTTCAACGGCCACCTGTTCCACCAGTTTCATGAACCGGTTGAAAGGGAATTTCTGCGTGCCCACAGATGCAAAGACATTCATCAGAAAATACCTCCCACATACTTTGCCTTAGGATAGACCTCAACCATGGGCTCCCACTGTACCAGGAACAGGTCAGCAAAGGGATAGACCAGTTTTCCCGTCAGGGAAGCATTGTTCACCCGTGCGAAGGATTCCACATAGACCACTTTTCCTCGCCGTAGCTTCTGTACTACACAGAATGGATAGGCGGCAAGTGCTCCGGTGGTAATCAGCACCCTGGGCTTTTCCTTGTGGAGAATAGAAAAGGCCCTTCCAAACAGTTTCATGAAGTGAAGGAAAAAATGTTTCTCTTTCCGGTTGATCTGTGGCACACGGTAAAGAGGTTCAAGATTGCTCTCCTCTGCCTGTCCGCCTGCCTCTGTCACATAGAATGTGTCATTTTCCAGGGCAATTTTCTTCAGGCACATAAGTTCTTCCCAGTGTCCACCCGATGATGCGATAAAACCGATTTTCACCGTTTTTCCCTCTCTTTCCATTCTTCACAGGCAGACCATAGACTGCTCATTCGTCCTCTTCATCTTCGTCTTCCAGGTCTTCATCAGACTGAAAGAAGCGCCTGTACATCCGGTAACATACAAGACCCAGAAGACTTCCCAGAGTATTCGCCACAATGTCTTCCACGTCGCACTGCCCCAGACGAAGCAAAAGCTGGATGGATTCGATGCTAACAGAAAGCGCGGCACCTGCTGCCACCACCAGGAGCAAATCATTGAGCCGCCTGGGATAAAGCATAGGAATCAAAAAACCTACAGGGATGAAAAGAACCAGATTCAGAAGCATATGATTCAGGGGGGCAACTGTTCCGGTTTCCAGCGCTTCCAGGATGGAAGGGAAACCCGCTATGATGGAGGTATCCTGCTGCCCCTTTCGGTTGAATATGGTAAGATATCCAACCACCAGTACGTACATCACAAGCATGGCCAGCCAGGTTTTCCTGATATTCCGGAAATATTTCATGATATACACGATCATGGCAAGCACCGCCAGGACCGCCCCCAGCATCATCAGGCCCATAAAGGTGAACTCCATGCTGCCCATGCGGCTTAATACCATCACCAGTCCGCCGCAGATTGCTCCATAGATCAGCAGAAGAATAACAGCCAGCATGGGAAAGGAACTTCGATTCTCGGCATGGTCATGCACGTATTTCAGCAGGGCAAGATAGCCGCACAGTCCCAATACCACCAGCAGAATCACCTGCATTGTATTATGGCTTTCCAAATCATTCACTCCTTCCTGCTTTTCTCAGTGATTTTCTGGGTTTTTTCTCTGTTTTGCATGCAACAGCAAGGGCTGTAAAAAAAAACAATGTATAGTAGCTTGTGGGGGACATGCCACGTTCCGTAAGACCATGCAGGGTGTAGACCAGCATAAAGGAGCTGCTGTACACATAATCCTTTTCATTCATACCATCTACCTCCTGAAAGCAGAGGATCGTGACCATGTAATACAGCGCAAGTCCCGCAATGCCCGTACTGCCCAGCAGTTCAATGAGCACGCTGTGGCTTCCTGCTGTCATTTTGGAGAACCAGGAAGTGCTGGCAAAGCCTGCATGAATCAGATCTACCGACACTTGCTCCTTCCAGAGCCGTTCATACCCGTAGCCAAACAGGGGCTTGTTGTCTATGGTGATGGTGATGATCCGCTCCCAGAGGGGAATGCGGCCTGTCAGGGTAGCATCCTTGCCCAGTTTTTCCAGAACAGGTTCAAACATTGGAATGATTGTCAGAGCAAAAAGCAGAAAACCGATACTGGTCAGAACATAAATGAAGCCCAGGGGCAGCCGTCTTGCAATGATCTTCTTGCGTTCAATAAACAGAATGTATACAGCAGGCACAGCACTGCAGAACAGAGCTCCGGTGCCTTTGGTGAGCACCAGAAACACCATATTCAGCCCCAGCGTACCCAGAAACGTCAAAGAGACGGTTTCTTCATCGTCCATCTTCATTCTCAACAGCGTCAGCTGAAGGAGCAGGGCAAAAGCCAGCTCCCCCGCTGCACTGTTTTTGGTGCCATGTATTCCGGTCAGCGCCCTGACCCCTTCGTAATTGGTATATCCTCTTCCCGTGCCAATTGTGAAAATGATGAAAAACAGGATCAGAATCTGAGTGCGGTAAACGAGTTCAAGAAAATATCTGACACTATACCTGTCCATGAGCCACATGGAAAACAGCACCAGAGTAAAGAGCCTGAGCCCGGTGATGATCGCTGCGCTCCTTTCAGAAGACATCATAATGCCGTTAAGCATAAGATACAGGGTATAGAGATATACCGGTATGTATTGTTTCTTTAAATCGATCAGCTTCACATCCATATAGGTGTTGCCGCTGGATATGAGCATGACAAGAATTTCCAGACCAAAACAGCCGTAGTCCACCAATGTTTCGATTTTTTCCCCGAACATGCTTGTCAGTCTGCCGGGGAACCCCAGAAAATGGAGCAGAATAAACATAACCACCATGTCATAGACAATACTGTGGCTTAACTCGTCAGTTTCCTGGACACTCCTGATCTGTCTGGTCCTGGACAGCTCCATTTCTAATCAACACCTTCTGCCTGAGCCGGTCAAGTTTCTGCGTCTGTATCTGTTTTTTTGTCTGTGTCTGTGTCTGTTTCCGTATCTGCCTGTTTTTCTATTCCTTCCTCAATAATGGATTCAGGAATTTCAAAGTCCATCTCTGTGTCCCAGTTGCCTTCCAGGCCAAGTTTCAGCAGTTCCTGTGTCATCTCCTGATCGCTGATGGGACTGTCGTCCTCATCTCCGGCTGAATCTACCATGAGTTCCTCAAAGATATTGCGAGGACCGGCCGGGAAAGTGACTTTGGCAGGCTCAGGCGGATATATATCCGTTGTTTCCGTTTCAGGTTCAGCCTGGTCCTTTTTCCTGTTAAGAAACTTTATTTTCTTAATGGGTTTTTCTTTCTTTTCGGCTTTTTCTTTCTTTTCGGTATTTTCTTTCTTCAGCTTC
>CAMOVR010000018.1 GCA_946627565.1 uncultured Clostridia bacterium
ACAACCCCATCTCATAGACATATGTCTATGAGATGGGGCCACCTACCCGATTTTCCATAGAAGGAGGTGATCCAAAATGCACAGTTTACCCGGGCAAAATGCCTGCAGCAGTCTGCGGATCCTGCCGCACAGGATGTTTTTCATGCGGGAGACTGCGGAAAGTTGGACCCTGAAGGTCCAAAAGAAAAAGAAAAGATCAGCTATACTCCTCACAGTTCCGTCAGACGGAGCGGAAGAAAGAGAAATGAGGCTGATATCCATGAAGAATATGAAGATTGAAAGTTTGCAGTATGGCGAGACGTGGCGCGGCTTCTCCTGCGGTCCTGTGGGAGGAGAGCCGGTGGCAGAGGCAGAGATTCTGGATCTGGACAGCGGGAAGCGGATGTATTTCAGCGTGGCGGTGTCGGATTCCATTCTCAACTATATGGAGGCGGATAAGAGTCTCTTTGAGATGCTGACAGATGATCCCATGGATCATGAGGATGACTGGGAATATCTCAATGATCACAACACCTGTGGATTTGAAGGCATAGATGAATTCCTGGACAGCTATGACGAACTTGCAGAAGAAGACCCAACTCAGGCATGGATTCTCAGGCTCCTGGCGTATCTGACTGTGGCAGACGAGGATGAAGCCGATGAGATGATCAGGCGGGCTGTGGGCAAAGCCCCCGGAAGCTTTGATATTCCCCTGAAGAGAACAGAGGACGAATACTGGGAGGAAGAAGAGACGTGAAAGTTGCCGGGCCCCTGTACCGGAATGATCCGGTGCAGGGGCCCGCTTTACATGATGCAGGTCTTTTCCGGGTGAAAGGGCGGAGGGAAAGAAGAAGCGTGTATGACAGCGGCCTGTACAGGCTGTCCGTCTGCTTCATCCTATGTCTGCTCCACGTATTTCCGTATGGACGGTCTTCCCGCGGCTTCTGTAGGTGATAAGGCAGGTCATGCTGTCCGGATCGGAATGAAGGTCAGCTGGGACCGGGCCATCCTCATCCTGTGCTGTCAGGGAAGCCGCGCACAGACGCCCGGGCACCAGAAGGCGGATATGCGTCAGGACATTCTCTGCTGAGAGTGTTTTCAGCTGCAGGGATGTACCGGTAAGCTGCATCGTAAGGATGCGGGCGGAGGAAGCCAGAACAGCCGGGCATTCCCTGACTTTGTCCAGATCCAGGAGAATACAGGAATCCCCGGGAAGAAGCCGTTTTTCCCGGATCAGGGGAAAGCCGTCTTCAAGAAGGTCCACGAACCGGCCTGTGTGTACCAGAGGGGAATCATCTGCAGACTCGGTCATGACGCAGGAGATGATATAGGCCTGGCGCTGTATGCTCAGATAATTCCTGGGCTGCCAGGAAAGTCCTTTATCTGAGAGAGCATCCCTGACTGTGTTCCGCCAGGTCTGGGCAGCATCCCGGCTTAGACAGAAAGAAGCGGGGGATACATGCAGGATGACGGCCGAACCGGATCCCACAGCATATGTGCCGGCTTCCGGATGCCGGCCAAGTCCCAGGGTATCAAACAGATGCTCCTCCGGCAATGCATATCCCTCTGCCTGCCACCAGCTGTCCTGGTCCTTCCAGGGATCCAGACCGTCGCCTGCATAGATCAGGGTGCCGCCTTTTAGTACCCAGTCTGCCAGACGGCTGTGCAGTTCTTCCGAAACAGGCTTCATGAAGCTGTAGCTCAGGATGAGACAGTCCAGGTTCTCCAGGGCACCGTCCCGGACAATGCCTTCCAGAAGCAGGGTGCGCAGAGGCAGTCCATGCTTCAGAAGAGGCATGGCCAGGCCGAAGAAGTCCGGGAACAGGATGGACGATGTATAGGCGTTCCTGACGCCTTCGGTCCACTGTGTCCTGTCAAGGAATGCGCGGAAACGGTCCCGCACTTCCGGTATGCGTCCTGTCTCCCGGTACCAGATAAAGCTGATGAGTTCCTCAAGCCATTTCTGATCCGTCGCAACCGTGTCCGGACAGGTACGGAGCATGAGACAGGTATCTGAAAGGAATACGCCCACCTTCGGCATGCTGCTGTCCTCTGTGCCGGATTCCATGTCGCCCAGCATCTGGAACATGGAGGAGAGAAAAGTCCGGTAATTGTCCGGAATGGGCCTGGCATCTCCGTCTT
Organism: uncultured Clostridia bacterium; assembly: GCA_946627565.1. GTDB lineage: Bacteria > Bacillota > Clostridia > Christensenellales > Aristaeellaceae > UBA2943. The sequence goes on from CAMOVR010000018.1 coordinate 2,122, forward strand.
TTGGGTAAAGCCCCTCCATAACACGGTGGGGCCAGGGACAGACCTCATAGCGGTTTACGCCGGGATGCAGGAGGGAAGCGGTCAGTGTCTGGATATAGCATGACCTGTAATTGTCCCAGTCGTATCCGGCACAGTCTTCAATGGGATCCGCCAGGAACCAGATGTCCCGGTCCCGTCCGGCCAGGTCCTCCAGAATGCCGTATTCCAGGTAGGCCGTTTCAAAGACCCGCTCCCCGAATACCCCTTCATACAGGTTCACAACCCGGGAAGTACCGGTCCATACCTGGGCGATGAAACCGTCTATGGTTCTGCTTTTCAGGAACATGCCCTCGGGGCTCAGGATCCGCCACTGGCTGTAGTTGATGATGCTGTGGGTGGGAACATAGAAACGCAGTTCATACCCTTTCTGCCGCGCATAGTTTTTCAGGTTCCTGCCCACCGTTTCCATGCAGTCCCGGTAGAGTTCCCTTTTGAGAAGGGAAGAGTGCCAGTGTGCATTCACGTCTGTGTGCCCCGGGACAAAAGGCCTGCCGGTGCGCGCTTCATATTCCCTTCTGAAAGCATCCGAGTAACCGGATTCTTCCCAGAACTCCGGTTCCTCCATGTGGATGGCACGGACACCGCAGTCCACGGCGATTTTCAGCTTTTCTGTGAGGTAGGCTGCCAGACTCTCTGTGGGCACAAGATAGGGGACGCCCGGCCCGTGCAGCACATCCTCTCCCTTCCGGTTTCTCTGGCTCTCATCCCAGTGTTTTCTGCCGTCAAAGACCCCGTTCAGGTAGTCTGCATAGTCACCCCAGGCAATGCCGGTCATGAGATGGATCGTATAGCCGGCCTCCCTGTAGGCCAGGATCCGCTCCGGCAGATTGGACAGACCGTATACCATGACAAAATCGCAGCCTGTGTGAATGGAAAGCGTGAAAGGATGGTGTTCCTGAAAGCCGGTTCTCTCTTCTGAAGACGGACGGATATATGCCATGTTTTCTGCCTCCTTTTTGCTTGCGTCCTGCCATGCCCCGGATGGACAGGGCTGCGGGTGTGCGGTTTCGCGGCGTAAAACAACTTTTGTCTGTGCCTACCTTACGCCGGAGAGGAAAGGCAGTCAAGACAGGGGAAAAACGGTACTTGATTTTCTTCCTGCCCTGGCTATAGTCCTCTGTACGAGCCCTGTGCAGGAAGACGCCGGGAAAGGGCCGGACAGGAAAGCGGGGGAAAGACGGATGATGGTTTATGTGGACGCAGATGCGTGCCCGGTGGTCCGGATCGTGGAGGGGACTGCCATAAGGCACGGTGTGCCGGTAACGCTGCTGTGTGATACCAGTCATCTCCTGACATCCAGGACAAGCCGGGTCATAACGGTGGGGGAAGGACCGGATGCGGTGGACTTCGCCCTGGCCAATCTCTGCCGGAAGGGGGATGTGGTGGTCACCCAGGACTATGGGGTGGCTGCCATGGCCCTGGGAAAAGGCGCATGGGCGATCCACCAGAGCGGAAGATGGTATACGAATGAGAATATAGACGGGCTTCTCATGGAGCGCCATCTGGCACAGAAAGCCAGGCGCAGCGGAAAACACCACATGAAAGGCCCGCCGAAGCGGACGGAGGAAGATGACAGGCGCTTTCAGGAATCCTTTGAGAGGATGCTCAGGGAAGCGGTGAAAAAAAGGAAACCGGAAGAACCGTCTCTCTGAGACTGGGGTGAAAAAACTGAGATTGTCACAGAGCGGGGAACATGATAAGATGCAGCTGCTTTATCTGTTAAGTGACAGGGTGGGTTAAGAATGAAGAAAAACGTAACCATGCGGGATATCGGGGCAGCCCTGGGCGTCAGCACGGTGACCATTTCCAAGGCACTGAACGGAAAAGAAGGTGTCAGTGACGAGGTGCGGGCGAAAATCGTGGAAATGGCCAGACAGATGGGCTACCATTATGCGCCTTCCACGGAAAGTGCGGAGAAGGATGCCATCATCGGCATTCTGATTGCGGACCGGTTCTTCAGTGCCCCTTCCTTTTATTCAGATATGTATAAGGCGCTGCTGCGCGAACTGACGGATGCCGGTATGCTGGGCGTGCTGGACATCATATCCCAGGATGACGAAAAGAACCAGGCCATGCCGGCTGCCATGACCATTCAGCGGGCCAACGGATTTGTCCTTCTGGGACAGTTCCAGGAGGACTATGTGGCCTCCGTGCTGGAAGCCGGGTTCCCGACGGTTCTGCTGGATTTCAGCTTTGACGGCCCCGATGTGGATGCGGTGGTCAGCGATGGGCAGAGCGGCTGCTTCCAGCTGACCCGGTACCTGATTGAGCATGGGCACAGGAACATCGGTTTTGTGGGCAACATTCACCGCACCAGCAGCATTATGGACCGGTATGTGGGGTATCTGCGGGCCATGATGGCCGCCGGATATGAGGTCAGAAATGAGTGGGTGCTGCCGGATATGCTGGACAGCACCAACTACCTGTCGGAGATCCCGCTGCCGTCTCCTCTGCCCACAGCCTTTGTGTGCAACAATGACATGCTGGCCTGCCAGCTGGCCAGGGAACTGGAACAGCGGGGTCTGCGGGTGCCGGAGGATGTGTCCGTCACAGGTTTTGACAATTATGTCTACGGCCCGGATGCGCGCCCCATCACCACCTACACGGTGGACAAGCAGCGCATGGCACAGGTGACGGTGCGCAGACTGCAGAACCGGATGCGGGAAGGCATGGAAGGCCCCCTGCGCACATCCGTGGGCGGATGGCTTGTGGAACGGGATTCCGTGATGGACCTGAATACCGGAAAAAGATGCGGCGGGAATGGACAGGACGCAGTGTAAAGCTCATAAATACACAGAAGCAGCAGGGAGAGCCGGTGGGGCTCTCCCTGCTTTGTATGTTTTGCTTAGCAAACCGCCCATTTTGTGCAAGTTAATTTGTGTACGTAAATTAAAGAATAAGTTACCTAAATTAATTAAGTAACTGTTGACTTTACAAATTAGCTTATAGTATAATCCTCCCGAAGACGTGAAAAGCGTCAGAATCGTAAAGCAAAATATACAGGAGGTACCAAGATGAAGAAGTATCTGTCTCTGCTGCTGGTTGCAGTTATGATCGCTGCGGTTTCTGTCGCCAGCGCTGAACTGCCCAATTACCGGGATCTGGTGGTAGGCGAAAGCTACACCGACATCACAGCCAATATTAAGGTGCTGAACCACCGCACAGACCTGAAGGACACAAAGATCCCTCAGTACATTGCGGAATTTACCGCCATGTATCCCAATGTGACCATCTCCTATGACCTGACCACCGACTATGCCCAGGAATCCCTGACCCGTCTGACCGGCGGAGATGACTGGGGCGACATCATCGGCATTCCTGCCCTGGACAAGGATGAACTGCCCAGGTACTTCCTGCCCTACGGCACGGAAGCGGACATGCTGGAAATCTACAACTTTGCTGACCAGTATGCCTGGGACGGCCTGTGCTACGGCATTCCTTCCACCGGCAATGCCCAGGGCATTGTGTACAACAAGGCTGTCTTTGAAAAGGCCGGCATCACGGAACTGCCCAAGACGCCGGATGAATTCATCGCTGCCCTGCAGAAGATCCGCGACAACACCGACGCCATCCCGCTGTACACCAACTATGCTGCCGGCTGGACCATGGGTGCATGGGACGCCTATATCGGCGGATCTGCCACCGGCGACGCCACGTTCATCAACCAGAAGCTGCCCCACATGAAGGATCCCTTCAGCGACCGCGGCGACGGAACGGGCCCCTATGCTGTCTACAAGATTCTCTATGATGCTGCTGCTCAGAAGCTGATTGAAGACGACTACACCACCACCGACTGGGAAGGCTGCAAGGGTATGATCAACCAGGGCAAGATCGGCTGCATGGTGCTGGGCTCCTGGGCCTTCAGCCAGATGGTGGAAGCCGGCCCCAACGGTGACGACATCGGCTATATGTCCTTCCCCATTACCGTCAACGGCAAGCAGTATGCTTCCGCCGGTGCTGACTACTGCTATGCCATCAACTGCAAGACCAGCGAAGAAAACCAGATCGCTTCCATGCTCTATGTGAAGTACCTGACTGAAATGAGCGGCTTCTCCTACACCGAGGGCGGCATCCCGATCGACAAGAAGGGTGAATATCCGGCTCTGTATGCTGCCTTTGACGGCATCGAGTTCGTACCGGATGCTCCCGCCCTGGCCGGCGAGGAAACCCTGCTGAACGACCTGAACTCCGACAGCGAGCTGCGCTTCAACAACGGCGGCGACCTGAAGGTCCAGCAGATCATTGAAAATGCCTTCTACGGCACCAAGACCTTCGATGAGATCATGGCTGACTGGAACACAAGATGGAGCGACGCACAGGATTACCTGGGCGTGACCGTCGATCAGTAAGCAGTAAGCCGGGACACATGGAAGAGCGGGACGGGATACCTTCCCGTCCCGCTTTTCCAGTGAAAAACAGAGAAGGAGGCGACGCAGGATGTCTGTACAGGGTCGCGCACTGAATGCCCGGCCGCGCACGCTCAGGGAATGGTTTGCCATTCCCCGGGTTCAGAAGTGGTTTGTTATCGTTACCTTTGCGCTGGTACCCATGATTCTGCTGCTGGTGTTTACCTATATTCCCTTCGGGCAGATGATTGATTTCAGCCTCTATGACCGCAGCTATACCAAGGTCCGGGCCTATGTGGGACTGAAGAACTACATGCGGATCTTTACAAAAGATGATTACTTCCGGGCCATGCTGCTGAGTCTCTACTATATGGCCGGTGCCATGGTACAGCTGGTTCTTGCCCTGTATTTTGCCACGCTTCTGAGTTTTAAGACCCGGGGCGGGAACATCTATAAGGGCCTGATCTTCTTCCCCTACCTGATCAACGGCATTGCCATCGGCTTTATCTTCAAATTCTTCTATACCCGCGGCTTCGTACTGGACTCCGTTCTCGGAGCCTTCGGCATCCCTCTTGAGAATCTGCCGTACTGGCTGAGGGACCAGAACATCAACAACTGGTCCCTGGTGGCCACCTCCGTGTGGCGGTACATGGGTCAGAACATGGTGATGTTCATCGGCGCCATCATGTCTGTGGACACCTCCCTGTATGAAGCAGCGGAGATGGACGGTGCCAACCGCTGGGAGCAGTTCAAGTACATCATCCTGCCCTCCATCAAGACCATCGTCATGCTGAACCTGATCCTGTCCATCACCGGCTCCCTCTCTGCCTTTGAACCGCCTTACGTCATCATGGGCGGAGGCGCTTCCGGCACCGCCACGTACTTTATCAAGATGCATCAGACCGCCTATGTGGACCAGAAGGTGGGCACTGCCTGCGCCATGGCCGTGGTGCTGATGATCATCATTATCATCTTCACCATTCTGCAGAAACTGTTCTTCCGCTTTGTTCTTAAGGAAGGCGTGGACGATATGCCCAAGAAGCAGAAAAAGCTGAAGACGGTAAAGCAGACTACGGTGAACAGGAGGTAAAACGGCATGACTGTGATCAAGAATCCTGAAATTCAGGCTTCCCTGACGACGGGACAGCGGGCGGGCCGCGCCCTGGCAGGCTTTGCCAAGTACTTTTCCCTGCTTCTGGCGTCCTTCATCGCCGTGCTGCCCATCTATTCCTGCCTGATCGTGGCGTTCAAGACCGATGAGGAATATGCCCTTTCGGCCCCCATGGCGCTTCCCAAAAACTTTCTGGACTTTGACAACTTCAGGACCGTCTGGGTGGACGGCAGCATGGGAAAGGCCTTCATGACATCCTTCTTTGTGGTGATCATGGTGGTTGTCTTCTCGGTGCTCATCGGCTCCATGCTGGCCTATGTGCTCAACCGTTTTGCCTTCCCGGGCAACGGCCTGATCCGCAATCTGTTCCTGTTTGCCACCCTGATTCCGGGTATTGCCATGCAGGTGACGATTTATCAGATCATGAACCGTTTCAACCTGATCAATTCCCTGTTCGGCTATATCCTGCTGCAGTGCGGCACAGACGTCATTTCCATCTATATTTTCCTGCAGTATTTTGAAAACCTGCCGGATTCCCTGGACGAGTCGGCCATCCTGGAGGGATGCACGTACTACGGTGTCTTCTTCAAGATTCTGTTCCCGCTTCTGCGCCCGGCCATGGTTACCGTCATGATCCTCAAGGGTATCGGCGTGTACAACGAATACTATACAGCCAACCTGTATCTGCAGGACAAGACGAAGTTTGTCACCATATCCACGGCCCTGTATTCCTTTACCGGACCGTTCGGCAACCGCTACAACGTGATCTGCGCCGGTGTTATTCTCACCATGATACCGATTCTGCTGATCTTCATATTCTGCCAGCAGGCAATTTATTCCGGTCTGGCCGCAGGTGCGGTGAAAGGCTGAGTGCGTGCCGCGTCCTTTCCGGGAGAAGGGGCGCGGCCGTTTGATTCATGTACGCGATCTTCAGAAAAATGGAAGGCAGAAAAGAAAACGAGGAGGCATTTTTATGAGCAATGTCCGGATTCTCTCAGGCGGCAGCCTGCCCAATATCCCCTGGCAGCCCCGCAGCAAGGATGATACCCATGACAGTCCGGTGTGGCGTTATTCGGAAAACCCTGTGATTCCGCGCAACCCCCTGCCCGGCGTGGCCAGAATCTTCAACAGTGCCTGCGCGCCCTGGAAGAACGGCTTTATCGCCGTGTTCAGGGGTGAACAGACAAACGGTGTGCCCCATATCTACCTTGGCAAAAGCAGGGACGGCATCCATTGGGACATCGACCCGGAAAAGGTGCCTTTCACGGATGAAAAGGGAAACCCCTTCATGCCGCATTACGCCTATGACCCGAGACTGGTTCAGGTGGACGATGTGTACTACATCATGTGGTGCCAGGACTTTTACGGTGCATCCATTGGCATGGCTGCTACCCGGGACTTCAAAACCTTCACAAGGCTGGAGAACCCCTTCATTCCCTTTAACCGCAATGCGGTGCTGTTCCCCAGAAAAGTGCATGGGAATTACCTGCTCCTTTCAAGGCCCAGCGACAGCGGGCATACCCCCTTTGGGGATATCTGGCTCAGCCGCAGCCCGGACATGAAATTCTGGGGCATGCACCGCCATGTCATGAGCGCAGGCCCTGCCTGGTGGGAAGGGGTCAAGATCGGCAGCGGCGCGGCGCCTATTGAGACCAGCGAAGGGTGGCTCCTGTTCTATCACGGTGCCTCCAGCACCTGCAACGGCCTGGTGTATTCCTTCGGGGCTGCCATCCTGGATGCGGATGAGCCCAGCAGGGTAAAATACCGCTGCGAAAACTTCCTGCTGACGCCGGAAGAATGGTATGAGGAGCGGGGCTTTGTGCCCAATGTGTGCTTCCCCTGCGCTGCCCTGACGGATAAGGACACGGGGCGCATTGCCATCTACTACGGGGCTGCAGATACCTATCTGGGACTGGCTTTCACAGAAATTGATTTGCTGGTAGACTACATACGGACCCACAGTGTGGTACGAGACAGCGATACCGAGGAAGGCAATCGCTGAATGGAAGGATGGGTAAGTATGGAAAAGATAGGCGGGGAAATCCGCAGGGAGCTGACAGAGCGCCTGATTCCCTTCTGGCTGGGGCTCAGGGATGATGTAAACGGCGGTTTTATCGGATATGTGGATTTTGACCTCACCCCTCATCCTGAGGCGGACCGGGGGTGCATCCTCAACAGCCGCATTCTCTGGTTCTTCTCGGAAGCCTATATGATGCTTAAGGACGAAAAGCTGATGGACGCAGCCCGCCATGCCTATGCCATGCTCAGACGCATGACGGACACGCAGCACGGCGGCGTGTACTGGTCGGTGCATCCGGACGGAACGCCGGCGGACACCCTGAAGCATACCTATAACCAGGCCTTTGCCATCTATGCCCTGTCCGCGTTTTACAGGGCAGGCGGCGGGGAGGAAGCCCTTTCGGCCGCTCAGGCTCTGTACAGGACCATAGAGGAAAAATGCCGGGACAGGGACGGGTATCTGGAGGCATTCACGGCGGACTGGCAGCCTGCCTCCAATGAAAAGCTCAGCGAAAACGGCGTCATGGCGGGCAGGACCATGAATACCCTCCTGCATGTCATGGAAGGCTATACCGGGCTGTACCAGGCCTGGAAGGATGAGGGGCTGAGGGAAAACCTGAAGGAGATCCTGGATATCTTCGAAAACAGGGTCTACAACCATACCCTGGCAAGGCAGGAAGTCTTCTTTGATATGGACTACAACAGCCTGATTGATCTGCATTCCTTCGGTCATGACATTGAAACCAGCTGGCTGACGGAAAAGACCCTGGAAGAGCTGAATGATCCGGCCCTGACCGCCAGGATCCGGCCCCTTCTGCTGGCCATGGCGGACCATACCTGGCATGCGGCCTTTACCGGTCACGGTTTTGCCAATGAGTGCGAGCGGGGCGTGGTGAACCAGAACCGGATCTGGTGGGTGCAGGCGGAAGCGCTGCTGGGCTTCCTCAATGCCTGGGAAAAAACCGGGGAGGAACGCTACAGGGAGGCTGTATATACCCAGTGGGCCTATATCCGGGACGTGCTCCGGGATCCCAGGGAAGGCAGCGAATGGTTCTGGTATGTCCATGAGGACGGCACGCCCGGGAAGGAAAAGCCCATTGTGGAACCATGGAAATGCCCCTATCACAACGGAAGAATGTGCATGGAATTTCTGCGCAGGGGAGGAGACTTATGACATATCCGGAACTGCAGGAGCGCTATGAGCGCCTGATTGAAACAAAGAACACCGTGGATGCGGGCTTCTATAACGGTATCTATGAGAGATGGGAAAGGCCGGTCCTGACAAGGGACCATATCCCGCCCTTCTGGATGTATGATCCGGATCCGGAGACGAATCCCTATATGATGCAGCGCCTTGGGGTCAATGCGGTCTTCAATTCCGGTGCCATCCTGCTGGATGGAAAATTCACCCTGGTGGCCAGGGTGGAGGGAAGCGACCGCAAGAGCTTCTTTGCGGTGGCCCAGTCAGACAGCGGTGTGGACGGATTCCGCTTCTGGGACGAACCCGTGCTGCTGGATGACATGTACCCGGATGAGACCAATGTGTATGACATGCGCCTGACCCGGCATGAGGACGGGTGGATCTACGGCATTTTCTGCTCGGAAAGCAGGGACACCTCCTCCCCGGACCTTTCCGCGGCAAAGGCTGCGGCGGGGATCGTCCGCACCCGGGACCTGAAAACCTGGGAAAGGCTGCCGAACCTTGTTACGCTCCGTTCGCCCCAGCAGCGCAATGTGGTGCTGCATCCGGAGTTTGTTGACGGAAAATATGCCTTCTATACCCGGCCCATGGATGACTTTATCGAGACGGGGTCCGGCGGCGGCATCGGGTTTGGCCTGTGCGAAGACATCTGCCATGCGGTGATTGACGAAGAAAAGATGACCAGCATCCGGAAGTACCATACCATCACGGAGGCCAAGAACGGAGCCGGTGCGGTGCCCATCCGCACGGAGAAGGGCTGGATCCATATTGCCCACGGTGTGCGGAACACGGCGGCGGGACTGCGCTATGTCATCTATGCCTTTGCCACGGCTCTGGAGGATCCCTCCCGCGTCATTGCAGAGCCCGGCGGGTTCCTCATCGGGCCCCTTGGCAGGGAGCGCACAGGGGATGTCAGCAATGTGGCGTTCACCAACGGCGCCATTGTGAAGGACGGCAGGGTCTACATCTACTATGCCAGCGCGGACACCAGGCTGCATGTGGCCACCACGGACCTGAAGCGGCTTGAAGACTATGTTTTCCATACCCCGGCGGATCCCGGCCGGAGTGTGCTGTGTGTCAGGCAGCGTACGGATTTTATCCGGAAGAATCTTGCCTTTATCAGGCAGCAGAAGGGCTGATCACGGAAAAAGCGCCTGCCGTACATACAGGACGGTGTGAAGAGACAGGGGGCAGACTTCCTGAGGCGGCTGCCCCCTGTTCTTCTGCTTCCGGATAACAGGCATGAAGCTGGCTGCGGTTTCCTGAGGTTAAACGTTTAAGTTACACATGAAACCTGGATGGCATACTGAAGGCTGCCGGACCGGGACCGGCATGCCCCTGCTGGCAGGGCGGAGGAAACAGCTTGCAGGAAAAGAGACTTGCATGTATACTTCAAACTGTATCCGTATGGGCGTATGCAGGTGTATACAGGCTTTTGCGGATACGGCAGAACGAAACACACAGCCATCCGGGAATCACAGCCAGACGGTATGGAAGGCTGAGGATTCCTGCATATACCGCGGCACCGGATACGGTTTTCCGGTTTATCCATTCGGGATCTGAAGCGGGTATATAAGCAAATATTGGATAAAACTAGGAGCTATTAGGAGAAAGTATGCTTGAATTTGTGAAGAACCTCCTGGGCGGCAGCAACGCCTCTGTGCTGAAAAAGCTGGAAAAGACGGTCAAGCTGGTGGATGACCTGGAGGATACATACAAAAAGCTGACAGATGATCAGCTGCGCGCCAAAACGGAGGAATTCAGAAAGCGTCTTGCAAACGGCGAGACAGAGGATGACATTCTGCCGGAAGCCTTTGCCACGGTCCGGGAGGCAGACGCCAGGGTCCTGGGCATGCGGCCCTATCATGTGCAGGTCCTGGGCGGCCTGGTGCTGCACCAGGGAAACATCGCCGAGATGAAGACCGGCGAAGGAAAAACCCTGGTGGCCACGCTGCCGGCCTACTTAAATGCCCTCAGCGGCAAAGGCGTGCACATTGTGACGGTCAACGACTATCTGGCCCGCCGCGACAGCGAATGGATGGGCAAGGTATACCGCTTTCTGGGGCTCTCCGTGGGCCTGATCGTCCATGACATGGAACCGGCAGAGCGCAAGGAAGCCTATGCCTGCGACATCACCTACGGCACCAACAACGAACTGGGTTTTGATTACCTCAGGGACAACATGGTGATCCGCAAGGAAAACCTGGTGCAGAGAGGCCACCACTTCGCCATCGTGGACGAGGTGGACTCCATCCTCATCGACGAAGCCAGAACGCCTCTGATCATCTCGGGCCAGGGTGAGGCTTCCACGGATCTGTACACCCGGGTGGACCAGGTGGTCCGGGGGCTGGTACGGGAAACGGACTATACACTGGATGAGAAAAAGAAGACGGTGGCCCTGACGGACGACGGCGCCCAGAAGGTGGAGCGTGCCTTCCACATTGAGAACATCAATGACGCGGACAATGCGGAACTCAATCACCATGTGCACTGCGCCCTTCGTGCCCACGCCCTGATGAAGAGGGACGTGGACTACGTGGTCCAGGGCGGACAGGTGATCATCGTGGACGAGTTCACGGGACGTCTGATGATCGGCCGGCGCTATTCGGAAGGCCTGCACCAGGCCATTGAGGCCAAGGAAGGCGTCAAGATTGAACGGGAAAGCAAGACGCTGGCCACCATCACCTTCCAGAACTACTTCAGGATGTACGAGAAGCTCTCCGGCATGACCGGTACGGCCAAGACGGAAGAAGACGAGTTTGAGGCCATCTATCATCTGAGCGTTGTGGAAGTGCCCACCAACCGTCCCAACATCCGCAGGGACATGGACGACATTGTCTACAAGAATGCCAGGGCCAAGTTCCGGGCCGTGGTGAAATCCATTCAGGAACACCATGCCACGGGCCAGCCTGTCCTGGTGGGCACGGTGACGGTGGAGACCAGCGAAATGCTGTCCCATATGCTGGAGATGGAAGGCATTGAACATTCCGTGCTCAACGCCAAGAACCATGCCCGTGAGGCAGAGATTGTGGCCCAGGCCGGCAGATACGGCACCGTGACCATCGCCACCAACATGGCAGGCCGCGGCACGGATATCTTGCTTGGCGGCAACCCGGACTTCATGGCCCGCCGGGATCTGCGCAACCAGGGCATGGATGAGGAGCTCATTGAAGCGGCCACCGGACACGCCGAAGAGGTGGAGCCTGAGGTGCTTGAGGCCAGGGCCGCATACCAGGAGCTGCTCGGAAAGTACAAGAAAGAAACGGATGCCGAGCACGAAAAGGTGCTCAAAACCGGTGGTCTGCACATCATCGGCACGGAGCGGCATGAGTCCAGGCGTATTGACAACCAGCTGCGCGGCCGTGCGGGCCGTCAGGGCGACCCCGGCAGCACCCAGTTCTTCATCAGCCTTGAGGATGACCTGATGCGCCTGTTTGGTTCCGACCGCATCGGGGACATGGTGGAACGGCTGGGCCTTGGGGAGGACGATCCCCTGACCGCAGGCCTGCTCACCAAGCAGATTGAGAACGCGCAGAAGCGGATTGAAGGCAGGAACTTTGAGACTCGCCGCCATGTTCTTGAATACGACAACGTCATGAACCGGCAGCGCGAGGTGATCTACGGACAGCGCCGGCGCGTGCTCATGGGTGAAAACGTACGGGAAAACATCCTGGGCATGGAGGACAGGGTCATCGAGAATGCCATTGCCCGCAACTGCGCATCGGACGACTCCAGGGAATGGGATGTCCACGAGCTTACCGTATATCTTGAAAACCTGTGCAACCATCATGACTTCCTGAGCAGCAACCAGTACCTCATTGACAATGAGGACAAGGATGCTCTGACGGAAGCCCTGCAGAAGGACGCACACACCCTCTATGAGGAGCGGGAAAAGGAAATCGCCGAGATCGGCGTGGACATGCGGAGCTTTGAGCGTGTCATGCTGCTGCGCGCCGTGGACCGCCGCTGGATGGATCATATCGATGCCATGGATCAGCTGCGGGACGGCATCGGGTACCGTGCCTATTCGGGCAAGAACCCCATCACGGAATACCAGATCGAAGCCGGCCATATGTTTGAGGAACTGAATTTTCTCATCCGGGAGGACACGGTCAGGGCTGTGCTGCATATGAAGATCCAGCGGACGCCGGAACCCACCATGCAGGCCAGGCCCAATATGGCCGTCCTGCGGGAAGCCCTGCGCAGGCAGGCAGCTGCGGCACAAGCACGGCCCGCCATGCCGGCGGGAAAGCCCGCTGCAGCCCCCGCAAAGCAGGAGGCACCCGCAACCATCCGGGTGCCCAAAAAGGTGGGGCGCAACGATCCCTGCCCCTGCGGCTCGGGAAAGAAGTTCAAGCAGTGTCACGGAAAGAATCTGCCTCAGGATCAGGCGTGAAGGAGGAGGGCAGGTATGCCGGAAGGATTCTTGTAAAGGCGCTCCTGCACCGGACAGATACGACTGAGATGTTTTTTGGAAATGAGGTAGACACATGATCGAACTGGAACAGTATGCACAGGATCTGCAGGGCATCCGCAAGAGCATTCTCTCTGCGGGGGAAGCACTGCACGTGGATCATATCCGGGAGCAGATTGCCGAGCTCCAGCAGGAAATGGAACAGCCGGACTTCTGGAACGACCTGGAGCGTTCCGCCCGGGTGAACCAGAAGGTGGGCGGGCTTAAGAACCGCCTGGAACACTATGAGAAGCTTCTCTCCACGGCAGATGATATTGAAGTCATGATGGACCTGGCCCGGGAAGAGAACGATGAGGACATGGTGAAGGAAGCGGGCGAGTCCATCCAGAAGCTGAAGGAGCAGGCGGACGCGCTGGAGCTGGAAACCCTTATGCGGGGCCAGTATGACGACTCCAACGCCGTGCTTTCCCTGCACGCAGGCGCCGGCGGCACGGAGGCCCAGGACTGGACACAGATGCTGTACCGCATGTACACCCGCTACTGTGAGCGCATGGGCTTTACCGTCAAGCTTCTGGACCTGCTGGAGGGTGATGAGGCCGGCATCAAATCCGTCACCTTTGAGGTGGACGGGGACCATGCATACGGATATCTGCGGGGTGAAAAGGGCGTGCACCGCCTGGTGCGCATCTCGCCCTTTGACTCCAATGCCAGGCGCCACACCTCCTTCTCCTCCCTGGACGTGGCTCCCATGCTGGAAGATGAGGACAACGACATTGAGATCAACATGAAGGATGTGCGGGTGGACACCTACCATTCTTCCGGTGCCGGCGGACAGAACGTGAACAAGACCAGTTCCGCCGTCCGCATGACCCACTATCCCACCGGTATTGTGGTTTCCTGCCAGACGGAGCGTGACCAGGTGCAGAACCGTGCCACCTGTATCAAAATGCTGAAAGCCCGCCTGCTGGAACTGCGGGAGCGGGAAAAGGAACAGCAGATGGCCGACATCAAGGGTGAGATGAAGAAGATTGAATGGGGCAGCCAGATCCGCTCCTATGTCTTCCAGCCCTATACCATGGTGAAGGATCACCGGACCAACTATGAAGTCGGCAACATTGACGATGTTATGAACGGCAACCTGGAGGGCTTTGTGACCTCCTACCTGAAGATGCAGTAAAAAACAGTGCCTGCCTCCGGGCAGGCATTGTCTGATTGGATGCGTATGCGGAAAAAAGAAGGCCTTGTGCGGACAGCAGCCTGCCTGTCCGGGATATTTGTCTGCCTTGTCTGGCTGTGCCTGGTGCTGGATGGACTGGGAACCGGCCGCTCCCTGATGCTCTACCTCATGCACAGGTATGCCCCCTCCGAACAGACGGGGCTGCCGGAGGAAGAATACAGTGACGTGTGCGGGATGATTACCGGCTATCTTGCAGGCCAGAGCGATACCTTTCAGTACACATATGAAAAAGGCGGCAGGGAATACACGGTGTTTCAGGAACATGAGATTCTTCACATGAAGGATGTGAAGGGCCTCTTCCTTCTGGAAAGAAGGGTGCTGCTGTTTGCATCGGTGGGCCTTGTGATCACGGGCCTGGTGCTGATCCGGTGCCGGCTGGGACGCCCTGCCCTGCAGGGCATCCGGGACGGAGGGGCGCTTGTGCTCTGTCTGCTGCTGGTCCTGACCCTGATGGCCCTGTTTGACTTTGAAACATTCTTTACAGGCTTTCACAGACTGTTTTTCACCAACAACCTGTGGATCCTGAACCCGCGGACGGATATGCTCATCCGGCTGATGCCAGAGACGTTTTTCACGGCATATGCCGGCATCCTGGCGGGCACCTTCCTGCCTGTGCCGCTGGCCTGCCTGATTGCACCCTGGTGCATTCTGAAGAAAAAGGGGAACTGATTTGCCGTGCAGAAAATCCTGACGGGCTATGAAGAGCATGCCCGTGCTTGCGCGGAGGCGCTGAAAACAAAAGAATACGTGCGGATTCTTGCACTGGAAACATCCTGTGACGAGACGGCTGCAGCGGTCATAGCAAACGGGCGGGAGATCCTGTCCGACATTGTGTTCAGCCAGATTGACCTGCATGCCCTCTACGGCGGGGTGGTGCCGGAGATCGCCAGCCGGGCCCATGTGGAGGCCTGCGACAGGGTGATTGATGAGGCGCTGAAGGCAGCCGGCCTTTCGTTTGATGACATAGACGCCCTGGCGGTGACATACGGACCGGGACTGGTGGGAGCGCTGCTGACGGGTGTCAGCTGCATGAAGGGCCTGAGCTTTGCCCTGAACAAGCCCCTGATCCCAGTCAACCATATTGAGGGACATATCTCCGCCAACTATCTTTCGCATCCTGAACTTAAGCCGCCCTTCCTGTGTCTTGTGGTTTCCGGCGGGCACAGCCATCTGGTGCAGGTGCCTGACTACGGCGTGTACGAGCTGGTGGGACAGACCGTGGACGATGCGGCCGGGGAGGCCTTTGACAAGGCGGCCCGGGTGCTGAGTCTGCCCTATCCCGGGGGCCCGAGGGTGGATGCCCTGGCGGAACAGGGAAATCCGGACTATCTTCCCCTGCCCAGGCCGCATACGGAGGGCAGGTATGATTACAGCTTTTCCGGCATGAAAACCGCCTTCCTCAACAGCTGCCACAAAATGGAAATGAAGGGCGAGGAACTGCCCAAGGCGGACCTGGCTGCTTCCTTCCGGAAAGCAGTGGTGGAGGCTCTGGTGGAAAAAGCCATGCTGGCCGCGGAAGAGCTGGGGGCAGGGCAGATGGCCATGGCCGGCGGCGTCAGTGCCAACAGCCTGCTTCGCAGAAGAATGCAGGAAGAATGCCAGAAAAGGGGACTTCCCCTTTACATGCCGCAGCTGCGGCTGTGCACGGACAACGGAGCCATGATCGGGTCCGCTGCCTACTACCGCCTGATGCGCGGAGAGATCGCACCCCTGACCCTCAATGCCGTACCGGCCCTGCGCCTGGTATAAAAAAGGAGTGATCCGCTGTGAATATGATCGAAATTATCACGGATAAAAAGTTCGGGAAAGCGCTGAGCAGGGAGCAGATTGCCTTCTTTGTGAATGCGGCTGCCAGGGGAACGGTGCCGGATTATCAGCTGGCGGCGCTGCTCATGGCCATCCGTCTTAACGGTATGACGGCGGAGGAAACCACGGACCTGACCCTGGAGATGACGCACAGCGGAGATATGGCCGACCTGAGCAGCATCCCCGGGGTGAAGGTGGACAAGCATTCCACAGGGGGCGTGGGGGATACCACCACCCTGGTCCTGGCACCCCTGGTGGCTGCCTGCGGCGTGCCTGTGGCCAAGATGAGCGGACGGGGCCTGGGCCATACCGGCGGAACCCTGGACAAGCTGGAGTCCATACCGGGCATGAGCGTGCAGATGACGGAGGAAGCCTTCCTCAGACAGGTGCGGGAGATCGGGCTGGCGGTCATAGGACAGACGGGACAGCTGGCCCCGGCAGACAAGACGCTGTACGCCCTGCGGGATGTGACCTCCACGGTGGACAGCCTTCCCCTTATCGCGGGGTCCATCATGTCCAAAAAGCTGGCGGCAGGCAGTGATGCCATTGTCCTGGATGTGAAAACGGGCAGCGGTGCCATCATGCAGACCCTGGAAGGGTCCCTGGAGCTGGCCAGGGCCATGGTGGAGATCGGAACCCTGGCAGGCAAGCCTGTGACCGCCGTGGTCACAGGGATGGAACAGCCCCTTGGCACCCATGTGGGCAATGCCCTGGAGGTGAAGGACGCCATCGATGTGCTGGCGGGCCGGACAGAGGGTGAACTTCTGGAGGTATCCCTGCTTCTGGGAGCGCACATGCTGATACTGGCCGGAAAGGCCTTAAGCATGGAGGAAGGCAGGGCAAAGCTTCTGGACGCCCTGAAAAGCGGCAGGGGACTGAAGAAGTTTGCCCAGATGATTCAGGCCCAGGGCGGCAATCCAAAGGTGACAGAAGATCTCTCCCTGCTGCCGCAGCCTGCCGTGATCCGCAGGGTGAAGGTGGGAAGAAGCGGCTACGTGGGGAGCATGGATGCCACAAAGCTGGGTCTGGCAGCCCAGGCCATGGGCGCCGGGCGGATTTTCAAGACGGATGTACTGGATTATTCCGTGGGCTTTGTACTGCCTGTCCGCATCGGGGACCGGGTGGAGGCGGATGACCTGTTCTTTACCCTGTATGCCAAAAGTGAAGCGGACGCGGATAAGGCGGAAGGAGCCATTCGGGAAGCGATCCGGCTGTGTGATGAGCCTGTAAAGCGGCCGCCTCTGTGGTATGCGGTGGTCACCCGGGATGGAACGCAGTTTTCCCCGGAAGCTGAGGATATGGGGAAGCGGGGGTAAGGATTATGGAAAAAAAGAAGATCATTGTACTGACAGGCGGGGGCACCCTGGGACATGTGACGCCGCATATGGCCCTGATCCCGCATCTGATGGAACAGGGGTATGAAATCCACTACATCGGCACGGAGACGGGCATGGAAGTGGAAAAAATCCGTTCCATTCCCGGTGTGATATACCATGCGGTGAAGACCGGCAAACTGCGCCGTTACTTCTCCTGGCAGAATTTCGTGGATCCCTTCCGGGTGATCGCCGGTGCTGTGCAGTCCGCCCGCCTTATGGGCAAACTGCACCCCCAGGTTGTCTTCAGCAAGGGCGGGTTTGTGGCGGTGCCGGTGGTTTTCGGTGCCTGGATTCACCGGGTACCGGTGCTCTGCCATGAAAGTGACCTGACCCCGGGCCTGGCAAACCGTCTGTGCAAGCCCTTTGCCACCCGGATGGTGACCACATTCCCTGAGTGCGCGGCTGCCCTGGGAAGCAAGGCGGAGACAGTGGGGACGCCCCTGCGGCCGGACCTGTTTTCAGGCAGCCGGGAGGCAGGGCTGGCCCTGGCGCATTTTGACGGAAAAAAGCCTGTACTTCTGATGATGGGTGGCTCCTCCGGCGCCCAGTCGGTGAATAAAGCCCTCAGGGAAGCCCTGAAGGACCTGACAGAGGATTTCGATGTGCTGCACCTGTGCGGCCGGGGCAATCTGGATCCGCAGCTGGAGCAGGTGAAGGGGTATACCCAGATCGAATTCCTGGACAGGGAGCTTCCGGATGTGCTGGCCTGTGCGGACCTGGTACTGAGCCGGGCGGGCTCCAATGCCCTGATGGAGTTTCAGGCACTGGACAAGCCCATGCTGCTGATTCCCTATCCCAAGGGAGCCAGCCGGGGCGACCAGATTCTGAACGCCAGAAGCATGGAAAAGCGGGGTCTGTGCCGTGTGCTGCTTCAGGAGAACATGACGGCGGAAACACTGACAAAGGCGCTGCGGGATACCTGGAAGGACAGGGACGTCCTGAAAGCCGCGGTGAAGGCGGCGCCGCCTGCGGATGCCACAGAACGGGTACTGGAACTGATTGAGGAAATACGGAAAAAATAAGAATAAAGCAAAAAAGAAGCCCGGTCCGGGTGCTGCACAGACTCTGTGCAGTTCGGACCGGGTATCTTTTTTGTTTACGCTTCCCTGGTGAAGATCCGGCTGCCTACACGGACACCCC
This sequence comes from uncultured Clostridia bacterium, assembly GCA_946627565.1. Taxonomy (GTDB): domain Bacteria; phylum Bacillota; class Clostridia; order Christensenellales; family Aristaeellaceae; genus UBA2943. The sequence goes on from CAMOVR010000018.1 coordinate 20,811, forward strand.
AGGCCCTGCCGTCCCGGAAAAAGAACTCCAGGCGGCCGCGTATCTTTTCGTTTTCATCCATGGCCAGGAAACGGGCACCCCCGCAGTAGGTGAGATGGATATCATGGTCCGAAACCCTGCCGCGGCCTTCTTTATCCAGTACAACCCTGGAGGGCAGGCCCTCATGTCCCACATAGGTGCCCTCAAGCATGGCGGGATCTAAGAAGTCTCTGCCGGCGGGAATGAACCAGCGGTGGGACTCCAAAAGGGGAAGGCCCATGACGGCGTTGTAGAGGACCCACATGATGTCGTCCATGTCAGCGTCCCCGAGGCTGCAGAGCACAGCAAAGCCGTACCCTTCCTCCAGCAGCAGACCGCCCTTGGTGGAGACGCCGTGGAGTCCGCCTCCGTGTTCACAGATGGTGTGGCCGGCCTTGACCCGCTTATAAAGCCCAAGACCGTAAACCGCCTGGTCGGTGGCGGGAATGGAGGGCCCGATCATCCTCAGAACAGCTTCCCGCGGCAGGACCTGTTTTCCTTCGTGCATGCCAAGGCTGGACAGGCAGCGGTAATAGGCGGCCATGTCCCGGGCGGTTGACTTCACCATGGCGCAGCCCCGGAAGGGCGGGAGCACGCTCCAGTTGTCGTCGCAGGTAAGGACGCCGTCCTCAAATTCAAAGAGGGAGGCAATGTTGCCCCCGGCCATCTCGTGTGCGGAGACGCAGTCGTCATCCATGATGGTCCGCGTCATGCCCAGGGGCTCGAAGATGCGTTCCTGGCAGAATTGTTCCAGGGGCATGCCGGCGGCCTGGTCCACCACATAGGAAAGGATGGCATAGCCCTCATTGCTGTAGCTCATGTTTTCGCCGGGAGCTCCTACCACCGGGTAGGGGCAGGAAGCAATGTAGTCAATGATCTGCTCTATGGTGTTCATCTGGTTGGGGGAAGATGCCCGCAGGGTCCGGATCCATTCCCCGTCCCGGCCGGGGCTGTTCATGGCAATGGACCATTCCAGGGGCTCCATGGGCGGGATGCCGGCGGTGTGCTGGGCAAGGGTCCGCAGGGTCACCAGGTCCCTGGGGGCGCCGGGCACGGAGAAGGAAGGGAAGTATTTGCAGACCGGGTCTTCATAGGAGAGCTTTCCCTCACTCTCCAGAATGGCCAGTGCCAGAGCTGTGATGGACTTGGACATGGACGCAATGCCGAAAACGGTGTCCCCGTTGACCGGATGGCCGGAAGCGGCATCCAGGTTCCCGAAAACGGTTTCATAGACGACGCCTTCCGGTCCCTTTACGCAGACGCTCAGGTTGGGGAGACGGTCTCTTCGGATGATTTCCTGTATGGCCTGTGTGACGGCAGCTGAATCAAAATGCATGGGGCGGACCTCCTGAATGGCTCAGTTAAGTGCTGATGACAGAGAATGGGTGCATTGTATACGGGATGATGGGATCTTGCAAGGCTGGTCCCGGTTTGACACAGGACCTGCTTTCGTGTAGCATGCCAAGAACCGGAAAAGAAAGTGTACCAGAGGCCGGCTCTGGGAAGGGAGACCCTATGAAAATACTGATTATAGACGGGCAGGGCGGACGGCTTGGCCGGTCGCTTGCTGAACAGATACGCAGAGCATGCCCGGATGCGGAAATAACAGCCGTGGGAACCAACAGCATGGCAACGGAAAACATGATGAAAAGCGGGTGCGCGGATCATCTGGCCACAGGGGAAAATGCGGTGATTGTGGGCGCCAGGGGAGCGGAGCTGATTGTGGGCCCTGTGGGCATTGCCACCGCCGACGCCCTGATGGGGGAGATCTCCCCGGCCATGGCCAACGCGGTTGCGTCCTCCGGTGCCTACCGGGTTCTGATCCCCATGAACCTGTGCAGTACCTATGTGGCAGGGGTCAGCGGCAGTTCCCAGGCGATTCTGGAGGACGCCATAGAGCATATCCGGAAGGTGGTGGAAGCCCGTGCGTGATCATACCCGCGTTCTTCAGCTGACCTGTGCGGGCCTGTTTCTGGCCATTGCACTGGTGCTTCCCTTTCTCATCGGACAGATCCCGCAGATCGGAACGGCCCTGAGCCCCATGCATATTCCTGTGCTTCTGTGCGGCTTCCTCTGCGGCTGGCAATGGGGCATGGCAGTTGGTTTTGTTGCCCCTCTTCTGCGCTCTGTGCTCTTTGGCATGCCGGCCATGTTCCCGGGTGCCGTGTCCATGGCCTTTGAACTGGCTGTCTATGGCATCATGGCAGGGGTCCTGCACCGCGTTTTGCCGGAAAAACCCTGGGCTGTCTATGTCGCCCTTGTGATATCCATGATCGGGGGAAGGCTTGTATGGGGCCTGGTGCGCTATCTGCTGGCCGGCCTGGACCATACGGAATTTACACTGGAAATGTTTGCAGCCGGTGCCCTGACCAATGCGCTGCCCGGCATCATTCTTCATATTATTCTGATTCCGCCCCTGGTGATGGCGCTGGAGAAGGCGGGACTTACCATGAACAGAAGGAGTTAAGAACATGAGGACACTGTATCTTGAATGCGGGATGGGCGCAGCCGGTGATATGCTCATGGCAGCTCTCCTGGAACTGATCCCCGACAGGGATGCCTTTGTGGAACAGATGAATGCCCTGAAGATCCCCGGCGTCCATGTGGCTGCTGAGAAGGCGGTAAAATGCGGCATCACAGGGACACATATGCGGGTCCTGGTGGATGGCATGGAGGAAATCTCCGAGGATGCTCATGACCATGAGCATTACCATGACCACGAGCATGAGCATGAACACCACCATGACCACGATCACGATCATGAGCACCACCATCATGATCACGACCATGACCACGATCACGAGCACCATCATGACCATGACCACGATCATGAGCACGAACATCATCATGACCACGATCATGAGCATCACCATCATCATACGTCCCTGCAGGATGTGGAAGAGCTGATTGATTCCCTGGAGGTTTCCGGGAAGGTCAAAAAGGACGCGAAGGCGGTATACGGGATCATTGCGGAGGCGGAGAGCCGGGTGCACGGGCATCCTGTGCGTGAGATCCACTTCCACGAAGTCGGCACCATGGATGCGGTGGCCGATGTGGTGGGCGTGTGCATGCTTATGGAAAAAATCGGGGCGGATGAGATCGTGGCGTCCCCTGTGCACGTGGGAAGCGGATATGTCAGGTGCATGCACGGGGTGCTCCCTGTTCCCGCACCTGCCACGGCCCTGATTCTCAGCGGAATCCCCACCTATGGCGGGAAGATTGAGGGAGAACTGTGCACCCCCACAGGGGCGGCTCTGCTGAAGTATTTCGTCAGCCGTTTCGGAGACCGGCCCGTTATGGCCGTTTCCGGGATCGGATACGGCATGGGGATGAAGGATTTTCCGCGGGCCAACTGTGTCCGTGCCTTCCTCGGGGAGAGTGAAGGACGGCGGGAAAACATAACCCGGCTGGAGTGCAATCTGGATGACATGACCGGGGAGGACATCGGCTTTGCCATGGAGCGGCTTTTTGAGGCAGGTGCCAGGGATGTCTACACCCAGGCTCTTGGCATGAAGAAGAACCGGCCCGGTGTGCTTCTCAGTGTCATCTGCATGCCGGAAGATGCCGACCGGATGGCAGGCCTTCTGATGCGCTTTACCACCACCCTTGGCATACGCCGGATGGATATGGACCGCTATGTGCTCAGACGCAGCGAAAAGTGCGTGGAAACGGAATATGGTCCGGTCCGTCTGAAGCAGGCTGAGGGCATGGGAACCAGCAGGTGCAAGGCAGAATATGAAGACCTGGCGGAAATTGCCCGCTCAAGGCAGGTCTCCCTGGAGACGGTGCGTCAGGCTGTGCAGAAGGCGGTTCAAAAGGATGAACCCTGAAATGCAGCTTCTTGTTTCCCTTGAGGAGCATCTGGGAACCCACGGCCAGGCCCTGGGGCAGGATGCGGTCAAGTTTGTTTTCCAGGGCATGCTGGGGCCCGGACACCTGCTGACGGATCCGGACATGGTCATGAAACGCGTAGGGCAGGAGATGGACGGGGTTAAGCCGGATCCTCAGGAACCCCTGACGGAGGACCTGGGGCCCGTCTGGATGCGGCTCAATCTGCGCCGGGCAAAGGCGGAGGGCATCTCTCCCGCATGGATCACGGAAATGATGATGCACGGCCCGCAGCCGGGGTACACCCGGCAGGACGTGATGGACTTTATTCGCCGGCACATGGATACAATCCGGGCGGAAGGACTTCAGGAGGCCGCGGCACGGCTTGAGGAGGAAGGGTACCTGCCTTCCCACACGGAAGCCTACCGCGGGGCGTATGCCCCGGCCTACCGGGTGGTTTCCCGGTCTTTTCAGTGCCTGATGCCCCTTCTGTGCGTCCTGGGAAAACAGGACGGCGCCGGCAGGCGGATCATCTCCATGGACGGGCGGTGCGCATCCGGGAAGACGACCATGGCAGAAAGTCTGAGCCTTGTGCTCCGGGCTCCGGTGGTGCATACCGATGAATTTGTGGTGCCTCATGCCCGGAAAACGCCGGAGAGGCTCCGGATCCCGGGAGGCAACTGCGACTGGGAGCGACTTCAGGCTGAGGTGCTGGAACCCTTTCACACACAGGGCAGGTGCGTGGTGAACCGCTACGACTGCCACGGGGACTGTATGCTTCCTCCGGAGACGATCCAAGAAACACCGTACCTGATTCTGGAAGGCAGTTATGCCAACATGCCGGCCCTCAGAGAGCTTGCGGATGTACGGGTTTTTGTCCGGACAAGTGAGGAAACCCGCATGGCGAGACTGAAAAAGCGGGAATCGGCTGCATCCTTCAGACGCTTTCAGGAAATGTGGATTCCTCTGGAAGAAGCCTATTTCACATACTATAAACTCCCGGATGACGGGTGTCTTGTTATAGACGGGGACGGTGCCGGGCAGCAGGAGAATTGAACGGAATATTGAAAAGAGGCAGAAAAGCTGTGCATGCTTTTCTGCCTCTTTTGGGTGTTCGGGCACGGTCTGATCCGGAAAATGGTATATATCCCGCATGGCATTCCCTCTTTGCTTCATGGTATACTCTCTTACAGATCATAGATGGCATGCCGCAGGACAGAAGGAGAGAGATATGGCAAAGTTCATCCGTTCTTTTACGGAAATACGGAAAGAGGATGTCCCCCTGGCCGGAGGCAAGGGGGCAAACCTTGGGGAAATGGTATCTGCCGGGATCAGCGTTCCGGAAGGGGGCGTCCTGTGTTCCGGGGCATATGACCTGTTTATGGAAATGAACGGGATTGAGCCGGAACGCATGGCGGCGGAGTCTGTATCGGAAAAGGAAGCATCGGAGAAAATCCGGCAGGCGGTTCTCACGGCGGACATGCCAGAGGTTCTGGCGGATGAGGTGAGGGAATTTTACCGGTCTTATGGAGAAAATGCCCGGGTTGCGGTGAGAAGCTCGGCCACCGCGGAGGACCTGGAGGATGCCAGTTTTGCGGGACAGCAGGAGACGTACCTGAATATCACATCGGAAAAGGAACTCCTGCACAGCATTAAGGCCTGCTATGCGTCCCTCTGGGGCGTCCGGGCCATGCATTACCGCAGGGAGAGCGGCTACGGGGAGGGAAAAGTGTCCCTGGCCGTTGTCATACAGAGCATGGTGGAAAGTGAAGCCGCGGGTGTTGTTTTTACCAGGGATCCCGGCGGAAACACGGAGAATATTCTGGTGAATGCTTCATACGGCCTTGGGGAGGCGGTGGTATCCGGTCTTGTCAGTCCGGATGAATACACCTGCGACAGAAACGGCAATCTCCTGAACGCGGTGACCGGCAGCAAGGAATGGAAGATCGTCTATGCAGACAACGGAACGGTCCGTGTCCCTGTCAGCGAAGATGAGCGGCGCCGGAGGGTTCTGGATGATGAGACGCTGCATCTGCTTGTATCAGAAGCACTGCGGATTGAAACGCATTATGGCCGCCCCATGGATATCGAATGGGCGGTTGCGGATGGCAAAGTCTATATCCTGCAGGCACGGGCCATAACGACACTGCAGGAAAGTGGGACCGGGCACTTTACCGACAGGGATTTTGAAGGACTCCCTGCCCCAAAGCCTGTTACGGGCAAAATGCGGGAGAACATGCTCTTCAATCTGGAAAAACTGCCCGTGCCCTATTATCCCCTGGACCAGGATTTCGGTTTCCTGGTGGGCAGGCAGAAGGAGGTCCTCTTTGCTGAAGCCGGCATAAAGATGCCGCCGGAAACGCAGATGACGGAGGATGGGATATCTTCCTTTACTCTGGGCGGAAAGATGCGCGTGAACGGAAAGATCGTCCGTCTTCCGGGGCTGCTGCGGCAGATGAAGGACCATGAGGGGAACATACAGAAATCCGCAGATGAACTTGGAAAGTGTCGGGAACTGTATGAGGCGGAATGCAGGAAAACACCGGGCACGCTTAAGGAGTACGCCGGATCCCTCGCTGTTATGCAGGACCTGATTCAGAAAACGGCCTATGCGCGCTTCCGCTATGCCATTTTTCCCCAGGTGCTTGAAAACATGAGCCTGAACAGGGTCCTCCGGAAAATGGATCCGGGCCTGAATTCCTTTGACCTGATGGAGGGCCTGAACTACGTAACGGCGGATATCAACCGGAGCATGGCAGACATTGCGGCTAAGGTCCGCAAGGTCCCGGGCACCGTGCAGGACCTGATGCAGCTTTCCCTGGATGCGTTTTCCGGAAAGCATCCGGATATCGCGGGCCTTATCTCAGAATTTATGGAAAAGTATGGCTGCCGCTCGGATTTCAACTGCTACTGCTTCATGGCAAAATCATGGCATGAAGACCCGGGCCGCTTCCTGCATGCCCTGAGGGCTGTTGTGCGGGGAGATGAAGGGGCCACCCCGTCCCTTGAGGAAGGTGTCAGGAAATTTGAGGCCCTGATGGAGAGGGCAAAGGACAGGCTGGGTGAAAAACGATACCGCAGGTTTGAGGAAAAAGTCAGGGCGGTCAGGCACTATCATGTGATCCGGGAAGCGACGCAGTATCTCTGGGAATGTGAATTTGAAAGGTGCAGAAAACTGCTGCGGGGCATAGCTGAAGGGCTTCATACAGACTATGATGACCTGCTGTATCTGTTTGCAGATGAGCTGTATGCTGCGTGCATGGCAGGTAGTCTGGACGAAAAGACCCGTCAGCGGATGCTGACAAGAAAGGAAAAACGGCCCCTGGCGGAAGCCTGGTGGACAAAGAGCATAAGTGTTATGCTTGAAACCGGAAGCGGGGATATTACGGGCGTCTGCGGCTCCGGTGGGAAAGCCACGGGAAGGGCCTGCATCATAAGGAGCCCGGAGGAATTCGGCAGGCTCTCTGAGGGGGATATCCTGGTCTGCCCCTACACGGATCCGGAATGGACACCGCTGTTTACCATGGCTGCAGGTGTGGTGGTCAACACCGGCGGCACCCTTTCCCATGCGGCCATTGTGGCAAGGGAATACAGGATCCCGGCCGTGCTGGCAACCGGAAACGCCACAGAGAAGATCCGGGACGGCCAGATGATCATGGTGGACGGCGACAGCGGCAGGGTCCTGGTGGTCTGAAATGCATTTGACAGATGAAGGAGGATGCGCATGACATTATTCACAGTTCTGCTGGCAGTCCTGTTTGGACTGTGCGGCACAGCCGCCGGGGAAGAAACAGCCGGTTGCCTGCTTGCTTGCACATACGATGTATCCGGCGGCATGGAGAACCAGTCCCTGTCCATGACACTGTTCAGGGAAGATGCTTCCGGCAGCGTGGTGCTGAGAGTAGAGGAAAGATGGGGAGATGAGGAAAAAAAGGCGGAATATCCTGTATCTCCGGATGCCATGGACATGCTGGCCGGTTTTATGACGCCCTATGAGCCATGGAACTGGAAGGATATTCCGTATTCTGAAATACAGGCGCTGGATGCGCCTCTTAAGCGGATCGCGCTCATCTTCGAGGACGGGACAGAGTACTACATATCCGATGACAGGGAAATCAGCGGCTTCCTGTTCAGGGAAACAAAATCCTTTATGGAAGCCTGCAGGACAGGGGATGAGGCATCCTTTTCCTGGACGGATGAACTGCCTGACCTGGAAAATGAACCGACAGGGGAGGAAACCGGCGAAACCGCTCCGGATATGCAGTGAGACCTGTCCGGGGAACCTTCCGTCCGGCGCCGCAGGTACGCCGGTTGAACAAAGTTTCTGCATATGCCTGAATCCTGTTTTTTCAGTCTGAAAAGTCCCGGAAGATACGGCGTACAGCCGTATCTTCCGGGACTTTCTGTGTTCAGATGCTTTTCAGTTTCATGATCAGCTGATTGGAGAGTCTGACATCCTCTTTATAGGAATAGTCCATGGTTTCCGTCATGCCCCTGAGTACGGAGAGGACCAGATCGTCTCCGGTGTTTGTGATATCGAAACGGGGTCCGCCATAATGGAGGGTCCATTCCGCTGTTTCCGTGTCCCCTGCGTATTCCACGATGGCCTCAATCTTCGGTTCTTTCAGGATGGGAATCAGCAGGCGGTCCACGCTTTCTTCAAAGACAAGCTGGATACGGTTGGCCATTTTCGGAGAAATCTGATTTTTGTTGCAGTACTGCAGGATTTTTTCCGCCATGTTCACGAAGTCGTAATCCGGGCTGTCAATTTTCAGTTCCAGTACCTTCAGTTTCCGGATAAAGCGGCGGGTACGCTCACGTATGGGATGCTCGAAAATCTGTTCCGGTGTGCCGTCCTCATAGATGCCGCCTTCGTCCATATAGAAGATCCGGTTGGAAATGGCACGGGCAAAGTTCATCTCATGGGTGACAATCATCATGGTTTTGCCGGTTTTGGCCAGGTCGCGGATAACGGCCTGCACCTCGCCCACCATGGTGGGGTCCAGGGCGCTGGTGGGTTCATCCAGCAGGATGACATCCGGATCCATGGCCAGGGTGCGGGCAATGGCAATACGCTGTTTCTGACCGCCGGAAAGTTCATCCGGATAGTTCAGGGCTTTCTCCGCCAGACCCACGGTGCGCAGGAGACGCATGCCTGTGTCATAGGCTTCCTGTTTGCTCTTGCCCAGAAGATCCATGGGAGGCAGCATGATGTTTTCGATCACCGTTTTGTGTCCGAACAGATTGAAACTCTGGAACACCATGCCCATCTTCTGGCGCACCTTATTCATATTGCACCTGGGATCGGTGATTTCCTCACCGTCCACCCAGATTTTGCCGGACGTGGGTTTTTCAAGCTGATTGATGCAGCGCAGCAGGGTGCTTTTGCCGGTGCCGGAGGGTCCAATGATAGAAATGACATCGCCGTCATGGATTTCTGTGCTGACATCCTTCAGAGGCGTTATATTGGGATACTCTTTCTTCAGATGCTCGATTTTAATCACTGGTTTTCACCCCTTTGAGAATGTCTTCGGATTTTCTGTGCTTGGGATTGAAGTTGATGCTGATTCTGCTCACAAGGAAGCTGAGAAGACCTTCCAGGACAAAATAGATGATGGTAACGGCAATCAGGGGGAAGAAGGCTTCATACGTACGGCTCCGCACGATATCGCCCATCTTTGTCAGGTCCTGCACTGCGATATAGCCCACAATGGCTGTGGCTTTAATCAGACTGACAATTTCGCCCTTATAGGCCTGCATGACATGGGGCAGCGCCTGGGGAAGAATGATTTTGAAGAATGTGCGGCGGTTGGAATAACCCAGGGCAAGGGCTGCTTCATACTGTCCCCGGTCCACGGCGCCAACGCCCATTTTCATCAGGCTGAAAACCACGGCGCTGAAGGTGAGGGTAAAGCCGATGACCGCCACCGCGATGCCGCTGATGGCCACGCTGCCAAAGACCACATAATACAGGATCATCAGCAGCACCACCATGGGCATGCCCTGTACCAGCCACATGCAGAAACGGGTCAAACCGTTGGCTACGATGTTTCCGTTGCGGCAGAGCATGAATATTCCAAAACCCATGGCCGTGCCAAAGAGAACAGCCAGAACCGTGATCAGGAGGGTGATTCCTATGCCCTCCGTAAACAGTCTCCAGCGGTCTTCACGGATGAAGGTTTTGTTGAAGCTGTCCAGGATGCCGCTGAGGAAAGCGTTGTCCCCGGAAGCTGCCGGGCTTTTCTCTGGAGATGCGGCAGCTGCGGTTTCTTCTTTCAGAGCCATCAGCATGGTGCCGCCTTCATAATAGGGGATGGAGAAAAGTACACTCTCGCTGCGCTCTTCGGTGATGGCAATGCCGGCGGCAGCGATGTCTGCCTTTCCTGTCTGGATGGCAGGCAGGATGCTGTCAAAGTTCATGGCTTCAAGGACCAGGCCATATCCGCTGTCCTGGCAGAACCGTGCAATAAGATCAATTTCCAGGCCCACCAGTTCATCGCCCCGGTAGTAGTTCATGGGGGGATATAAGCCCTCAGTAAGCACGTGCAGCGTACCGCGGGTGGCAGGGAAGGAGGCATAATCCGGTACGGTTTTCTCGCTTTCCGGTAAATCCGTCCATTTCTTTACGGCTTTTTCCAGCTCTCCGCTGGCTTTCATGCTTTCAAGCCAGGCATCCATCTCGGCTTTCAGCTGTTCTCCCTTTTCTGCTTTTTGCAGGACAAAGCCATATGCAAAGGTGTCCAGGCGGCCATCCAGGACAGTCAGATGGCTGTTTTCCGCCGCGGACAGCCGCAGTACGGGTTCATCGCCGGGGAAGGCATCGATTTTGTGGGATTCCAGGGCAGCGATCAGGTCAGGATAGGTGCTGTAGTAGCTGATCTTCGCATCCGGGATGGTCTGCTGCACAATTTCATCAAAGGTGGCGCCGGTCTGTACGCCGATATTTTTCCCCCGCATCCGGGAGATCAGCGTTTCAGTTGCTTCATTTGTCAGCGCGTCCCCCCAGACACCCATCACAAGGCCGCCATAGTAATTGGGGGAGCTGAAATCCACGCTTTCAGCCCGCTCCTCGGTGATGGTGATGCAGCTGGAAGCAAAGTCACATTTTCCTGACTGGACGGAGGGCAGGATGCCGCCAAAATCCATTTGGACAATTTCCAGCCGGTAACCGTTGGCTTCACAGAAGCGTGCGGCGATGTCCACGTCATAGCCGACCACACGGTTGTTGCTGACATAGGTGAAAGGAACTTGGGTGGTGTCAGCCGCCATGCGCAGGGTGCCGTTAACATCGGGCAGATTCTCGTAATCCAGTACAGTACGTCTGCTTTCATCCGCACCGAACCAGATGCTGTCAATTTCCTGCATGGTGCCGTTATTCCAGAGTTCCTCAAGGAATGCACTGTACTTTTCGCGGAGCTGCTTTCCGTCTTCCGTTTTGGGAAAGATGGCGCCAAGCACACTGTCTTTCAGCATCCCATCCAGGATGGTCAGCTCAGGGTTTTCAATGGACAGGAAACGGATGATGGAATCTTCTTCACACCAGGCATCTATCTTGCCCGCCCTCAGGGCGGCCAGGATATCGGCGGCGGTGTTGAAGTAGCTGATCCGGACATCCGGAATGGACTCTTCCGCAACGGGACCGCAGATGGTGCCCGTCTGTACACCGATATGTTTTCCACGCATAAGAGTGGCAAGGGAAGAAAGATCTGAAACGGGAACGCTGCTTTCCTGTGCATCGCCTTTTACCATTACCCCAAGATGTTCTTCGTACAGGATATCCGAAAAGGCAAGGGCTTCACGGCGTTCCGGGGTGATATTCAGATTGGCCATGATGCAGTCCACATTTCCGGTGACGGCTGCGGGAATGATCCCGCCGTAGTCGAACACCTTGAAGGATACATCTGCCCCGAGCCAGGCTGCGAACCGGTGAGCCATTTCTATATCATAGCCGGTCAGCTCTGTTCCCTTATAATAGCTGAATGGCGGAACAATGCCCGTGGTACCCACCGTCAGGTGCAGGGAAGGGCTGCTGCTCAGCTGGATTTCCGGCATGGTATCATTTCCATCAATGACCCACCTGCGGAACATGTCATCCAGGGTTCCGTCTGAGCGCAGAGATGAAATAAACGCATTGATGCTGTTTTCCAGGTCCGGGATCTTTGACACCGGGGAGATGCCCACGGCAATCTGCACGGTGCTGCCCAGAGTCTCATCCAGCAGGTGGACACCGGACAGGCCCTGGGAGATGGCGATGCGCATCTGATTAAAATCAAACACAAAGGCATCTATTTTCCCCTGGGTCACAGCGAGATAGCCTGTGTTGTTGTCTGTAAAGTATGACATATGTGCTTTGGGCAGTACATCACGGACCACCATTTCCGCTGTGCTGCCCTGGGAGATGCCTATGGTGATGCTGTCATCATTGAGCTGCGAAATGCCGGTGATTTCACCATCAGCCGCAGCACAGCTTATGCCTGCAAGGAGCAGCATCAGCACCACAAGCCACAGAAAACCTGTTTTTTTCATCTTCTTATCCTCTCCTCTGGCGAAGGGTATATGCCGACTGCACCGAGTCGGGCGCTTTCTTCATCCCGCTGTGGTTTTGGGTATATGGCAGCAGATAAAGCAGGGTGCCCGATATAAAGGGCTTTCCCCTGTTGGAATCACTTTTTTCCTTTTGAATCAGGCCGGTTTATTCTAAAAAATGCAAGTAAAATGTCAACGCACAAAGGGCAGGCTGCATATGTTTCCTGCTCCGGGAATGAAATCTGACTTTGTCAGCGGTTTTATTGTGTACAGTACCTGCCTGGTGTACATGGCCGCGGTATTCCATGGCAGCCTTTACAGTGTCATTCTGCCCTGCTCTTCTGCCCAAAGCCCGATCAGATACGGCAAAGGGCGTCCATATGCTCCGGTGCAAAGGTTGATCCGGACTGTATGATATGATAGCCTTCTTCTCAGGAAACACGGCCCGGGAAGCACTGCAGGCTGTCACGGAACCCGGCGGGACGACAGATTCTGTGGCGGTTTTTTCCCGCAAGGGCTGTCTGAATAAAATACCTGTGCCTGCATGACATTTGTCATGGCAGTGAAGGCATAAAACGGAGAAAGGAAGAACTGACATGACAACAGCACCGGCACCCCTGTACAGGGATCCTGTATTTGACGGCCCCACAGACCCCACCGTGATCTGGAACCGTGAGGAACAGACCTGGTGGATGGTATACACCCAGAGGCGGGCGAATGTGCCCTGCCATGGAGTCAGCTGGGTGCATGGGACAGACCTGGGAGTGGCGGAGTCCAGGGATCAGGGCAGGTCCTGGCTTTACCGGGGCACACTGAACCTGGAGAGCATTGAAAAGGGACGGAATACGTTCTGGGCACCGGAAATTCTGTGGACCCGGGGACAGTACCATATGTTCGTCAGCTATATCACAGGGGTGCCGGAGACCTGGGCGGGCAGCCGCCGGATTCTGCACTATGTGTCCCAAAATCTCTGGGACTGGACATACGCGGACACCCTTGCGCTTTCCAGCGACCGGGTCATTGATGCCTGCGTGTACAAAGCAGAAAACGGGTACATGCTGTGGTACAAGGACGAGGCGGACGGGAGCCACACCCATGCAGCGGTAAGCCGGGATCTGAAGCTATGGGAACATCTGGGCAGGGCCACGGAGGATCAGGCCCAGGAAGGGCCCAATGTGTTTGCCCTTGGGGGCTTTTACTGGATGATCGCCGATACCTGGCAGGGACAGGCGGTTTACTTGAGCGGGGACCTGATGCACTGGGAGCGGCAGTCCGGCATGATTCTGGCACAGCCCGGCAGGCGAGCGGATGACGGGAACCGGGGGCATCATGCGGATGTGCTGGTGCAGGGGGATAAGGCATACATCTTCTATTTTGTGCATCCCCAGGGGGACACGGCGGATCCTGCAAGCCATGCTGCCCGCAGATCCAGCGTACAGGTGGCCTGCCTGAAGGCGGAAGGGGGACAGCTGTGCCTTGTGCGGGATGAGCCCTTCGATTTTGTGCTGGATCATGATCTGAATGAGGACAGCTGAAAACCGGGCAGGCTGAGACACAGGTCAGGACAGCGCTATGGAATGGAGACGGATCTGCTGCGCGGTATGGAAGATAAGGCCCAATTCCCAGGCCTTTTCGGGAATACATACGGTACACCGGGCTTTTCCACCCTGAAGCCTCACCTGCCCCGTGGTTTTTCCGTCTGCCAGCAGGGAGATGTCTCCCTCTCCATCTCCTGAAAGGTCAAAGGTTATGGAACCTGTGCCGCCTTTTACGTATCTGAAGACGGCACTGCTGCCATCCGGTGCATACAGCATGTCCTCCTCGGTATATGCACCTCCGTAAACGCCGCAGGCGGTATAGGCAGGGATCTCTTCCCCCTGGGCAAAGGGAGTACCGGGCCCCTGGGAGGTCATCTTCACCTCCCGGATCCTGCCGGAGGCATCAAAGGAAATGGGCTCACAGCACACGCGCCGGAGGCAGCGGCTCCTGCCGGAGCTGCGGTGGTAGAATACGTACCACTGACCGTGATACTCGGCGATGCAGCCGTGGTTGTTCCAGGTTTCCGGATCGCAATCCGCGTTGTCTATGATCACACCCTGATAGGCAAAGGGCCCAAAGGGATGACCTGATGTGGCATAACCCAGGCAGGTGGGGCGCTGGCGGGATATGTCGGCAAAGACATAGTAGTAGGTATCCCCGATTTTCCGCAGGGAAGAGCCTTCGTGGAAATGGTGCTCCTTTTCCGTTATGACGCCTGTCCGGACATCTTTCAGTTCATAGCCGTCCGGGCGGATGATGAGTCTGGCTGCGGAGGAGGAAAACTGGCCCCAGTACAGATAGGCTGAGCCGTCTGTGTCCATCAGGACGGAAGGGTCAATCCCCAGTGCGGGCAGAACCGTGGGATGGTGAAAGGGCCCGCCGGGCGTCTCCGATACCGCCACGCCTTCGGTGTCATCTGACAGGCAGAAAAAGAGATAATATGTTCCCTCATGCTCCGCCGCGTCCGGCGCATAGAGCATCAGGTTTTCCGGGCGCAGGTGCGGCCTGTGTGCCCGGATGATTTCCCTCAGCTTTTCCATGGGAAGATGCCGGTCCTGCTCCGGGATCAGATCCTGAAGCCCGGCCGGCAGCTGCTCAAAGCATCCGGCGCCGGCAGGGATGCCGCTGCGTCCCAGCCAGGAAATGTCATCTGCCCGGAAACTGGGGCCGTCCTGGCGCCAGTGACAGAAATCCTCCGTGGAAAAGACGTGGTATTCCCGGCTGCAGTATATGTTTCTGTTT
>CAMOVR010000019.1 GCA_946627565.1 uncultured Clostridia bacterium
GTGATTTCGTCAGCAGCACGTTTTTGGATTGATAGCTCACATCCACCCGCGTATGCGTTTTGAAGTACTCCTCCTGGATGTCCGGCGGGTAATTGTGAATACTGGCCGGACTGTATTTTCTGTCACCGCAGTAATAAGCAAAAACGATCGCTGTAAACAAAGCAGCGAAGGCAGCGGCTTCCAAAGCAATTACCCACCAAAGCATGTTGATCTCTCTCCTCTCAGATGTTGCGGGGCGGCCAGGGGATACAGCGGCTGACCCGCTTCCTGTAATCTGCATCGTCCTGCCCATACAGACCGGGCAGCCATTTCTCTTCTGTAAGCTTCAGCGTAACCGTCAGGAGTGCCCGGTTGACAGGAATGGTCAGCAGGGCCCGGAGACCGTGCCACTTAAGACACATGCCGGCAAACAGTATCCACCATTACCATCCGGGCAGCAGCCGCCGAAGTCTTCATCAGATGGGCGATTTCGGGCAGATCCGATTTCTTATTCGTTCCATGTCGCATCCTTCATCAGCCGCACCATCAGATCCCATCCCTCTTTTGCCTCTTTCACAATCGGAAAGACGGGATAGCAGTGGAACATGCCTTCACCGACGATCATTTGATAATTCACACCGTATTTCTTCATGGCCGCCTCAAAGGACGGCGCGCAGGCATACAGCGTCTCGTCAGAACCGTAGATGAAGGTCACCCGGGGGCAGCCCGTAAAATCGCCCCGCTGCAGCCAGATCATGTAGTCCGGCACGCTGTTGTCCCCGTGGCGCATGACCTCCACAGCGGTTTTCATGTACTGAGCCGGGATGGCCACATCCTTTTTGTCCAGTTCAACCATCCGCTGCCATTCCTCCTCGGTATCCACACAGGTTCCCGGAGAGATGGCCATGATATATCCCGGCATGGGCGTATCCGGATGCCCGTCATTGATGTATGGCACCATACCCAGCGCCAGATTCCCGCCGGACGATGTGCCCAGAACGGAGATGCGCTCCGGAGCATAATCCCTGAGCATCACTTTGTAAGTCTCATGGATCATCTCATAGGCTTTGGTCAGCGGATAATCCGTGCAAAGCGGATAGTAAGGGATGAACAGGTCAAGCCCTGTTTCCTTTGCAAACCGCAGCGCCTTTTTGACAGACGCAGGTCTTGGCGCGCTGATCATGCCGCCGCCGATCAGGAACAGATTCGCCCTGTCCGTATGCTCCCTGTGAATCAGCTTCAGCACTGGAAAACCCATGACGTCAATTCGGCTGATTTCAAAAGCATCATCCTTCAAAGCCGGGATGCGGTTCTTCGCGTTCTGCTTCCTCCGGTTTTCCAGCAGCTCTTCCGTCGTGGCGCTGAGCCAACGCTTTTTGAGTCCCGCCGCTACGACAAGCTTTTTCAGGACCTCATACTTGACAGACATTCGTATCACCTCGCATGTTAGCATGTGCTAACTCATCAACAAAAATAAATGCACGATACGTGCTTATCTGTTTATTTCTGCCTGCTTCTTCTCTCTGACATTTCTTTTGGCTTAGGCCCGGATCTGTGCTTTTCTGGTTTGACTGCGCTTTCCGGAATCGCCCAGGATCTGCCCAGTCGCTCCGCGCCTGGAATTCTTCCGTCCAATGCGTACTGATTCACCCGGCGCACAGAGATAACCCAGCGCCTTGCCGTCTCCTGCGCAGAGCAACAGCCTTTCACTGCAACACCTCGTATCGTGGGTTCCCGGCAGCAGCAGACAGCCTTGTTAGCTATCTCTAACTGTATTATATTCCATTTTTCGCAGAAGACAAGCATAAAAATGGAAATACAACCGATCGATTTCAGCGGATAAGCTCAAAGGTTCGGAAAAAAGCTCCCCTCCGTTGTTAACGGACGGGAGTAAAACCTTAAGATTGTCTCAGCAGGTCACTGTAAAGCTCCTTAATCGTATTAAGCGCTTCGATGCTGCCACTGCCGTTTTCACCCGAGTAATCAAAACAAGGTATGATGTCATTCATTTTGTCCAGAATCATGCGTATTCTGGCTGTCCTTGCTTCTTCGGACGGAGCGGAAAAGTAATCGCAATAGATTCTTTCAAGAAATCTGAGCTGCTGCTGACAGGTTGTTTCCCTGGCAATGAACGCCTGGCTGGTTGCTTCCGCGATATGACCGGCGTCATCTTCTCCGCCCTGACTCGCAATGGCTTCCATTGTCCTGGCCAGTTCCTTCATGCTGAGCATATCATGCCGGACGGCATCCATTCTGTACAGGAGACTTTTCACTGTCATCCCGCTCGGGTTGGTGCCTTCGGTTTCTGTACTGCGCTCTGTAACGATCTCTGTCTGCTTACCGTTTTCCATTCTGTTTCCTCCATTTGCTCCGGCGGACACGCAGGATATACTGGAAATCACAAAAATCCGGAACGGATTCTTGATTGATTTCCGCATATAACGTGACGCCACATACGGTTTTTACGGATCATTCCGATAACGAGTATAGATCGTTTTTTTTCGTTCAGCCAGCGTGCCCTGCCTTTTTTCACATGACTGTTGGCTCTTTTCAGCCACGTCGGTTCCAATACTGTCCCGTTATCGTCCGCCACAACCATGTTTTTCTCCCCAGTGTGGCCAAAATAAAAAGATATGTTCCGAAATACCTTACCATCAGCCGTTTTCCGATTGCTCTGTCAGGAACGTCTGTGCCCTGGTCAGAACAGATTTTGTTCCTTCGTGTTCAAAACAAGAGATGGCCTCATCGTAGGGAAGAAGCTGAATTCTCCGGATTTCTCCCTGCCGGAGGGCGAGTGTCTGATTTTTATACTCTGCGAGAAAATACGTAACCCGCTTTCGTGTACCAGGCTTTTCTGCCAGATCGTATTCATCCTCAGCCCTGAAATCAGGCAGAAAACCAGGATTCAAACCTGTTTCTTCCAATATCTCCCGGCGTGCAGTTTCCATTTCAGTTTCGCTGACTTCCATATGCCCTTTCGGAAAACTGTAAGCTCCGGACTGTTCCTGCACAATAACAAAAAGGATGTGCCCGTTTTCCCTGGTGAAAACGACCGCTCCACAGGAATACTCCCAGTTCATGTGTATCTCCTTTGAAACATCGTATTCAATCGTCAGAAAAATCAAATGATATCTTCCAGGTTACCGTTTCAGGATCATCCTGATCTCTTTTGCCCCAACAGCCGCACTGTACATTTCTTCCCCGTCCGGGCAGAAGCCGCATTTCCGGTAGAAACGGATCGCCCGTTTGTTTTCCTTCAGAACCCACAGGCATGTCTTCTGATATCCCTGCAGCTGTTGCAGGGCCGCATCCATCAACTGCTGCCCAACACCTCTTCCGTAGTATTCTGATAAGGTATACAGGGCGAAAATTTCTCCAGTATCAGGAGCATCTTCACCACGGTCTCCATATCCGACAAAGCCAATGACACGGCCGGCGTCTTTTGCAATCATAAGATTATCCGGCCAATCGAAAGCGATCTTCTCACATTTTTCGAGTGTGAGCTTGTTAAGGTATTCCTGACTGACAAGTCCCGGATAGGCTTCGTGCCAGGCACGCCAGTGGACATAGGCTTTCCCCCTGATTTCTTCTGCGGTTTCCATCTTTTTGATCTCTATGTCCATTCCATGATCCTCGCAAATTCCGATTTGTTTTTGTCATGATGCCCTTGACTTCATTTTCTTTGATGACCATGTTGCCGTCTCCAGTGGATTTTTGAGAACGTCACATGCTGTTTACTTCAGAATCAGGCTCATAATCCATGCGATCAGCGCATAGAACAGCGGATGCACCACCAGCGTTCCCACCCATTTCCGAATCAGCGTCTTACCGTAGATATACGGTTTCAGATCCTCTGTTCCGGGGATGTCCCAGGCCCTGGTTTTTCCGACCCAATACCAGTCGATAAAGAGCCTGTCAAACAGGCCGTAGATCATGCCAATAGCCAGCATCTGCAGGAATCCCTGGGTGAATCCCCGGGCACCGTTCAGGCCATAGACCATGGCAGGGATAAAGATCAGCATGGGCAGGAAGACCACAATACCTGAGATGATCGCACTCTTCCTGATCTTGTCTTTGGTGGTCAGACCGAGAGCGACAACTCTGTCCTGCACCTCTTTTTCGTAGAAAGTGACAAGCCCCACCGGGCCGTCCTTGGCGATGCCGACCACACAGGTCAGCAGCATGATCAGGCACATGGCCATTCCTTCGATCACAAGCAGCATGTTGATTCATCTCCTGACTGTCTATTTGGATGTGAAGGGTTGGGGTGATTGATGCCCCAACAAACTGGAATTTAACGACCTCTTAAAACTTGAAGTACTTCATCATCAGTCATGCCTTCTTTAAGCGTGTCATTATATTCTCTGAAAAAGAAAGCTTCATCATTTTCTCTTCCTTTGGCAAGATAGTGGATAAACTCTTTGAAGTATTCTTGAAACTTACTGGTTACCTCGAAGAAACCTTTCCCCTCAAATTCACTGAAATCATGAGGGTCACTGTTATCTGGAACCGGATACCATAAATCATTTAACTTAATAAAACATTGCGTGTGTGTTTGATGGATGATTTCATCCTGATATTCATAAAACCAAACTGATACAGGAATCTCATTTTTGATGCAGTATAATCTGATTAGCTCGCAGATATCCCAGCACCATGCACAGTTGTTTTCTATTACAGTTTCTGGACTTGAAAAAGAATATGGGTTTTGGACAAAATCATAATCTTCGCCTGTGTGTACAATGCCGTTTTCATCTGTATATCCGTAATTGATCGTTTTGATAAAACTAAGAAAATCAGCCAAAGATAAATCCAAAATTCTATTCATCAAGCATCCTCCATACAAATACCGATTTGTTGACTGTCATATGGCTCAAAATATATTTTTCACGTTCTTCTTAAGCTGGGTTGGTTACAGGAATATGCCAAATTCATCTCATGCCAGTCCGGTTCTTTCACATGCTCCACATCTGTTTCTGTAAAACCCGCTTTCTCATATCATGACTACTGGAACCGTCCGGCAAGAATCTGATCTATGATAATCCGACCAACATTGAAGTTGTTTTTCATGGCGGTTGGAAAAATGTCCACTGCCTCGACGCTTTCCTCACTGGCCAGCGTAACCGCTTCAGCATCTCCCCAGAGACTTTCCGGTGTGGCGCCGAGCATGAACATATCCATATTTACGCTGACCCGGATAATCATCAGCCGATCCAGCATGCCCATCCGCTCTGCAGCCCGGGCGATCGCGACATCCTCCATTTCCGACATGGCGTAAGGATCAGGGCACTGAAAAACCTCCACCATCCGTAGAGCATTCAGGTGTCCGTATTGACCTTTCCAGTAATTGCCAGCGATTACTGTGGTTCCCCGCAAAACCTGGGGATCCCGCACCGCCCAGTCCGCGCCATCAAATGCTGCCCGCATAAAACTGCAGGTAACTTCTGTGGTTTCGACAGGCGCATCCTTTATAAGGACATAGACCTTATCCATCAGTTCCGGATTCAGCTGAACCACAGCCGCGTCTTCATACTCAGCATCATAGAACCATGTCGTTCCTTCCGGATCCGAAAGCTCCCGGGCATCCGCATGGTGACCCAGGTCATAATCCACCGCGGCAGTAATCAGGAACACGTCGCCCATGACCGTATTTCCGGAGCTTGATCCGGCGCAGCCAGTTGAAATGATGAAAGCCTCCGAAAAGTCAAAACGCGGATCGGAAAGAATCGCCATGGTTCCCAGCGCGGCGTTGATCTTGCCAATTCCCAGTACGCACATGGCGATGCCGTCCCGATAATACAGTTTTCCGGAATTGTACGGAACGTCATATTCATCCGCCCCTGTCAGATAATGCTCATAGTAAGACTGCGCCTCTCCGGGAAAATCACCAGAGATTTCACCGATCTCAAATTTGGGAAGCAGCAATACTTTCACCGGCAGGGGCAGCGCCTGCCACCATCACAACAAAAGCCAGAACAATGAACAATAGTTATTTCATATCATTTTCATCCGTTACGATCAATTCGTCGGCTGCCAGATCAATCCGGCAATCCGTATATCGTTTTTTATTTTAAAAGCCATATTTCCATTTTAACATGATAATATATCATACATGGGTAATAAAGCTGGAAATAAACCGGATCATAAGCCGGGAGTTTTCAGTGACATTGTCCCTGAAACCACCTGCTTTAGATAATTGGCAGGCGTGGCACTGTCATTCCGGGAACGTTTTGGGTTTCCATCCAGTCTGTGTATACGAAAGGGATCGTTCCCTTTCGTTCCCGTTTTTACTTGCCAGGGGCTGACTTCAGCCTGATGGTGTCGTACGCATCGGTGACGATGGTGTTTTCCGGGATGTCCCCCTGGACGGCCGTTTTCGCATCATGCCCGTCTGCCACAAGGCTCATCATCGCCGGCGCACACGCCAGGGACAGCGCTGTCAGGACCGCCAGGAAAAGAGAATTGGCTTTTTCATGTCGGTTCCTCCTTCACTTTATTTCAAAATGCTTCAACCCTGCCTGCTTTCAGCGCAGGCAAAGATGTCTCTGTGTCATTTCGGCCAGGGCCGAAGGCCGCATAGAGAAATCTTCTGCTGCTTACTGCTGCAGTGATTATATCAAAAACACCTGCCTGCATACAACAGAAACGGCAAGGAATGAGCCGCACGGACTTCAGGCACCTGCTTCGGTTTTCTTCCCAGGGAACGGGTCTGCGCTCATGCGCCCGCAGATGGTGATCCCGCAGTCTTTCTTCACATCGATTCGCTTGACCGGCTCCGGGATCACCATGTGCTTTCCTTCGTATCCGGTATCCTCAAAGCGGCTTATCCATGTCTGGATTTCGTCTGGCTGAATCCCGCTTCAGCGTTTCCGGTTCTTTTCTGCATCCAGCCGGGCTTTTGATTCCTCCATCGCCCTGGCGGCGGCATCCTGTCCGGCTTTCTGCCTTATGATCATGTTGCTGACGATCCCAGGGTCGGGCCGGTTTCCGCCGGTGAGGGCTTTCATCGCCCCTTCCTCCAGGGCGTTGATCTGGCGCTGCGCTTCCTCAGATTCTTTTACAGCCTGCCTGTGCATAACCTCCGCGTTCCGGACCTCCGATAAACCCGGAAAGCATGAAAAGTACTTGACGAATGGCGCATACTCCTATACAACAGTCTGGGTTTTTAAACCCGGTATTAAGGAACATTCTGACATCGTCTTACAGATGGACGCCATTTTAACCCAAACCTGAAATTTCCGGAGCCTGTATGATATTAAAACGCTATACTCCACAGGAGAGGCAGTGGCTGATTGCCTGCTTTGCAGCATACACCGCAGCTTATATCTCCAGGTGCAATCTCTCCCCTTCTCTGGATGCCATTGCGAAAACCTTCTGCGTCACCGCTGCCCGGGCAGGGCTGCTGCCCACCTGTTTTGCCCTTCCCTATGCCATGGGGCAGATCTTTTCCGGGTATCTGGCGGACCGGTACCCGGCACCCCGTCTCATGGCCGCCGGCCTGCTGGGATCTGCGGCGGTGAATGTCCTGTTCTCCTTCTGTCATTCCTTTCCGCTTCTGGTCTTTCTGTGGTTTGTAAACGGCTGTCTTCAGTCCCTGATCTGGACGCCCATTGTCCGCATCATCGCTGTCCGTTTCCGGGAGGCAGTGCGGGACCACGCTGCCTTTTTCATGTCCCTGACCCTGATTTTCGGCTATCTTGCAGCCTGGGGGCTTTCAGGCCTGCTCACCGGCCTTCTCTCCTGGAGAGCGGCCTTCCTGATATCCGGCCTGGTCACCGCCTGCATATCCGTTCCTGCCCTCCTGAAACTGAGAGGGGCACAGGACACATCACAGAATGAAGATGCAGCAGAAAACAGGCCGGCTTCCCCTGTTTCCCGTGCTTCTCTGTCCAGGCTTTTTCTGCACACAAACCTGCTATTTCTTCTGGCCGCCTGCTTTGCCAACGGGTATGTGCGGGACAGCATCACCAACTGGGCCGCAAAACTGCTGATGGACACCCAGGGCATTGACCTTGGCAGCGCCGTGGGCGTCATGCTGATCATCCCCGCCGTCAATTACCTGGGGATCCGTCTGGGCCAGGCAGTCCACAGGAAAACCGGCGGCAGCGTATACACCGCCAGCGCCATCATGTTTGGTTTCTGCACGCTTTTCTGTTTCCTTCTTTTCCCCGCATCCCCCGGCAGCTTTGTCATCTCCTCAGCCCTTCTTGTCATGATCTCCGCCATGTCCTTTGGCCTGAACCCGCTGCTTACCACCCTGATGCCCATGCTGTTCCGGGACCTGAACCGGGTGGCCTTCTCTGCCGGGCTCATGGACGCGTGCATCTATATCGGCAGTTCCTTTTCCGGTTCCTTCGCCGGCTTCCTGTCAGACCGCTTCGGCTGGACCGCCGTTTTCCTCTCCTGGGCCATCCTGAGCCTTATGGGCACAGGCATGGTGTTCCTTGCACAGCGGGCGGAAAGACATCCTGACTGAAGAGACTTCCCTTTTACAGGGCATCCCGCCGGAGCATCTGCGGGATGCCTTTTTATGCCGGCATTCCGCCATGCCCGTCTCAGGCTCCCCTGCCTTCATCATTCCATCCGCGGAAAGCCTATGGTATAATGCCTGCGAGACTTGATGCATCTGGAGCCGGAATCTCCCGGTACACCGCCAGATCTTCAGAATATTCCAAACAGCATACAACCAGATCAAAACAAGGAAGTGATTGCCATGTATCAATGCAGACAGTGCGCCGGCGCCGTTTTCTTCGATCCCGCCTCTCAGATGGTCCGCTGCCGGCAGTGCGGTACCACGTATGTGCCGGAAGAGCTGAACAACAGCCGGGTCCAGGAAGACATTGACTGCTTCCGCTGCCAGGACTGCGGAGCGCAGCTCATGGGCACGGATGAATCCGAAGTCGGTTTCTGCCCCTACTGCGGCTCCCAGGGCCTGCTGCCCGACGGAACCGGGAAACAGCCCATGGAAAGGATCATTCCCTTCCAGATCTCCCGTGAGCAATGCCAGGACATCTTCAGGCAGCACCTGAACCGCGTTCCCTACCTGCCCCGCTCCTTCCGGGAAAAGGCAAACGCCGGCGGCAGCATCACCAACTTCACCGGCATTTATGTCCCCTTCCACAACTACACCGTCCATGTCAGTGACGTGACGGCAAAGGGGAAAAAGATCGTTGAACACCACGCAAGATACGATGTGGAAGGCACCTTCAGCGTGGATGTGAATCTCTCCGATCCGGACTGCCAGGTTCCCTTTGATGCCAGCCGCTATCTGGACGATGAGATCTCCCGGTCCCTGGCCCCCTTTGATGAGGACCTGGAAAAGCCCTTCCATCCCTCCTATCTGGCCGGCTTTTACGCGGACTCCTCCACCGTGCCCGCCAATGTATACGCCAAAGACGCTGTGGAATGCGTGAAATCCGACCTGAAGGACCGTGTGAACAGCCAAATCCGGGGCAAAGGAATGGAACCCACGTTCTGCGGTGTCTCGGCAGAACTGACCCAGACCCGGGAGGCCCTGTACCCCACCTGGTTCCTGACATGGCGCAACCAGAACCGCATTGCCTACGCCGCTGTCAACGGGCAGTCCGGCAAAGTGGTCACAGACCTGCCCGTCAGTTTCGGGGCCTTTGCCGCCGGCAGCGTCATCCTCTTTCTGATTCTCTTCATCCTGCTGGAGATGTTTTTCCAGCCCACCCCTGAACTCACCTCCGTGATCTCCGTCATCGCGTCCTGTGTCATGGCCTTCATGATCCGCAAAAACGTCAAAACCATAGCGGATCAGGAAACCCATGCCAATGACAAGGGCTTTTTCGCCGGGGAAAGCAGGGGGAAAAAGAAATCCAAGGCCAAAACCGCGGCAGGCATTTCCGGGACTGCCGTGGTCATCTTCCTGGGGGTGGCCCTTGCTGTCTTCGCGTATTCTGATGTTTCCTTTGAGGCCTTTTCCGGGTCCTACTCCTTCTATCTTCTCATGGCTGCTCCCTTCCTGCTGGGGCTCATCATCTTCTCCGTTCAGACCCTGTCCCGGCAGAAACTGGTCCATGTTCATGCAGCCTGGCTTTCCGCCATCGCTGCCCTGATTGCCGGATGCGTCAATGCGGCGCTCCTGGTAATCCTGCCTGCCCATGACATGTGGTTCTATATGGGCAATGCCCTGTGCATTTTTGTCCTCATCTTTGCCTCTGTCCTGATGCTCAGGCTCTACAACCTGCGCACCACCAGACCCATTCCCCATATGTCTGACCGGAGGGAGGTGGGCCAGTCATGAAAAGGCTTCTGACCCTGATACTCGTTTTTCTTACGCTTACCCTCCCCTGTTCCGGCTTTGGAGAGGGCACCTTCCTCATAGACGACCAGGCGGGCCTGCTGACGGTAAAACAGACGGCACAGCTCCAGGAGGACTATGCCGGTATCCTGACCTACATGGATGCGGCCTTTGTGACCACCCTGCAGGAAGGCAGAACCACGGCAAGATATGCAGATGCCTATGCCGAGGCACAGTTTGGAAACGATCCGGCTGTCCTGTTCATCATTGACATGTACAACCGGGAGATCTACGTCTACGCCAACGGCAGCGCTCAGCGTTCCATTTCCAGAGCCGATGCCCGTGCCATCACGGACAACATCTACACCTATGCTTCCAGGGCCGATTACTACGGATGCGCAGATGCGGCCTTTGCACAGATTTACGCAACACTTAAGGGGGAAGAGCTGGCCAGGCCGGTGAAACATATCACCAATGCCCTGATTGCCTTGCTTGCTGCCATCCTGATCAACTACTGCGTTCTCCTCATGTCCAGGGCCCGCAAACGCGAGAGCGTCATCAAGGGCGACGTGTCGGTAAGCGCATCCAGAAGCAAAGACTTCTTCAGGGGTGCAGCCATCGCAGGCGTGGTGGCAGGTGCACTGCTGGCAAAGCGCAAGATCTATCATGAATCCTATTCCTCCGGAGGCGGCGGTTTCTCCGGTGGTGGCGGAGGCGGAGGTGGCGGCGGCCACTCCGGCGGCGGTGGAGGGCACCGCTTCTGATGCCCGTTTGCTTCACACGGCCTGGTTTCCGGGAAAACGCATTACGGAAGAAAACATGAACAGCGCCGGCATCAGCGTTACTGTGCAGGCGTTATCAGAAAGCTGGCTGACCAGCTGACGGAAAATATGGCAAAAACGGGAGGGCCAGGGCCCTCCCGTACTATATTTCTCACCTTTCAAAACGCTTTCCATGCCGTTATGTCGATAAGCATGGGCGTGGAGAAGGTGATCCCCCATGATCCGGGTCTGTCCCGCCGACTGCACTGACTTCTCCACCGGCGGCAGCGGCACCCCCGCTCCGCTGTCAGCGGAGGTCACGGAAACCCGGAAAGGCATCCTGCGCCTGTGCTCCGGGCCGGCGTCTTCCGTGGCGCCGGCCCTGCTTTTTCAGGCATATTCCACAGCGAGGCGTTTCAGACACCATGTATTTTCTGAACCTTTTCTGTATTTTCTCCCACCGTGTGCCCCTGCCCGCAATAGCACCTGTTTCTTGTTTTTTATTGTATTTTTTGCAGGAAATACAATATTTTACGGTATCCGCCTGTACATCGGAAAAAATTCACTCTTGCAATATTTGCATAAAGAGAGTAGAATTAGCACAACAACGGAACAGGTTATTAAAGTCAAACGCAGCCAATTTCATTTGAAGCGCTTTTTGCTTTCCCTGTTCTTTGATTGTAAAAAAGAACTGTCCTTTATCAGTTCTTTATCTCTCAGGAAAGGAAGGTAAGACATATGAGCGTTTCAAAAACAGCCGGATCAAAACCCCGCAAGCACGGCTCACAAGGCGGATGGAAACGGCAGGCAGCTTACT
Organism: uncultured Clostridia bacterium; assembly: GCA_946627565.1. Lineage (GTDB taxonomy): Bacteria > Bacillota > Clostridia > Christensenellales > Aristaeellaceae > UBA2943. The sequence goes on from CAMOVR010000019.1 coordinate 11,822, forward strand.
GCAGCATGGTGCTTCCTGGCGTCATATTCCTTCTGCTGTTTTCTTATCTGCCCATGCCCGGCGTGATTCTGGCTTTCAAGAGTTATCAGATGACCATACCCACAGAGTCATCCCTGTTTCAGAATGTATTCCTGAACAGCCTGATCATGTCGCCGTGGAACGGCATTAACAACTTCACATATCTGCTGAAGGATGCCCCGATGCTGATCCGCAACACCGTGGGATACAACCTTCTGTTTATGGTGGTAGGCATTGTGCTGCAGGTTGGCCTGGCTGTTCTCATCAACGAACTGCGCAACCGCAAGACAGCAAAGGTATATCACACCATAGCCTTCATGCCGTACTTCGTCAGCTGGATCGTTGTCATGTACGCCCTGTATGCCATGATCGCCTTTAACGGCTTCTTCAATCAGATCATCACATCCACAGGCGGTACAGCAGTACGGTTCTACAACGAGAAAAAGTACTGGCCCTGGATCTTCCTGCTGGCCAATATCTGGAAGTACACCGGCCAGGGTTCCATCATCTATCTGGCCACGCTGACAGGCTTTGATGAACAGCTCTATGAAGCAGGCGCCATCGACGGTGCCAGCAAATGGCAGCAGTTCCGGTACATCACCCTGCCCCAGCTCATGCCCACCATCGTCATGCTGCAGATTCTGGCCGTCGGCCGTATCTTCAATGGCGACTTCGACATGTTCTACTCCCTGCCCAACGGTTCCGGTACCCTGCGTCAGGTGACCACCACCATCGACGTATACGTCTACGACATGCTGAAGAAGGGCAATCTGCGCAATTCCTTCGGCTATGCAGGCGCCGGCGCCTTCTTCCAGTCCATTGTGGGCTTTGTTCTGATCCTCCTTACCAACTGGATCGTCAAGAAACATCAGCCCGAAATGGCACTGTTCTGATGGAAGGAGGGACATGAAATGACAACTGCGCACAGAAACAGAGATAAGCGGGAGCTTTTGAGGGCTGAAAAGGAACATACCAGACACAGCATGGCCCGCAACCAGATTTCCCGCGGTACGAACCTTGTCTTCAACATCCTTCTTATCATCTTCTGTATCCTCATCGTTTTCCCGCTGTGGATCATCGTGGTCTCCTCCATCACCAGCGAGACTGCCCTGACCACCTACGGCTACCGTCTCTGGCCGCTGGAATTCTCCGTCAACGCCTACACCTATCTGTTCCGTGACGGATCCATCATTCTGACGGCTTACAAGAACACCCTGATTGCCACCTTCGCAGGCACCATCCTGTCGGTGATCACGGTGGGCCTTTACGCCTACGCCCTGAGCCGCCCGGATTTCCGTTTCAAGAAATTCTTTACCTTCTTCAGCTTCTTCACCATGCTCTTTGGCGGCGGCATGGTCAGCTACTACAACATGACCCGCAGCGTGCTGGGCCTGAAGGACACCATCTGGGCGCTTTTCCTGCCCATGGCCTTCTCCGCCTACTGGGTCATCATCATGAGAACCTTCTATCAGTCGTCCGTTCCGGAAGCCATTATTGAATCCGCCCGTATCGACGGATCCGGCGAATGGCGGACCCTGCTGCAGATCGTGGCTCCTCTGGCCATCCCGGGCTTTGCCACCGTCGGTCTGTTCAGCGCCATCGGCGTGTGGAACGATTTCCGCAACTGCCTGCTGATCAACGACTCGGCCAGGTTCTACAACCTGCAGTACACCATTTATCAGACCATGAACAACCTGCGCTTCCTCAAGGAGAATGCATCCCGTATGGGCGGCGTCAACGTGGCCAACCTGCCGGCGGAAACCTTCCGTATGGCCATGGCCGTTGTCACCGTAGGCCCCATCATCATGGCCTATCCTTTCTTCCAGAAGTACTTTGTCAAGGGTCTGACTGTCGGCGCCGTCAAGGGCTGACGATATCCCCTACTGTGTCCCCGGGCTGAAAAGCCCTTGGAAATAATTCAAGGAGGAACTCCTATGCGTAAACTGGTATCTCTGTTCCTGGTTCTGGCTATGGTACTGGCTCTGCTGCCCGCTGCCATGGCAGACGACTACACCCTGGACATCTACTGGGTCGGCAACGGCGATAACGAAGCCGTCCGTCTCGGTGTTGAAGCGGCTGTCAACGAGTATGTTGAGCCCCTGATCGGTGCCAAGGTTTCCTATCACATCATCCCCTGGGGCGACTGGAATGACAAGGCCATCAACGCCCTGCAGTCCGGCGAGAAGATGGACCTCATCTTCACCGCTGACTGGGAAGGCTACGGCGTGGAAGTCTCCGGCGGCCTGCTCATGCCTCTTGACGATCTCCTGGACCAGTATGGCGCAGGCATCAAGGAAACCCTGCCCCAGACCTTCCTGGATGGCGTAAAGGTCAATGGCGTGCTCTATGGCATCCCCACCAACAAGGAACTGTGCGTGCCTGAGGGATTCATCGTGAACAAGACCGCTGCCGAAGCTATCGGCTGGGACGTGACTGCTGACGATCCTTCCATCAAGACCACCGCTGATCTGGAGCCCTGGCTGCAGAAGTATAAGGAAATGTTCCCGGATAAGTATCCCTACCTGATGGACGGACAGGCTGGCCGCTGGGCCGACGAACCCTGGTGCCCTGACTGGTGCGGCATGGGAACCAACTCCATCGCCATGAAGATGGCTGCCGGCGAAGACGGCACCTTCGATGAGACCATCTATTCCATCTTTTCCACCCCCGAGCAGGAAGAGCATATCCGCCTCATGTACAAGTGGGGACAGGCCGGCTACATCAGCCCCGATGCTGCTCTGACCAGCTTTGACTATAACGGAACCTTCGGCCGTGGCGACTTCCTGGTCTTCTCTCAGCCCCTCAAGGGCAACAACATCAAGGCCGCTGAAATGTATCAGGCCAATGCAACCGCTGAATTCGAGTGTGTTGAAATCACCATGCAGCCCAAGTATGTCGTGACCACCCATGCTGGCGGCTCCATGTTCGGTATCCCGGTAACCTGCAAGAACCCCGAAGCTGCCATGAAGTACCTCAACCTCATGCACAGCGACGCTACCCTCGTCAACCTGATGCTCTTCGGCAAGGAAGGCGAGAACTACACCAAGGTCGACGATACCACCGTTGAAGTCAAGGCCGACGCCAACTGGTACGGCGTGCACGGCGGTGCCTGGACCGTGGGCAACACCCTGCTCCAGTACGTCACCAAGGGCGAAGATCCTCAGAAGAACGCTCTGCTCCAGTCCTATGCTGATGATGCAGTTGCTACCGCTTCCCTGGGCTTCCGTTTCGTGAAGGACAACGTGGCTGACCAGATTGCTGCTGTTGACGCTATCGTCAGCGAGATGGGCAATCCTCTCATGTGCGGCCAGGTCGATCCTGACGATCCCACTGTTGGTCTTGCTGCTATGAATGCTGCCCTGAAGGATGCCGGCATGGATGACATCATTGCCGAAGTTCAGGTCCAGTATGACGCCTGGAAAGAGGCTCAGAAGTAATTCAGACCTCTCTGACGGATCTGTTTAAGAACAGATGAACAGGCCCGCCATGCAGATATTGCTGCATGGCGGGCCTTTATATTGCTGTCTTTGTCCCGTGCAGATTCTTCTGCGCAGCGGACTTTGTATTGCTGTCTTGTCCCGTACAGATTCTTCTGCGCGGCGGGCTTTGTATTGCCGTCTTTGTCCGGATCATCCACTGGTTGATCTTTTCACTTCAGCCCCTCATATGCCCTGGTTCAGGAAAGTCAGCACCCGGTCATAGAAATCCCCGGCTTCCTCAAATGCGCCGTGTCCGAGGCTTTCGTAGACGTGCAGCGTGCTCCCTGCAATTCCCCGGTGAAGCGTATATGCGGCATCATTCCCCACCGTGAGATCGTTTTCTCCGGCCAGAATGCACGTGGGACAGGTGATTTCAGAAAGATGATCCCGGGCATCGAAATGCAGGATGGCATACGCATTTCTCATGAACCGGTCATAGCTTGCAGGCTTTGTAAACCTGGCCACAAGAGGAAAGATCTTCCTGTTTTTCTTAAGATATCTGTCAGAATACATCTTTTCTGCGGTATCCACCATCAGGGCAGTATGGTCCCCCCGCCCTGCCATCTCTACCCACGCGGAAACCACCGAACGCAACGTATCATTGGCATCCGCTGCCGTGCAGACAAGAATCAGCTTTTCTACCATCTCCGGGTGTCTGTATGCCATGCACTGTGCAATCATGCCGCCCTGGGAAACCCCGAGAACGCCTGCCTTCCGGATTCCAAGCAGTTCCATGGCCCTTGCCTGATCATCCGCCATATCCTCCATGGTATACCCCTGCGGCATATCATTTTTCCTGCTGAACATATAAACAGTGTAATCTTTAAGGAACTTCCGGTAAGGCAGCGACAGGATCACGGCTTTCCCCTTCACCGTAGCCAGGCCGTCAGAGAGTCCCGGCAGAACCACGATATGTCTGCTTCCTCTGCCGAAGGAGACATAGTACATTTCCGTATTGCCAATCCTGACCTGACCATTTTTCATGAAATCCTCCCCTTCCGGATACGGCTCCCGCTGGCTTTTCGGCACGCGGAACCTTCCCCAAACCATACACAGAAAGATTCATTCCTCACGGATGCAGAAGACAGCATACAGCGGAACGGATTTGATGCTGTTTTCAAACCCGATGTCATAATCCGGCTCAAGCCGTTCCATACAGGTCCAGGTATCAAAAACCCTCAAAACGGTAAAAGCTGGCTGAAGTGTTCCTGACTGGTGCCAGAGAGATATATAAAGAACTCCTTCGGGCCATGCTTTTCTGTGATGGAATCACATTCTCCACATACCGGAAGATGAGCGGTTACCTGACAGGCATCTCAGACTGAAGAGCCTTCCCGGGGGAAAACTGCCCCGGAAAGGCTTTTCTTATCATGGAGAAAGAGAGACTGACATCCGGATACTGTGAAGTGACCCCGGCATTTGCTTCATCGCGGGTTTACCTGTGTACCGCAGATGCATCAGTCAAATGCAGCACAAACCTCAATGCGATATTCGCGGCAGGTTTCAGTCATCCGTTCGTTATTCCCATTCAATTCCAGTCAATGGATGTCTTGTTTTCCGGTACCCAAACCCGGTAGATCCTGTTTCTGTCATAGTCATGGTACTCAACTTCCACATAGCCGTTCTCCCGGCTGAAAGCTTCCACATCCTGCCAGCTGCTGATGGTCGGTCCTTTGGCGTAGCCGGCGCCCGGTCCTCTCCTGGTCTCCGTGGCGCTGACTGTCCCCTGCCCCACGGCATAGATCTCCGGAACCAGGTCCAGATTGACATCCACCCGTTTCAGTCCGGTCCATACCCGGTAGCTGTTGTTGCCGCTGGTAAAGTCCACCAGCACCCACCATATGTTTCCGTCCCAGGCTTTTCCCATCACATCCACCGTGGTGCTGGCCCAGTTGCTGGAGAAGAAGGTGCCGGGCTCGTCATATTCCGTTGCAGGTCCCGAGCGTGTGGACAGGCGCATCAGGAGCTTTGCCTTTACCCGGGTTCCACTGGTCTGATACACCCCGGGGGTCTGGGTTGCAGATGGCGGCATGGCCATGGAGGAAGATGCCTGACGCACCAGCATGACCTCGGAAAGGCAGACATCATTTTTGAATTCTGACCCTGTATAGGCGGAAAGCACCGTCAGCCTGATGCTGACAATATCCGTATGATTTCCCACACTGAAACGCTGCCAGTCTGCTCTGCTGTCCTTCATGGGCAGGAGGATGGCATCGCCGTAGCTGTATGAAGAGGACTTGCGGAATTCCACCCGTATTTCCCTGGGACGGCAGTTGCTGGCATACTGGTCTCTGCCGTTGGTATATGCCCAGAAACCGTTTTTGATCCATATGCTGTCAAGTGTCTGGGGCGCTGGCAGCTCCAGCTGGAGCCATGCGCTTCCAAGGGCACTTTCTTTTGTAGAGAATTGCCAGCAGGTGGTTTCGTCCCCGTCCACGGCCTTATCCGGGATCCACTTCTGCGGGTCCCTGCCATTGACAATATAGGAAGAGGCTGTCACATAGGCCACTTTCACCTTCACCTGGCTGCTTTCGCCAGGGATCTGCTCAAGCCCTGTGTCCACGATGCCCTTGCCGGAATAGGATGCAGCATACCCGCATTCAGGGCAGAAATTCCCTGTATTTCCTGTCCTGCCGCAGTGGGTGCAGGTCCATGTGGCAGCCGGGGCTGCCGTCCCGCAGTTGGTACAGAAATTGCCGGTATTCCCCGTCAGGCCGCAGTTCGGACATGTCCATACATTTCCGTCCGCCATGGCCACGGAGAGGGAAAAAATCACAAGCAGAAGGATCATAAGAATACCCGGAGTGCGTCTCACATCCATTACCTCCCCTGTTCAGTTTTGTTTCGGTAAAACCATCATAACAGGCATGCAGCGGCCTGTCAAACCCTGCATGCACAGCATTTGTCTGCCATCCCCGTGGATGGCATCATCCACAGAGGCTCTGTACATGAAATCCGGTCTTCTTTCCCTGCCCAGACCACCGTTACACAGCATTTTGTTTGGGATATGCTGCTGCATGTTATTGTATTTTGCCATTGCATCATTATACTGTATATGGTTGCACGAACCGTTTATACACGTTCCGGAATAATTCAGAATCTTTGTGGAGGGATCGATCATGACAAAGTACCTGACTCTGTTTCTTGCTGTTCTGTTCGTCCTTTCTCTGTCAGCCTGTGCATGCGGTGAAGAAGAACCGCTTCCTCCGGGCGTATACCCGGTACAGGACGCTCAGGCGGAGAAGCAGGAAACTCCGCCTGCCGGTATGATGCTGGGCGGCTGGAACATCCCTGTGCTTGAAGGCACGGCACTTCCGGAAGACGCACAGGCTGCCTTTGACAAAGCAACAGGCCAGCTTGTGGGTGCCATGTACACACCTGTTGCCCTGATGGGCACGCAGCTGGTCGCCGGCACCAATTACTGCATTCTCTGCCAGATCACGCCTGTTGTCCCGGATGCCGTCCCCTCCTGGAACCTGGTTTACATCTATGCAGACCTGGAGGGAAATGCTGAAATTACGAACATATACGAGCTGTATATTGACCGCCACACGCAGCCCTGATGCCCACTGCATCTTCTCCCGGTCTTAAGGCATTCTTCCTTTTCCCTGCAGGGAAGGCCCTGTCATGGTGCTTCCCCGGCATCCGGCACAAGATCCGTATCTGTTTGCTGTCTTTATGGCAAACAAAGTCCGGATTATTCATGTTTTCCGTTGACAGAATGTTTCATTTCCTGTACACTTGTGTTGCATTTTAAATGAACGCAGCGGATCATAGACAGTCTTCTGTTCATGACCGGCATAATTTTACATTTCTGTATCATCCTGGAGGAACGATTATGGAGTTCGGTGAAAAGCTGCATAGATTACGCAAGGACATGAAAATGTCTCAGCAGGAACTGGCGGAGGCCGTCGGCCTGACCAAGCGCACGATTTCCGCATATGAATCAGGCGCATCCCTGCCCAAGAGACCCTCGATCTATAAAACCCTTGCATCTGTCCTTGCCGTCGACCCGAGGTATCTTCAGCCCGGGTATGATGATTACGTGGAGCAGGTCGGGTCGAATTACGGGTCCAAGACCCAGCAGCAGATACGGAAGATCCTGGCTGAGGCCAGGGTGATGTTCGCCAATCACGAGCTCACGCAGGAGGAAGAAATCGAATTCCTGATGCATTTCAAGCAGCTCTACCTGGAAGCCAGGCGCAGGGGTTTCATTAAACCGTCAGCCCATGCCTGAGCATGCATAAGGCAAATCAGACAGCCCCTGTCCGGAGGATCTTATAAAGACCTGCCGGGCAGGGGTTTGTGCTTAAAGACCGCCATATAACACAGGGGGCACGCAGCGCGTGCCCCCGTTTGATTCATTCCTTAAGATATACAGAGAATGACAGATTAATAGTTGGTCAGGTTGTACATTTCAATGGCTTCGTTGATTTCAGCAGCCAGCTGGCTTACGCACTCGTCAACGTCAGCGATCTCATGATGCACCAGTCTCTCGGTGTAGGTCTGCACCAGGGCACGGGCCTGAGAGAACACGCTCAGAAGGCCGCCGGCATACTGGGGAGCAGAGTCATGCAGCTGATCCAGAGCAACCTGGAACTGCGGATACTTGGCAACATTCTCCTTGAAGGTTTCGGTTTCCTGAGCCTTGACATTGACAGGGAAGTAGCCGGTCTGGGCATTCCAGAAGGCCTGATTCTCGGGATTGGTCATGAACTTGACGAATTCCCAGGTAGCAGCTTCACGGGCTTCGTCGCCGGTCTTGAAGGCCCACAGGGAGCCGCCGCCGACGGACACGCCGCCCACATCGTCCGCATTGATGTTCGGGAAGTAGCCTACGCCGATTTCAAAGGAGTCGCCCACGTTGGTCAGAAGGGTCTTCAGCGCAGCGGTGGACTCCAGGGTGATGGCGATGTCGCCGTTGATGAAAGCCTGCTTGGCATCATCATTGCCCTGGTTGAGGTAGGGAGCTACAGCCGTGGCTTCGTCGCCCACGAACTTGTTCCAGACAGAAAGGATGTCATGGCCTGCACCGTTGGAGTCAAACTCCACAGCCGTTGCATAGTCGGCACCGCGGCCATTGTTGTTGTTGACATAGTTCTTGCCCATCTTGCCGGTCCACTGTTCGAAGAACCAGCCATAGTTGCCCATGCCGAAGCCGTACTTGGCAGCGCCGGACTCAGCAATCTTCTTTGCCATCTCATAGATCTCGTCGAAGTTCTTCGGAGGAGCTTCGGGATCCAGGCCGGCCTTTTCAAAAGCGGTCTTGTTGTAATAGAGGATGGGGGTAGAGCTGTTGAAGGGCATGGAATAGAGCGTGCCATCCACCGTGTAGTAAGCGGCAATGTTGGGCTCGATGACGCTGGCGTCAAAGCCTTCCGCGTCAATGAATTCCTGCATGGGCTTTACCCAGCCGCTGTCAATCATGAAACGGGTGCCGATATCATACACCTGCATGATATCGCAGGGGATGGAGTTGATGCCGGCAGCCTGGATCTTGGCGAAGGCATCGTCATAGGAGCCCTGATATTCATAATTGACCTTGATCTTGCCTTCATAAGCGGCATTGAAATCTTCGATCATCTTGGTGATTGCTTCACCGTTGACACCGCCCATGGCATGCCAGAAGGTGATTTCCACAGCGCCGTCTGCTGAAGCAAAGGCACAGATGCTGACCATCATGGCCAGAACCAGGAACAGGGATACGAGCTTCTTCATAACGCAATTCTCCTTTTTCATCATATTAACACTCCGGGATCCCCCGGCGTTAAACTGTTTCAGGCCGTCAACCCTTGACGGCACCGGCCATAAGGCCGTTGATCAGCTGCTTGTTCATGAAGACAAAGATGCTCAGGGAAGGAATGATCACGATCACAACGCCGGCCATCATCAGGCCCATGCTCTGTGCATCAATATCGTACAGCATGCTGATACCCACCTGCACGGTGCGGTAGGCATCCGAGTCCGTGGTCAGAAGGGGCCACATATACTGGTTCCAGGTATTCAGGAACACATAGGCACCCAGGGCGCCCAGGGCAGGGCGGGAAAGGGGTACAGCGATCTGGATGAGGAATCTCCAGTTGCTGCATCCGTCGATCATGCTGGCTTCCTTGAGTTCTCCTGGGAAGGTCATGTAACTCTGCCTCAGAAGGAAGATACCCATGGCGCTGGTCATATAGGGAACGATGAGAACATGGAGACTGTTGGTCCATCCCCAGCGCGCCACCGTCAGATAGTTGGCAATGATGGTGGCTTCCCCGGGTACCATCATGGTTGCCAGAACCGCCAGGAAGAGGATCCTGCGTCCCCTGAAGCGGAGGAACACGAAGGCGAAGGCAGCCATGGATGCGGTAACCATCTGGCAGAGCATGACAGAAGTGGAAACCACAAAGGAGTTGATGATATACCTGAGGAAGCTGTAGCTGGGATTGGTAAAGGCGTTGATGTAGTTCCCGAACTGAATGGAGTGGGGGAACAGCAGGGTCTTGTACACCTCATCCGGGTTCACCAGGGAGATGGAGACCGTATAGACCAGGGGCACCAGAATAATCAGAAGAAGCGGGATATTGAGAAGAAAGTTGCCAAAGTTCTTCAGGGCACGGCGCCGCTGGGAGCGCGTGAGTTTCCGTCTGCTTTCAGCTGTCATCAGTAATTCACGCTCCTCTTCTCAAAACTGAACTGAATCAGCGTGATCACAAGAATGATCAGGAACAGGATCACCGAGCGGGCGGCAGCCGTTTCAAAGCGCTGGGCCCGGAAGGCATCATGCCATATGGCGTACACGATCAGGTTGGTGGAGCTGTTGGGGCTTTCATTGGTCAGCAGCTTCACCTGGCTGAAGGACTGGAATGCATTGATGATGTTGATGATGATCTGGAAAAACAGGGTCGGCGAGATGGACGGCAGAGTGATATGAAACAGCTTCTGCCAGTAATTGGCGCCGTCAATGCTGCAGGATTCATACAGTTCCGTGGGCACACCCTTAAGTCCCGCGCTTATGAATATGAAATTGATGCCGCTCTGCAGCCATATGGTCACCGCCGCCACGGACCAGAACTGGTACACACCTCCCAGGAAGTTGATCTGGGTGCCGAACAGGTTGTTCAGAAGGCCCCCCGTGGGATGGTAGATCATGCGGAAAGCCATGGATGCGGCAGCGCTTGCAATGGCCACCGGCATGGCATACACCGCGGCACAGAAGTCAGAACCCTTGTAGCGGTTGTAGGTAAGCAGACTGGTGATCATGCCGATGATCAGGCCGCCCAGGGCAACCACGCCCACAAACTCCAGTGTGGACACCAGGCTGGTCCAGAAAGCATCCTTGCCAAAGAGCCGGATGGTATAGTTGTCGAGGCCCACAAATTTCTTCGGCCGTCCCAGAGCATCGGTTACCCATGTGGACAGATAAATGGTACGTCCGAAGGGATAGTAGAGAAAGACCGCGAAAACCGCCAGGGCCGGCAGCAGAAAAAGATACGGTTCGATGATCTCGTACGGTGTCTTTTTGATTTTCATCGGTCTTGGCCTCTTGGTATTCTTGACCATGTTCAGGACCTCCAGAACGTCGATGATGTGACAAAAGACAAAACTGAATTGCTTCTGTTCTATTCTTTTCGTCGCTGGAGCAATTATATTCCATTATCCATTTCATGTCAATTCGTGTTTGTTTTCAGACCAGACAGTACAGGTTTTCGGCTGTGCCAGGATATGCATATCCTGTCCTGCCCGCGCCTGACTGCACTGACAAGCAGGGAAAGCTGTATCCGTGCCTGCAGGCTTTCTTCCGTCCCTCCTCCCCTGCCTGTCACGTCATAGAAAGAGTGTGTATCCGTCTCCTTTTCAAAAATGTGGTCATAACCACATACTTTTTCCGGGAAAGGTATTACAATACAGCCGTACATACGAGGAGGTGCATCCCATGATCCGCAAAATCATTCACATTGACGAAGAGAAATGCAGCGGCTGCGGGCTTTGCGCAGCTGCCTGCCACGAGGGCGCCATAGAAATGGTGAACGGCAAGGCTCACCTGGTGCGGGAAAACTTCTGCGACGGTTTCGGCGACTGTCTGCCGGCCTGTCCCGCCGGTGCCATCAGCTTTGAGGAGCGTGAGGCTCCCGCCTACGATGAAGCGGCCGTCAGAAAGGCAAAGGAGATGAAAGAGACACAGCACAGAGGCATCTGCCCGGGCTCCAGGATGATGCAGTTTGACCGCTCAGGTGAGGCCCCGGCCCCTGAAGCAGCAGGGAAACCCGTCTCCCGTCTTGCCCAGTGGCCCTGCCAGATCAAGCTGGTTCCGGTTCAGGCACCCTTCTTTGACGGGGCGAAGCTCCTGATTGCCGCTGACTGCACAGCGTATGCCTACGCAAACATGCACGAGGATTTCATGCGTTCCCATGTAACCGTCATCGGCTGCCCCAAGCTGGATGACGTGGATTACACGGAAAAGCTGACGGCCATCATCCGGGACAACAATATCCGGAGTGTAACCATTGTCCGTATGGAAGTCCCCTGCTGCGGCGGACTTCAGAGGGCTGCGCAGCAGGCCCTGCAGGCAAGCGGCAAATTTATCCCCTGGCAGGTGGTCACCATCTCCCGGGACGGAAGAATTCTTGACTGACAGAAAAACATGGTACCCGGCATGCCCGCAGCCCCTGGGGCTGTTCTGCCGGATACCATGTTTTTTGTCTTCTGTATGGATCTGTCCGTCTCCCTTATGTCAGCCGAACATCCATTTCACCACATGAACAATATGCTTTGACCAGAACCGCATATCATGCACGCCGGGTCCCTCGCGCCAGATATGGTTCACGCCCTCTTCCTTCAGGAATTCATGGAATGCCCGGTTACTGGGCATCAGACCGTCTTCCGTGCCGCAGCACAGATACATCTTCGGAATCTTCTTTCCCTGCGCCCTGAGCTTTTTCACCAGGATTTCCGGATTGTTTTCACTCTCCTCCACCACAGACAGATCACCGAAGCATTCCCTGTAATACTCGTAGTTGGCCACACCGTTGTCTTCCCCGGGTTTCATGCCCGCGATCCCGTGGACAATCAGGGCAGATGACAGGGCTCCGATCTTCCCGAAGCGCTCCGGATAGGCCAGACCTGTATGCAGTGCGCCGAACCCGCCCATGGACAGGCCCGCGATACATGTATTCTCCGCGGAGGTGGCAAGGCCGAAGGTGGACCGGACATAATCCACCAGTTCCTCCCCTACCATGGTCTGATAGGCATGGCCGGTGGACAGGCCGTTGAGATAGAAGGAATTCTCACCGTTTGGCATGACAATGGCAAAGTTGTAATACTGCGCCAGTCCGTCCGGCACCCAGTTTTCCGCCTTACCGGTATAGCCGTGCAGCAGGAACAGGGTCCGCATGGGCCTGTCCGGAACAGGCGCGTTTTCCCTGGGATCATTTGGAATCAGCATCTCAAATGCTGTCATGCGGTGCAGTGCCCTGGAGTAATACTCCATTTTCAGAAATGCCATTCTCTTTGCCTCCTGCTTCCGGCTTTTTATTCTACGGTTATGCAGTCCTTAAGAATATACCTGAATGAGGGAGAAGAAGATGTACCGCATTCCGCATACCCTTTTTTCAGGTCTATGGTGTCCTGAGGATCATCCGGATTGACGCCGGTATAATTCCCTTTGAATACATCCACCTTTCCCTTCTGAAAGGCCCTGACCGTCTGGTTCAGCTTTTCCTCCGTTCCCGGGGCAGCCAGGAACTGATTGACTTCCAGCAGCTGGACCCAGTTGCCGTCAAAACCGGAGGAAATGTCCCGGCCGTGCACATGCCCTGCCACCATGGATTCGATGGTTTTTTCCTTCAGCACGGCTTCCACGGCACCCTCGATATAGGGCGTCCAGTTTGTCCGGATGCTCAGTATGGCGGAGGAAGGCGCCACATCCATCATGGTCTGGTGATACCCCACATAATAGACCCTGCGGCCTTCCCCTGCGGCCTGCTCACAGGCAACGGCAGGGGCAATGGTGTTGGTGTGCTGGGAGATGATGATGCAGCCCTCATCAATCAGCTCCCGGGTCCGCAGTTTCTCCAGGTTATAGTTGCTCCAGCTGTTGGTGTACTTCACCCGCATAACGGCCTCTGGGGCCTCCGAGCGGATCCCCAGGAAGAAGGCTGTAAAACCGCTTATAACCTCTGCGCTGTCATTTGCACCCACATATCCCACCAGCGCTTCCGAGGGCTGAATCGTTCCCTCATCCAGCAGCTGTCTCAGCTTCATGCCGGCTGCCACGCCGGCGGCATAGCGGGCCTGATAGATTTCCCCGTTGAACGTATGGTAGTTTTCCGGGGTCTGGGTGATATCAATCGTGTCCAGGGAAACCTGACAGAACTGGACAAGAGGGAACTCAGCCGCCAGTTTCACCGTGATATCCGAATCCAGATTGAAAAAGATGATATTGCAGCCCAGCCGGATCAGTTCCCGGATGGGTTCTTCCGCATCCCTGGCCAGTACATTGCTGCGGGAAAAGACCTCCACCTCAGACCGGTACATTTTCTCCAGGTTGTGCTGAGCCAGAACAAAGTTATATGTATAGGGCGTGCTCTCATCCTCCGAGTACACAAACCCCACGTGGATATGGTTTTCCCCTGTCTCCCGGGTCCAGAAGTCAGTCTGGAAGGATGCCCCTGCCAGGATTCCCAGACAGACGACAAAGGTCACCAGAATCTTCATCCATTCCTTCATTTTCCGGCCACCCCCTCCCGGGCATTTGCTGCACTGGTTTTCATCTCTGCCCCGCCTGCAGTTTCAGCAGGCGCGCTGTTCTTTGCTTCTGCCGTATTTCCGCTCTCTGAGGGCGCACTGCTCTTTGTTTCCGCCGTGCCTGCAGTTTCAGATGCCGCGTCGCTTTCCTCTTCCCTGGGCACATGATAAATCTTGTTCAGGTCAATGGTTCCGTTGCGGACCAGCTGCAGCAGGATTTCCGCAAACTTCGGGTCAAACTGGGTCCCGCTGCCCTTCTCCAGTTCGTTGAGCACGTAGCTGAAATCCATCTGTTTGCGATATACGCGGTTGGCTGTCATGGCATCGAAGGCATCCGCCACCCCGATGATTCTTGCGTAAAGCGGGATATCCTCGCCCTTAAGGCCCTTGGGATAGCCCCGCCCGTCGAACCGTTCGTGGTGGAACTCCGCCCCCTCGATGACGTGATCCAGCAGCGTAAAGTCACTGAGAATTTCCGCACCCTTGATGGTATGCTGCTGCATGGTTTTGTATTCTTCGTCTGTCAGGCGGCCGGGTTTGTTCAGGATGGAATCGGGAATGGCAATCTTGCCGATGTCATGCATCTGGGCGGACCATTCAATCTCCTGGCATTCTTTCTCGCTCAGGCCGTATTCCTCGGCAATCTGTTTGGAATAGAGGGCGACACGCTTGCTGTGGCCGCCTGTTCTGGGATCCTTGGCGTCCACCGTACGGGCAATGGCGATAACCGTCTGTTTGCCCATTTCCACAAGTTTCTGGGCTTCCGCCAGTTTTGCTTCCATGATTCTCTCATGGCGCTTCACCATCAGCCAGGTGACCCAGCCCACGGTGAGCATGGGAACAGACAGGATATAGAAGATGAACCAGGCATTGTCATACAGTTCCTTTTCCTTGATGACGGTATAGGTTCTCTCCGCAATAATGCTGTCCCGGCTGTTGTTGAACACCGCCAGATGGAACGTATAGGTGCCTGCCGGCAGGTTCGTATAGCTGATGGAGCCAAGGCTGTTCTGGGACAGGATGGTCCAGTTCTTGTCAAACCCTTCCAGGTAATACCCCACATTGGGATCCTGAATGGTGTAGTTGATCACCTCGGGGAAAATATCCACCCTGTTGGAACCCCTGGGCAGCAGAATGGGGCTGTAGCGGTCCACCCACATTCTTTCCTCGTCCACACTGATGCTCTGCACATTCATGCGGTATGCTTTGGTGCCGCCGGAATAATGGTTGGTGTCAATCACATACACGCCGCTGTCGCATGCCAGATACAGTTCCTCCGTATTCCCGTCATACCAGGTCCAGGAGTTGGCGGTCAGGGAACTGTTCAGGCCCCGGCGGCTGTCCAGCAGCTCGAAATGGATGTCCTTCCTGCCGCTGAGAAGTTCCTGCCTGTCCACCACATAGATGCCTGCGCTGGACATGACAAAGAGGGTATCCTGGTCTTTGACAAAGATGTCATAGTTGTTGAAATAGGGGAAATTGTCCAGGGAACGGATGGTATCATCCGTATCCATATAGTTCAGGCCGTTGCTGGCCACCACAAAGACACCGCCGCCCGCCGTGTCCCGGACGGTGCGGAGAATCACCGTGCTGGTCAGGCCGTCCTGGTCGGTAAGTACCTTTTCCACTTCCCGTCCCCGGAGCACCGCCAGGCCTTCCCCGTCGGTACCCGCCAGGACCCGGCCGTCCCCGAGTTCGGTCACCGTGAGGATCTTGGCCGTCACCCTGCCTTCCGCATACAGGATGGTGTCCTCCACCTGATGATCCCGGATAAAGCTCAGTCCCGTATCGCCTGCCGCGATGATGGTGCCGTCGCTCAGTTCCGTCACAACCCTGGCCTGGTTGCCCACGCCGCTGTTGTCCCTGTTGTAGACGTACTGCGTCCCGTCAGGATCAATTTCCACCACGCCGCTGCTGTAGGTGCACACCCACAGGTTTCCCCGGCTGTCCACCATCATGCAGCGGATGCGCACCCCGGAAAACTGTTCCGTCAGGCTGTCTGAGACAGCCGTCATGTCCTCCGGATGCACCGCATCCATGCCCTTGTCGGTGCCCACATAGCAGATGCCCTGCCAGAACACCGTGGTGTTAACCACCCGGCTGTTCATGCCGGCCATGGTATAGATGTCCCGGAAATCCGAGCTTGCCAGTCTGAGAAGGCCCAGTCTTGAGGAGGTGAACCACAGATTCCCCTGATAGTCCATCAGCATATGGTCTATGCTGGTGGAAAAATCATTGGTATTGACGATCTCAAACTTCATGTCCTTATCAAAGTACCCGATGCCGTTGTCCGCAGCCACAAACAGGCAGCCGTTTTCAAAGAACTTCAGGTCCTTGATGTTTCTGAGTTTTCCGCAGGAAAGCCTCCCCTGCTCCTGAAACCATCCGGCGGATATGTCGTAGAGAATGATCTCGTTGCCGGTGGTGGAGGCCAGCAGGCGGCCCTGGCTGTCAAAGGTGCAGCCCCTGTAGCTGAATTCCCTGCCCGGCAGCTGGCGGGAGCAGACAATCTGGCCCTTTTCCAGCAGGAACAGGGTTCCGGCAGATGAGATGGCCGCCACATGGCCCTGTTCATCCGCCGCCAGGTCATCCGATCCGCTGACTTCCGTCAGGGCGTTGAGCTTTTTCATGCCGTTGTCCAGGCTCATGATCTGCATGGCCGAGGTGGTGCCGATATAGTAGTATCCGTCGGAACTGCGGATGATGGCACGCACGGAGTTGGCCGGCAGGCCGTGGCTCTTGTCCAGCACGTTGACGATCTCTTCGTTGATGGCGATGGAAAGCCCCGCGTCGTTTGTACCGATCCAGAGCCTGCCTTCCTCGTCCTCATACAGACAGTTGACGCTGCGGGCCGAGTCATAGTCCATGCGGCGGAACTCCCGGCCGTTGTAGCGGTACAGGCCCGCGTAGGTGCCCACCCACAAAATGCCGTCCTTTGTCTGGGCAATGTCATTGGCTTCCCCCACCGGGAGGCCGTTCTGCCTTGCAAAAACGGTCTGGACATAATCGTTGTAGGAAACAGCACTTTCGCCATCCGCCTCACAGGGAGATACCGCAAGGCACAGGGCGGCAATCAGGACGCCCGCCGCGGAGGCAGCCTCCTTCATTTCCTCAAGGAGCTCTTCCCTGCGCCGCTTTTTCTTCCCTGCCAGGTGCCGGATCAGGTGCATGATTTTGCCCAGCAGGTACATCAGCAGCATGGTGGTCACCTTGTCCAGCATCTCCACATACAGCTGCCCCACGGGCACGCAGACGGCAAGGGGCACATTCTGCTCCTGCAGGAACCCTATGACGGCGTCCCCGTACAGATTGCCCGTGCGCCCCCCTGAAAAGATCACATTCAGGGGCAGGGCAATCAGGGTCGCCCCAATGGCAATGACGGCGGCCACATTGAGCATGTCAAAGATGGTGACCATCCTTCTTTTCCTGGACATGATGCCCACCACCACGCCGATCTCAATGCCCACCAGGCCGTAGATCCATGAATCCCCTGAGATCACGTAGTAAAGCACGTTCATGCTGCCGCCCAGAATGGCTCCGCATACAGGCCCCATCAGGATGGCAAAGGCCACTGTGCCCACGGAATCCAGCCAGAAGGGCAAATCATACCTGGATGTAAAATACCATCCCCCGTAATCCAGGCCCATGCACAGCAGGAGCATCAGAACAAACGGGATCAGCTTCCATTTCTTTTCCACGGTGTACCTCCCGCCCTTACAGGCCCAGTTCCTTGATCCGTTTTTCAGCTTCCGTCAGCCAGCGGTCGTACAGGTTACGGTTGACGACCTTTTCAATCACCCCATTGACAAAATACATCAGCTGCAGTTCACCCTTCTTGGCGGCAATGCGGTCCCCCTTGTAGGCTTCATCCAGCTGGAAGTACACATCATCCATCAGGACAAGACCGCACCCGGGGTTGTCTTCGATATAGTTTTTCATGGTCTCCATGTCCATGACGGCCGCGTCCGCCTCACCCTTCATGACCGCCTCATAGCACAGGGAGGACTGGCTTACCCTGCGGAATTCCAGATAATACTGGATGTTTTCCGCCGCCATGGTTTCCTGCACCGACCCGCTCTGGACGATCAGGGTTTTATCCTCAAGGTCCTTTATGGTCCGGATGGCATCCCTGTCCTCCTCACGGATCACAATGCAGGTGCTGGCCTGGGATTCCGCAAAATAGTACCCGTTGCCCAGGGTGTAGCCGCTGGCTCTTGAGGGTGTGAAGGCCAGGGCGGATATGGCAAGGTCGCACTTGTCCTCCGTCAGGGCCGGCAGTACATCCACAAAATCCATGGGCACAATTTCCAGTTCCACGTCCATGTATTCCGCAATCATCCTGGCAAGGTCCACGTCCGCGCCTGCGAAACGGTCCTGTCCGGTCTGCGTTGCATCGATGAATTCCTGCGGGGGGAAGAACGGCTCCATGGCCACCCGGAGCCGGCCCCTTTTGCGGATTCTTGCCAGAACCCCGCCGGCATTGCCCGGAATGCCGTCCTCTATGTCCATGGACTGGTCCACATAGTTCCATTCATTTTCCACAAAAATACGTTCATTTTCCTCTGCCAGAGCGTTCATACATATGCATAAGGCAAGGATCAGAAAGGCCGCCTGTATCCGTCTCATATGGTTTTCCCTTTCCTTTCTCCGTCAGCCGCATGTGTCCGGGAACACATGACAGCCACACCGCCTTCACCAAGCTTGGCGCTGTATCCATCGTATGACCTGCTTAAAAAGCAGGCGCTATTCTGGTTCATAATTGAAAGACCTGTTCATTATAAACCTGTCTCCATCCCCAGTCCAGTCTGTCACTTTCTTATGCATATGTATACAGTCAATTCAATAGAATTTCCGTATTTTTCATTCTGTTTCACGGTTTTTCTATCTGACGCGTATGCCGTTATCATGCATTTTCCCTTCCCGTTGTCATTTTTCCCTGTCATCCGCTCCGACTTGTTTCCATTGTAAACATCCTGAGCACATCCTGAACACATCCCGAACACATCCGGATCATATCTTTCCCCCTGCTTTCCGCCGCTGTCCTGACATGCAAAAAGGCCCGCATCCGGGTTTTTCCGGTTTGCGGGCCGCATTTTTCAGTACCAGTCATGCTTTTCCCCGCGGTCCAGGGCAGCCATGCTTTCCATTTCATCTTCCGTCAGTTCAAAACCGAACAGGTCCAGGTTTTCGCGTATGTGGTCCGGGTTGGAGGAACCGGGAATCACCACCACGCCCCGATGAAGATCCCACCTGAGGATCACCTGGGCCGGGGAAACGCCGTGGTTTTCCGCTATGGCCGAAATGGTTTCATCCTGAAGCATCTCCCCGGTGTATCCCCTGCCGCCCAGGGGATACCAGCACTGCACCACAATGCCCTTTCCCTGGATAAAGGGCACCACATCCTGTTCCTGATAGTACGGGTGGATCTCATTCTGCACAAGAGCCGGGGTGATATGGACCCTGGGCAGGAAGTCCGCCAGCTCTTCGATATACCAGTTGGACAGGCCCAGGGAGCGGATTTTTCCCTGCCGGACATATTCTTCCATGGCAAGATAGGCCTTCACATCGTTTCTTCCGGGATGGTGGAGGAGCATCATGTCAATATAGCCCAGATCCAGCTTCTCAAGGGCCATGTCAATGGCTTCCTCCGGACGGTCAAACTGACTGGGATAGATCTTGGTGATGACAAAGATTTCCTCCCGTGGTACCCCGAAGGCCTCCATGGCCCGCCGTACGCCCTCCCCCACGGCTTCCTCATTGCCGTACATGTAGGCTGTATCAATGAGCCTGCCGCCGTGCTCAATCAATGCCATGACGGAGTTTACACAGGTATCATGGTCCAGGGCATAGGTGCCAAGCCCCAGGATGGGCATGGTATAGCCGCTGTTGAGAAGCACCGTTCTGTTTTCAAAGTCAAACACGCCCGTCTGCGCATCCTGTGCCTGAACAAGGCCGATATGGTTCAGCCATGCCTCCACCTCCTCCCGGGAAGCCCCGGCGGGGAACCGCTGCCCGGGCAGCCACGTCACGCTTTCCGGCACCAGACTTTGCAGGTCTGTATCGCTGGACCCGATGCCGCTTGAATGGGAAGTGCAGAAGGCCGCCAGGGTCTTTCCCGTGAAATCATACTCCTCAAGGAAGGTGGAGATGATGCGGGGTGCCTGGCCGTGCCAGATGGGATAGCCGATCAGCACCGTGTCATACTGCCCCATATCCACTTCTGCCCCTGCCACGGCAGGGCGCACGTCAGGGTCTTCCTGCTCAAGGTCACAGCGGCCGCCCGTGTAATAGGCCAGGTCCGCCTCCGTGTAGGGCACATCCGGCACAATTTCATAAAGGTCCGCCTGCAGGATATCCGCCGCCTTCTCCGCAACGGATGACGTGGTGCCGGTGGCGGAGAAATACGCCACCAGAATCCGGGAGGATGCAGCACCCTCGCCGCAGGCCGCGAAGGACAGCAGCAGGACGGCTAGGGCCAGCATGCAGCTCAGAATCCTTCTCACGCTTTTCCCTCCCCGTTAAGGGCCTTCAGAAGAAACGCCATGTTCCGGCCCAGGTTCTTCATGTTTTCCATCCCTTCCCCGTCTTTGAGGATATCTCCCGGGGCCTGCCCTTAGGCCATGTTCCAGTAAACCGACCCGGCCACAAACATCTCGTGGTTCAGGAAGAAATGGTTCATGGCATCTATGGCCTCCATGGCCCCTCCCCGGCGGGCTGCGGCCACAGCTGCCCCTGCCTTATGGCGCAAAAGCCCGGGATGCATGTCACAGACCACAGCAGCCCTCTCCAGCAGGGCCTGCATGCCGGAGGAGATGTTGGCGGCATATACCGGTGAGCCCAGCAGGATGCCGTCTGATGCCTTCATTTTTTCAAAGATGTCCCGGAAGGCGTCTTTTCTGTTCACGCAGTTTTCTTCCCCCGCGCAGGCCCAGCAGGCCCTGCAGGGCTGAAGGACCTGCGTCGCAAGGCTGACGATTTCCGTCTCAATGCCTTCCTTTTCAAGTTCCCCGCAGACGCTTTCAAGCAGCAGTTCCGTATTGCCGTTATTCCTTGCGCTTCCGCAGATGGCCAGGACCTTCACCTGTCATGCTCCTTATCCCAGTTTTTCGGAAAAGTCCTTAAGCACCTCTGAGATTTTGATCTGCTGGGGGCAGACCTGTTCGCAGCTGCGGCACTGCAGGCAGGCCTGGGGCTGCTTATTCTCATCCAGTGCGCTCAGCGCCATGGGTGCGATGAACCCGCCGCCGGTATAGACATGCTCATTGTACAGGGCCAGCAGACGCGGAATGTCCAGTCCCATGGGGCAGTGGCTGATGCAGTAGTGGCAGGCGGTGCAGGGCACCGTGCCCAAGGAGAGCATCCGCTGTGCCACATCCATCAGGGTCTTCATTTCCGTATCCGTAAGGGGCTTGTCTTCCGCAAAGGTGGCAAGGTTCTTTTCCAGCTGCTCCTCACTGGACATGCCCGAGAGGATCATGGTCACAGAGGGAATGCTCTGCAGGAAGCGGAAGGCCCAGGCAGGAACCTCCTCATCCGGGCGCAGAGCTTTGAGCGTCTCCGCATGCTGCTGCGGAAGGTTTGCCAGTCTGCCGCCCCTGAGGGGTTCCATGACCCACACCGGGATTCCCCACTGTCTGAGAAGTTCCACCTTTTCCCTGCCGTGCTGGAAGGTCCAGTCCAGGTAATTCAGCTGCAGCTGGCAGAACTCCATGTCTTTGCCGTACTTTTCAAGGAAGCGCCTGAGCACATCCATCTCCCCGTGGCAGGAGAAGCCCAGATGGCGGATGCGGCCCTGCCGCTTCTGTTCCATCAGGTAGCTGTAGATCCCGTATTTCTCATCGTCCAGATAGGCGTCAATGTTCATTTCACAGACGTTGTGGAACAGATAGAAATCAAAGTACGCCACACCCAGCTTTTCCAGCTGTCTGGGAAAGATTTCCTTTACCCTGCCCCAGTTGGAAGCGTCATAGCCGGGGAACTTGGTGGCCACATAGAAGCTGTCCCTGGGATACCGGGCCAGGGCTTTGCCCAGCACCAGCTCGGAGTTTTCCCCGTGATATCCCCAGGCCGTGTCGTAGTAGTTGATGCCCCCCTGCATGGCCGTGTCCACCATGCGCAGGGCCGCGTCCTCGTCAATGCGGCTGTCGTCACCGTCCAGAACCGGCAGGCGCATCGCCCCAAAGCCCAGCGCGGAAAGCTTCATTCCCTCAAAATCCCTGTAAATCATGATTCTGTCCTCCCATGCTTATCTTTTTTCTGATTTCGCTTCATTTTATCTGTTTTTCCTGCATATGGATCAGGTAGTCCATCCGGTCCACTCTTTTCTGGCTTCTGTGCATTTCCTCCACCAGCACGCACCGCTGCTTTTTCATAAATAATTGTAGCGGCGGAAACCCACTCTTCTTGAAGGGTGGGAGGAGCCGCCTTTTCTTTCTTAACCTTGCTCGGCTATATACTGTTCAATGGTAGCTGAAGATGCTTCTCCAATACTACAGGCGAAATATCCGTCCGACCAGAAGATATGTTTATTCCAGTATTGTTTTGAAAGATACATTTTGTATCGTATCCACAGGTAGTAAGTTGTTTGTCTTTTCAGAATACTGATGATGTCGCAGATACGTTCTGTGGCATCGTATTCCAAAAGTATGTGAATGTGGTCTTTGTCAGTCTCCATAGCGGTGATGTCCCAGCCGTTTTGTTTTGCAATGTAGAATACAGCTCGTTTAACAAAATCATCGATTCCGTGCCGCAACA
>CAMOVR010000020.1 GCA_946627565.1 uncultured Clostridia bacterium
CAGGGTGAACTAGGGACTTTCACCCATTAGAACGTGCGCTCGCCACGCGCACCAGAAAGCAGCAGCGCCATTTCTCCACGGCACTGCTGCTTTCTGCATTTTCCTGTATCACTCTTCCAGTCCTGTATCTTCCTTCAGATGGACGCCCCAGGCCCCGAGGCGGCTGCGCAATGCTTCCGCTTCCTTTTCCCTTCCTGTTTCCAGATAGATGTCATGGAGGGCAGAGCCCATATGGTCCATCCTGTCCAGGACGGCATCCTTTTCCATAACGCCGCTGGACATGTACATCTCCAGCAGGTCCAGGGCCCTGCCGTAATGCAGAATGGCTTCCTCACTGTCCAGAAGGTTCCAGAGGACCCAGCCCAGATTGTTGCTGGCGGCCACCACATTGGGCGCACTGGAGGGTATTTCCTCCAGGCGGTGGTCCCTGGCTGTGGCAATTGCCCTGCGGTAATACGAAACAGCCTTCTCCACATCCTTCTCTTCCAGATACCAGGCATAAAAGCTGAAGGCACTAAGCTGCAGCCCCCAGTCTTCCCGGGCAGCACCGTGATGTTCCAGCAGGTCCATCAGTTCCAGAAGGTACTTTTCGCTTTTTCCCGGGTTTTCCCGGTTTTCACCATAATCATACAGACAGTTTTCGGCAAGAATATCCAGTGCCGTCTGCCGGTGTTCCGCGTTTTCCGGATTCCACGCAAGGACACGGTCCCTCATGGCACGGATTCGGCTGTGCCAGGGCTTTGTTTCCCGCTCCTTCCCCTGCGCATTCAGAGCGCAGATAATCCTGCGGCAGAAGCACAGATACATGCACAGCCTGTCGTCCCCGATCTCCTTTCCCAGCATTTCCACGGCCTGCTGCAGGACCTGTACCGCCGCGGCATAGTCCCCCTCCTGCATATGCATCGCACCCTGCTGGGCAAAGTATTCCAGTCTTGTCTCCTCCACCAGGTGTGCATCCGGGATAACAAAGGCACCGTGCTTTTCAATGAAATCAAACATAAGAACCGTTGCCATGGTAAAAATGAACCTGTAGCGGACCTTCTCGCCGGAGAAATGGTTTTCCGCTGTATCAATATAGTATTCCGGCTCCCGGTATTTCCCGTAATAAAGCTCATACAGGTCCCGGCCCATCTCCAGGCGCAGGAAGACACTTTCGTGGCTGGCCGTGTACCGGAACGAACCGTCACGGTGCATGACCACCTGAAAATACTCCCTCAGCTCGGGCTGTCTGTCATTGAACACTTCAATGTATACCATGGCGTCCCCGTGTATGGCGGATCCCACACGGCAGCCGTACTCCCTTGTGTCGTCCACTTTGCCAACGACTTCCATGACTTTCCTGTCCGTCCGCCTGTCTATCTCCAGAAACCAGGGAAAGAACGCAGATGCCGCTGCATCCTCAAGGGATTCATAGGATTCAAGGCATTCCTCTTCCGTGTCCTGCAAATTCTCATCTTCCATGTCCCTCCAGCCCGGGAAGACTGTCAGGCTGGTGCCTTCCGGGTGATAGACAGCTTCCACCTGAAAGGCTTTTCCGTTTTCATCCTTAAGCCGGATCCATCCTGTGTACATATAATCCATGGGTGACATCCCGCAGCGCCGGGCATCCACAAAGGATTCTGTCTCCTCATAATGCCTTTTCCCCGCCCGGGCCGGCTCCATCTCCCCATCCGTCACCTCGGAACTGTGTATGGGGGCTGAGGGCATGTCCGGATTTGTGCGGATCAGCGGATAGCCTGCCTTTTCCAGCATGTCGTTGATTTCATCCATGTTCCTTCCGTCCACAATGGCAAGCTGGATGATGTGGCTGCGCACATCCTTCCCGCTCAGAAGGGGCATGCCGTAGGTGCCCAGGGCATGCTGGGTCTGGCTCAGGTTCATTCCCAGTGCCAGACACATGGCCAGGATATAATCCCTTTCATCTGTATGCTTGTCGCCCCTGAGGAGCTTATAGGTGTAGTCCTGGGAAAGCCCGGAGCGCAGGGCAATCTGCTTTCTGGATACCCTGTGCTCCCTGATCATCTGATCCATGAAGGTCACAAAATTATCGGTATATGCTGTCTTCTCCATCTGCCTGACACGGGCAGCCACTTCCTCGCTTCTCCCGTTTTTCAGCAGATGCAGCAGTTCCTCCTGGGATGTCTCCAGCGTTTCACCCTGTGCTTTTCCGTTTGCCATATGCCTGCTCTCTCCTTCCGTCCCTGTGCTGCCATAAACAGTATATCTTCAGGCAGAGGGAAAAAGAGGACCTCCAGGGTCCAAAATGCATGATGGAAAGATGGTAGCATCAGGCCCGGGAAAAGGCAAGAAAACACCTGAACGCAGATGAAAGACAGCCTGTCACGGCGTCATGTCCCGCATCCGTTGAATTTCCAGGCAGCCATGTCTATAATGGCCTTACTGATCCATCTGCCTTCCATGACACTGTCCATCCCTTTGCGCATCCGTCAGATGCAGCTGCACATCAAAGAAACGGGGAATCACAATGCCCAGAATTATATCCTTTATCAACCTGAAAGGCGGCGTTGCAAAGACAACCACAACAGTGGGACTGGCTACCACCCTCTCCGGAGTCTTCCAGAAGCGGGTCCTGGTGGTGGATCTGGATCCCCAGACAAACTGCACCACCATGCTGATCAGCGAACAGGACTGGGTAAAACTGAACAGGGAAGGCCTGACCCTGCATACCCTCTTCAGTGACGCTGTATACAACACCCACCGCTTTGACATCGGGCTGTCCATCCAGAAAAACGTATCCAACATCCGGGAAGTGAAAAGCCTGGATCTCCTGCCCTCCAGCCCTGACCTGATAAACATTCAGGATATAATCGTCCATCCTCCAAAAAAGAAGCGGTCATACCAGCCTGCCGCAATCCTGCGTCAGGCACTTGAACCTGTAATGGATGCTTATGACTACATCCTGCTGGACTGCCCGCCCAATTTCAGCTGCATGACGGAAAACGGTTTTGTGATCTCGGATGGTTATATCATTCCCACCATTCCGGATGTGCTGTCCACCTATGGAATACCGCAGATTCTCAATAAGGCCAGGAACGTTTCCAGAGATTGCGGAAGATGGATCCGGTGCTACGGGATTGTCATCACAAAATACCGCGAACAGTCAAGGATCCATAAAAGAATCATGGAAGAGCTGGATTCCAAACACCGTACCCTTCCAGGCTGGCCGCCTCTGTTTGAGACGGTATTCTATGAAACCAGCCAGCTGGCAGAAGCCGCAGAATACACTGAAAAGAACACTCTGAAACAGAAATGGGGCTATAACGGCCCCAGCACATGGTTTGAATCCTTCGCAAAGGAAATCATGGAAATGGAGGTTTAAGCAGCATGGACAAAAAGGCAGAAAAGCTCCTGAAACAGCTCCTGAGCCTGGTTATGGAGGAAGCTCAGGCAAACGAAGCATTCGGGAAAAAACTGGAAGCCCTTCTGCTTCCCCCGGTAACTCCTCAGGACAAATCCGGAAAAGGAGATACAGAAGAAAAAAGCAGAACAAAGCGCAGCACCACAAGATCCCTCAGGGATCCCGCTGTACTGAACCCCACCGCCGTCCTCATGCAGGAAGGGGAAGAAGCTCTGTACACCAGGCTTTCCGGCCTCTCTGAAAAGGAACTGAAGGACATCATTGCCCAGTACGGCATGGACACCAAAAAGCTGGCCATGAAATGGAAAAGTCTGGACAAGCTCAAGGGCCTGATCGTTGATGTATCCCGTACCCGCGCCGCCAAAGGGGATGTCTTCCTGTAAGTTTCAGGCCGGGCAAATACATGTAAAGCACAGCAGACACACAAAACATAAAAACACAGGAGGCTGCATATTATGAAGATGTTTCCGCGTACCGAAGTTGCCGGTGTATCCCTTCCCCGTATGCTGATGGGAACCAACTGGCTGCTGGGATACAGCCACACGGGTCCCGCAGCAGATGCCATGATCCTTTCCCGCCACAGTGACCCGAAGAATGTATCTGCCGTGGCAGATGCCTACATGTGCTATGGCATTGACGCCGTCATGGCTCCGGATTTTTCTCAGAACAGTCCCCTGGAACAGGGCCTGAGACTGACAGAAGAAAAGACCGGCCGGAAAATCATCCGGATCGTGACGCCCGCCCTGAATGTGGATGACTCCCCGGAGGGCCGGCTGGAGGCGGAAAAGCTGGTCAGAAAATCTGCAGAGGACGGGGCCACATTCTGCCTGATCCATCACATGGCCTGCGAACAGCTCATCAACAAAAACCTGCAATCCATGACCCGTCTTCCGGATTATCTGGATATGATCCGCCAGCACGGGATGATTTCCGGTCTGTCGGCCCATATGCCGGAAGTGGTCCAGTACTCTGACAGGAACGAATATGATGTTCAGACGTATATTCAGATCTACAACTGCATGGGTTTCCTGATGCAGATTGAGGTGGAAGGCGTCAACAGCATCATCTGGAACGCCAAAAAGCCTGTCATGACCATCAAGTCCATGGCAGCGGGCAGGTGCACTCCCTTTGTGGGCCTCACCTTCAGCTACACCACCATCCGGGACTGCGATATGGTTACCCTGGGCGCCTTTACGCCGGACGAAGTACACGAAGATGTGGAAATCGCCATGGCCACCCTGGAACACCGGCACCCACTTCTTGGGAAGAGAAGCAGCCCGGCCATGTCTTCTATTCTGGCCGCCAGAGAATAAAAGAATATCCCGCATGCCCAGGGCTTCCGCCCGGGCATGCTTTTTTCTGCCCTCACAGCCCTTTCTGCTTTCTTTTTGTTTCCCGCCATTTTCTGTGGTCTGCCCAGATGCTTTCTGCTATGATACATAAAAAGACCCGGCACCTGGAAACCAGACAGACGAGGGAGGTAAAACAGCATGCAAGGAAAACGGATCGTCCAGACTGCCTGCATTCTTCTGGCAGTGCTCCTCCCCGGCCTGCTCGCATGGACAGGGCATATGGCTGTCTGCCGGGCACTCCTGCTCTGTCTGGAAGCATCTGCCTGCATATGGGCCCTGTACACCGTCATAAAGGACATGCGAAACAGAACCTGGTATCCTCATCTTCCCGGGCGTATGGCACTTGCTGTCTCCTGCCTGGTTCGTTTCTGTGTCCTGCTCTCCTCTTATACTGCAGGAGGACCGGAACAGCTCATGGCACATACCGCCATTTCCGGAAGCCTTCTTCTGCAGCTTTCCCTTTTTCCTCTTGCTTTTCTCACATGCTGGCTCACAGGCGGCCTTTGTCTGCGCATGCACCGGGAGGGCTGGTCCACAGGGCTTTTCCTCTACATACCCGCCTGCCTGCTCTGGTTCATCTTCCGTCTGCTTCTCTTCCTTTTCGTACCCGTGTCTGTCCGCGGCTTCGTTTTTCTCTCCTTCCTTCTGTATCCGGACAGCTTTCTCCTCGCCTGTGTCATCTGCACCATCACCCTGCTGTCCATCCGGCCCCGCATGGACCGGGAAGCCGTCATCATCCTTGGCAGCGGGCTGAGACGGGACGGCACGCTGACGCCTCTGCTGAAAGGCAGAACGGACAGGGCCGTGGCTTTTGCGGAAAAGCAGGCTGCCCATACAGGCCTTATGCCTCTTCTCGTTCCCAGCGGCGGCCAGGGTAAAAATGAAGTGCTCCCGGAGGGGGAAGCCATCCGGCGCTATCTTGTGAGCCTTGGCATGGACGAAAAACAGATCATACCGGAAAAGAAAGCTGCCAGCACCAGGGAGAATCTGTCCTATTCCATCCAGCTGTCCGGCTGCAGTCTCTTCGCCTTTGCCACCAGTGATTTCCATGTGCTGCGCACCGCCATGTATGCCCAGAAACTGGGCTTTTCCATGGATACCCTGGGGAGTCCCACGAAATGGTACTTCCTGCCCCAGGCCTTTGTCCGGGAAGTCCTGGGCATTGCCTTCGGAAACCGGCATCAGCTTATCCTGATACTGCTTTTTCTGGTCCTGGCATGGCTCCCGCTGTACCTTCTGTAATCAGAAAGCTGGCCCCTTTCAACACTTTTCCGAACATTTTTGCAATAAGCGGTGCAGTTTGTATATCTGTTACACTGCACTGTTTTTTTATTTTACTTTTTCCCCGCAATTCTGTATAATTCCCTCTGTTCTTTTACCAAAACCAACAGGAAAGAAGGAATGTTCATGCGCACGCAGCGTCCATTTCTCTTTCCGTCTCTCACACTTTTCCCCTTTTTAATGTATTTTTTCCTTATATGTTTCATTCTTTCTGTATGCTTCCCGGCCTCTGCCGGCGGCAGCCTGCTGGTGTGCATTACGGAAACGGAACATCTTCAGGTCCATCAGAACGGACAGCGTGTGGACATTGGCGGAAGCGTCAGCTTTGATCTGGAAACGGATCCCGGCTGGATCATCAGGAAAATTCTTCCTGAGCATCCCCATCTGCTTAAAGCCACCAGTGACGGCTACCGTCTGGAACTGCGGGATGTGCGCTACCCTCTGCGGCTGGAAATCACCCTCCTGTACGCAGGGGTGGAGGCTGCGCAGGCACAGCGCCTTGAGCGAACCATCACCTACGACCCCGGGATGGAAGGTGCCGCTCCCTATACCCTTACCTGTTCCATCCTTGAGCATCCAAGGCCCAATACCGACCGGGGGCTTCACCTGATCCGGCCGGGGTTTACCCTGACCGGCTGGCGCACGCCCTCCGGGGAGACGGTCTCCCCCGGAAGCCGGGTGGATGTGCCCCTGGAAGGACTTTCCCTGAAAGCCGTCTGGCAGCCCTGGGCGCCGGAGGAAGACTTTACATGGGAAGCGGAAGAAGACGGGGCCGTAATTCTCACCCACACCGGGCATACGGATCCTCTGGTGGTGCCGGGCATGCTGGGAGGCCTGCCGGTCAGGCGCATTGCCGCAGGCGCCTTCCGGGATGCAGAGGCTGAAGCAGTCATATTGCCCCGGGGCCTTGAAGTCATAGACGATCTGGCCTTTGCCGGTGCCCGCATGCGGGAGCTGACCCTGTCAGATGATCTGCGCTCCTTTTCCGACCGCTCCTTTGCAGACTGCAAAAACCTGACAACCCTGCATATTCTCGCCGCCACGGACCCCTACGGGTACGCTTACCGGAGAGAAAGCTGCTATGCGGACAAGATTGACCTGCTGCTGGATCCGTCAGACAGCCGCCCCCGTCTTGTTTTCTACGGCGGGTGCAATGTCTGGTACAATCTCATCGGCAGTGAAGCAAGGCACCGGTACCCCGATTTCCGCATCGTCAACCTGGGGCTTAACGGCACGGTAAACGGCTATGTTCAGATGTCTGTTCTGAAAAGCCTGATGAAGCCCGGTGACATCCTCTTCCATGCTCCGGAGATCTCCAGCACCCGTCAGCTGCTTCTGACCCGGGACATGTATGAAGGGGATGACAAGCTCTGGTCCGGGCTGGAATACAATTACGATCTTTTCTCCCTGGTGGACCTGCGCAGCATCTCCGGCGTGTTTGACAGCCTGGCGGGTTATCTTTCCAGGAAGCAGCCCGGCGGCACCTATGACAGCGTCTATCTGGACGCCGGGGGCAACCGCTTCATGGATGACACCGGCTCCGTCCCCCTCCTGCGCACCCAGGGCCGCACAAGGCTGGAAGACCATGTGGACCTGGACCTGACGCAGCTGGAAAACGGTCTGCCGGACCTGGCCCGGATGTATGAAGGCTTCCGGGAACATGGCATACGGGTATATGTATCCTGGGCCTGCGTCAATATCGATGCGATCCCCTCTGAGCACCGGGACAACGTGGCAGCCATGGACGAGACCATGCACGGCCTGATCTCCCGGATGTCCGGCCCTGTTCTCATCTCACATCTTCAGGACTATCTGTTCCACACTGCGGACTTTTTTGACACACAGTACCATCTTCTGACCCAGGCAGCCTACCGGAACACGGAATCATGGCTCCGGGACCTGGACAAACAGCTCCTGAGAGACGGGCTGACCGGTTTTCTTCCCTGAAACAGTGCGCTTTTGCGCTGTTATTAATTCTCACAAAGGAGGAGTATCCCTTATGGTAAAGGCAACGGGCATTTTCCGTGCCCTCACCTCACTGGCCGCCTTCGTTCTGATCGCGTCCCTGGTGGCAGGTCCCATCATGGAATCATACCGCCAGCCGATTGACACGTTTTTTGGCGAAACCAGCTACCGCATTGAAGGCAGCGGCCAGGCACAGTGGCTCTACCAGTCTGAGTTCAAATCCCAGATGGAAGCCATTGAAGCACTCCGGGCGTTCGCAATTGAGGAAGCTCAGGAAAGTTTCGTTCTTCTGAAAAACGAGAACGCTCTTCCCATGACCAGCGGCGCCAGTGTCACCATGCTGGGCCTGCGCAGCTATGCGCCGGTCTACGGCAACTCCATGGGCGCAGCCCCGGACACCACCGTCATTGAAGACGGCAACCAGGCATACCTTGCCCTGCAGAAGGCCGGGCTCAACATCAACCCCGCCGTCACGCAGAAGTACAAGGACTGGGTTGTGGCCAATGGCGGCAACCTGACTGCAGCCGGTGAACTCTACGGTGAATATTCAGGGGCCTCCTCTTCCGGTGAAAACACCAAGGGCGACCTGAACATGACCGGCACCGCAGAAGCCATGGAAGCTTCCCTTTCCGATCTCGGCCTGACCGCCGCTGATTATGAAGGGTACAAGGATGCTGCCATTGTTGTGGTAGGCAGGCCCGGCGGCGAAGGCAAGAACTACATCACCGGCGGCACCGATTCCACCACCGGCAACATCTTCGGTCTCAATTCCCTGGAAAAGGCCGTGCTGGAGGAGGCAAAAGCCAACTTCGACACCGTTATTCTCCTGGTGAATTCCGTCAATCCCATGGAGCTGAAGGAAGTCCGGGATGATCCCGACGTGGATGCTATCCTCTGGATCGGCTATCCCGGTGCATACGGCTTCTATGCCGTTGCCGACGTCCTCTTCGGCGCCGTCTCCCCCTCCGGCCACCTGGGCGATATCTACATCGCCAACTCCGCTGTCAGCCCCGCCATGGTTTCCTTTGGCGGAAACGGCGCTGTGGCCTGGGCAAACGCAGCTGACTTCACCCCCGACGACAACGTCAACAGCTACCTCATCAACGAGGAAGGCATCTATGCCGGCTACCGCTATTTCGAGAGCCGCTGGGCTGACGTGGTGGCCGGTGTGAACAATGCCGCCGCTGCCGCTGCAGGCACCTATACCAACGCGGATACCACCGTTGCCACCGCAGACGGCAGCTGGGTCTATGAAAATGAAGTGGTATATCCCTTCGGCTACGGCCTGAGCTACACCACCTTCGAGCAGACCCTGGACAGCGTTGCCATCGCAGATGACAAAAAGTCCGCAGATGTCACCGTAACCACCACCAACACCGGTTCTGCTTCCGGCAAGGCCGTTGTACAGGTCTATGCCCAGAGCCCCTATACCGACTACGACAAGACCAACCATGTGGAAAAGAGCGCCATCCAGCTGATGGACTACGAAAAGACCAGGACCCTGGCTCCCGGCGAAACGCAGACCATCACCCTGCACCTTGACATGGCCAACCTTGCATCTTATGACGCCAAGGGCGCCGGCACCTACATTCTGGACAGCGGCGACTACTGGTTCGCCATCGGCAATGACAGCCATGACGCCCTCTCCAACATTCTCACTGCCCAGAACCTGCTGGAAACCGGCAGTGCTGACAAGACCTATACCTGGAACTGGGCTGACTTTGACAGCACCACCTTCGCCACCTCCAAGAACGGCACGCAGATCCACAACGTGCTGAGCGAAGGCGACAGCTCCATGGACATCAACACGTTCGAAGGCTATGAGGGAACCGCTTCCTACATGAGCCGTCAGGACTGGAACGGCACCTATCCCACCCTGCATGCAGGTCTGTCTGCCACCGGCCGGCTGGCCACGCTGCTGAGAAACGACGTGATCCCCCTGACCACCGGTGCTGAAGGCTTCAACTGGGGCGCCAACAACGGCATGACCATCTTTGAGATGATAAATGCCGACTGGGACGATCCCCGCTGGGACACCCTGATTGATCAGGTCACCCCCGACGAATTCGTCACCTTCGCTTCCAACGCCTTCCACAACATCCAGGGCATCGAGTCCGTGGGCTATGCCGGCAACAAGGCAGATGACGGCCCCGGCGGATCCGACGGCGGCACCTATGCCAATGACGGCCAGTATCAGGGCACCATGTTCAGCACCATGCCGGACTTTGATGCCTCCAAGGGCGGCTATGGCACCCGCGTCGCACCCACACCCACCAACCTGGCCTATACCTGGAACAAGGATCTGGCCTTCCGCAACGGCGAACTGATCCTGGGCGAATCCACCCTTATGTTCAACTATCCCATCATGATCGGCCCCGGCATGAACATCCACCGTCACGGCTACAACGGACGCGGTGCTGAGTATTACAGCGAGGATCCCATCCTCTCCGGCTATACCGGCAGTGCCGTGGTGCAGGGTGCCCAGAGCAAGGGCTGCCTTGTGAACGTAAAGCATCTGGCCTTCAACGACCAGGAAATCAACCGTTCCGGCGTGGCTGTCTTCATGTCTGAACAGGCTGCCCGTGAAATGGAACTGCGCGGCTTCCAGCAGTCCTTCGAAGCCAGCGGAAAACCGGCCTCCATGGCAGAGCGCACGGACGTGTATGTCAACGGTGCTCTGGGCGTCATGACCAGTTTCAACCGCATCGGAGCCGTGGCACCCAGCGCCAACAAGGGCGTGTGCGTTGACATTCTCCGCAACGAATGGGGTTTCAAGGGCTATTCCGTCACTGACTTCACCGGTGTGTCCATGAAAGCCATGCCCAAGGAATCCGTCCTCTACGGCACGGTGGCCTTCTGCGGCTTCGGCGGTTCTGTGGAATACTTCACCGGCGACACCCTGGCCGCTGATCCGCAGCTGGCTGCAGCCATGAAGCAGGACATCAAGTACATCCTCTACCCGCTGGCGCACTCTGCCGCCATGAATGGCGCAGATCCCACGGCCCACCGGGTCGAGCTGACCACCTCCTGGCGTGCCCTTTACAGGAACCTGCAGCTGTACTCCGGCATTGCAGCCGGCGTCTTCTGCTGCGCCTGGATTGTATGCGCCATCATGGGAAAGAAAAAGAAGGGGTGATTTGAAATGGCAAAGAAAACAAATGCTTTCGGCAAACTTCTCTGCCTTTCCGCCATTCTGGCTCTGATCGGCATGGTTGTCTACGTCGTCAATACCACCACGGGATACATGGCGGGCCTTCATACCCCCATTGATCCCCTGGTCCTGATCCTGCCCTTCATCGTGATTGTGTGCGCCTTGTTCCTGACCCTCAGGCCTGATGCATGCAAGGGCGCCACCGGCGCTGTAACCCTGATCCTCTCCCTCCTTATGGCCGCTGCCACCGTGTTCTTTGTAAAGGGCCGTGTGGACGTGGTGGGCGATATGCTCAACCCGGTCAACCATCCGGAAACCCAGGTTACCGCGGTTACCTGGTCCCTGATCGGTATCGGCCTGTACTGCCTGTCCTATCTGTTCACCGTGGTCACCACCCTGAGCGATAAGCTGGCCAAGGAGTAACGCATTCCAAAAGAGGCGGCGTGATGATTCACGCCGCCTCTTTTCTGGTCCGGAGCCTTTCTTACCCGGCTCCCCGGGAGAGAAGCTGCAGTTCATAGAGTTTCCAGTAAATGCCGTGCAGTGCAAGCAGTTCCTGATGGGTTCCGCTCTCTCTTATCTTTCCGTGGTGCATCACCAGGATCCGGTCGCAGTGCTGGATGGTGGAGAGCCTGTGTGCCACCATGATGCAGGTTCTGCCCTGCATCAGGCGCTCCACCGCCTCCTGGATCCATCTCTCCGTTTCCGTATCAATGTGTGCCGTTGCCTCATCCAGTATCAGGATCCTGGGATCATAGGCAAGGGTTCTGGCAAAGGAAAGCAGCTGCCGCTCCCCAGAGGAAAAGGTGGACCCCCTCTCCGTCACGTGCTGGCTGAACCCGTTGGGGAGTCTTTCTATGAAGCGGTCCGCATTCACATCATGTGCGCTTTTGCGGATCATTTCGTCTGTGATGTCCTCCCTAAGCAGGCGGATGTTGCCGGCGATATCCCCGGTAAAGATAAAGACATCCTGCTGCACCTGCCCTATGGCCCGCCGGATCTGTTCCCTTGAAAGCTGGCGGATGTCCACCCCGTCGATGCGGATGCTTCCGCGCTGCACATCGTAGTAGCGGCCCATCAGGTTCAGAATGGAGGATTTGCCGGCCCCGGTGGCTCCCACAAAGGCCACCCGCTCGCCGGGTTCTATGGTGAAGGACACATCCCGCAGCACCCAGTCCTCATCCTTATAGGCAAACCAGACATGGTCAAACTCGATGCGGCCCTGCACCTTATCAAGGATCCTGGGATTGTTTTCCTCCGGAATGTCCGGTCTGGTATCCAGCAGCGTAAAGATTTTTTCCGCCGAGGCCAGGGCGCTCTGCAGGGTGGAGAACTGCTCTGCCATTTCCTGGATGGGATTGAAGAAGGATTCAATGTACTGAATAAAGATGTACAGGGTACCCATGGTCACGCTGCCCCGGATCACCTGGGAGGAGCCCACCAGAAGCAGGAGCACAAGGGCTATGACATAGGTAAGGTACGTGGAGGGTCTGAAAAGGGCATTGATCAGGATCTCCCGGCTGTTGGCCTCATAGAGCTCCTCACTTTTCTGACAGAACGCCTTATGCTTCTGTTCTTCCCGCCCGAACATCTGAATCAGATCCATGCCGGACAGGTGCTCGGACAGAAAGGTATTCAGTGCCGTCACACGGGTGCGGGTAAGCTGGAAGGCCGCCCGGGACAGTTTCCGGAAGACCACCGTCAGCACCACCACCACGGGCACCAGAAGGAAACTGTACAGAGCCATTCTCACATCCAGGGCGATCATGATGGAGCCCAGGGTAAGGATTTTCACACCGTTCTGGAACAGCTTCACCAGGACATTGGAATACACCTCATTGATGGACTCCACATCATTGGTGATCCGGGTCACAATCTTGCCCACCGGTGTCACGTCAAAAAACCGCATGGTCAGGGAGAGCACATGCCTGTACAGATCCCCCCGGAGATCATAGACAATGTTCTGGCCCGTTTTCTGCATCAGAAGATACTGAAAGCGGTTGAGAAGGAAACGTGCCAGAAGGAGAAGCACATACAGGCCGCCGGCTATGAGGATGCCCTGAAACCTTGCATCCCGTGTCAGGCTCAGTGCCTCCTCACCGGTGATGTAGCGGTCGATGGCGTTTCCGATGATAACCGGCCGGAGGATTTCCATGGCCGTACCGCCCAGCACCAGAACCAGGCACAGGGCGAACATGCCACGGTAGGGCTTCATGTAGGAGATCAGGCGCAAAAACGCGTTGCCTTCATAGGCAATATCTTCTGTCTGCTTCTTCACGCTTCCCCGCTCCCTCCGTGCATGAGCTGCTTCTCCAGCTGCTGCATGTCATACATATGCCGGTACACACCGTGCTTTTCCATCAGTTCCGCATGGGTCCCGTACTCCGCTGCCCGGCCGCCCTCCAGCACCAGAATATGGTCCGCGTGCTGAATGGTGGAAATCCTGTGGGCGATGATGACCTGTGTCTGTCCCCTGCAGACTTCCTTCAGATTCTGCAGGATCTGTTCCTCCGTATCGGTGTCCACAGCGGACAGCGCGTCGTCAAGGATCAGGACAGGCGCTCTGCGGACCAGGGCCCGGGCGATGGCCACCCGCTGCTTCTGTCCGCCGGAGAGGGTGACGCCCCGCTCGCCCACCAGGGTTCCATAGCCCTCCGGGAACGCCTCAATGCTGTCATGGATACAGGCAGCCTTCGCTGCTTCGCGGATGGCTTCCCCGTCCTTTTCCGGCATGCCAAAGGCAATATTCTCCTCAATGGTATCCGAAAACAGATAGCTGTCCTGGGGCACGCAGGCGATCCCCTCATGCAGCACCGACAGGGGCAGTTTTGAAACCGGAATGCCGTCGATTCTGATGGATGCAGGATCCTGCGGGTCGTATTCCCGCTCCAGCAGATGCACCAGGGTGGACTTGCCGCTGCCGGTGCGTCCCACCACAGCCAGGATCTCCCCCGGCTTTACTTCAACGGAGATATCGGAAAGGACAGGCTTTTCCCCTTCCGGATAGGTAAAGGACAGGTGGTCCAGGGTAATCCCGCCCTGAATCGCCGTGATATCCCGTCTGGCATCCTCCGCCTCTTTGATATCCGGCTTTTCCTTAAAGATCCTGAACACCCTGCCCAGACTGGCCATTCCCTGGGATAGGGAGGAGATGCATTCCCCTACTGCAATCATGGGCCACACCAGCATGGTGACATAACTGTTGAAGGCCACGAACTGACCCAGGGTCATCTGCTCCTGGATGGTCAGATAGCCGCCGTAGATCAGGGTGATCACCAGGGAGATGCCGATGATCATGTCAAGCAGCGGCATGACCAGGGCGAAGAGCCTGACCACGTTCAGGTTCTTTTCCCGGGTATTTTCGTTCTGTCTGGCAAAGGCAGCCATCTCCAGATGTTCCTGCACGTAGGCCTTGATCACCCGGATGCCGCTGACAGATTCCTGCACCATGTCCGTCAGCTCCGAGAAGGCTTCCTGTCTCTCCCGGAATCTCCGGTGCATGACCTTCCCGAAGAATATGTCCCCAAAGACAATCAGGATCATGGGCACAATGGCGATCAGCGTCAGGTGCACGTTCACATACCGCAGCATGGAATAGACCACCATCACCAGCATGACGGAGGCATCAAAGGTGGTGATCACCGTCATGCCCAGCATCTGGCGCACAGACTGCAGGTCGTTGGTGAAGTGAGCCATGAGGTCGCCGGTCTTGTTGGCATGGAAATAGCGCATGGAGAGCTTTTCCAGGTGTCCGAACAGATCGTTGCGCATTTCCTTTTCAATGGACCTGGCTGCCCCGAAGATGAAGTAGCGCCAGCCAAAGCGGCCCAGGGTAATCATCACGCCGCTGAAAAGGATCTGCATGCACACAGGCCACACATCCGCCATGGTCAGATTTCCGCCGCTCAGGCCCCCCGCCAGGGTATCTGTCAGGCTGCCCGTCAGACGGGGAATCCGGGTATTCAGGGCATCCACAATCAGCAGCGCCAGAATCCCCAGCATATACTGAAGAAGATGGCCCCGCACATAATGCAGGGCCAGTTTGATCTGTTTTTTCGTCTGTATTTTCATAAATCACTGTATACCCAGTAAAAATGTCAACCGGTAAAACGTGATCCGAGGTTTCTGACCTGTTTCAGGCACAGCCTTACTTGGTCAGGTCCTTCAGGTACTTTGCCACCGCTTCATCCTTGCAGGCAGGATAGAAGAGCTCCGCAAACTTTTCGCCGCTGACCGTCTCCCGCACAAAATCCTGGTCCAGGTCCGGCAGGATCTCCATCAGCTTCCTGTACGTCACCTTTTTCACTTCGTCCAGGATCTTCTTGTTGCGCTGTTCAGGCACAACCCTTTCCTTGGGATAGCCCTGGCCATGGCCAAAGCCGAAGAGCTGCTGGAAAATCATCTCCAGCTTCAGCTCGGCACCCCAGCCGAAATCCTTGGCAAAGGGCAGGGCCACGCAGTTGCCGTCATTGATCTGGGCAAACATATACCCGTCGGAGGGATCCGTCAGGTGGCCGCAGAGCACACCGGGGAATGAATTGCAGGCAAGCATGGCGCCCTCTCCGGTGCCGCAGCCGGTGACCACATAATCCGCAGCGCCTGTCTGAAGCAGGATGGATGCCAGCAGGCCGACCTTCACATAGGTCAGCTGGCAGGCGTCATCCGCCGTGTACATGCCGTAATTGACGACTTCATGGCCCATGGGTTCCACAACCTTTTTCAGGGTGGCTTCAATCAGGCTGTTCTTGGCTGCCTGGCTGTTTTCATTAATCAGTGCAATTCTCATTTCTTCAGATCCTCTCTCGTGTTTGTTCTGTCCCTGTGACATGCATTTCTTCAAGACAGCGCGTCAGTGCGTCCTGCCACGGGGGCAGGCGGCTGAAACCTGCTTCATCCAGGCTCTTCTTGCTCAGAACGGAGTTCAGGGGACGCCTGGCGTCCGTCTTGTATGCACTGCTGGGCACATGCTTCACCGTACAGTGTACACCTGCCTGGCGGAGGATTTCTTCGGCAAACTCTGCCCATGAGCAGACGCCCTCATTGGTGGCGTGGTACAGACCGTATTTTTCCGTCTGGATCATATTCACCAGGAGACCTGCCAGATCCCAGGCGTAGGTGGGAGAACCGATCTGGTCATCCACCACATTGAGCGCGCCTTTCTCCCGGCCCTTCTCCAGAATGGTCCTGACAAAGTTATTGCCGTGGGTGCTGAACAGCCAGGAAGTGCGCACAATAAAGTACGCTGTCATCTGGCTCCTTACAGCCACCTCGCCCTGCATTTTGCTCTGTCCGTAAATGTTCTGCGGCCGCCTGTGCTCGTCCGTCTCATGGGGCTCATTCCCTGCGCCGGAGAACACGTAGTCGGTGGAAATAAACATGAACTTTGCCCGGACCCGCAGGGCCGCCCGGACCAGGTTGTCGGTACCAAGCCCGTTGACGCGGCAGCACTTCTCCACCTCGTGTTCAGCCCTGTCCACACTGGTATAGGCAGCACAGTGGATGATGGCGTCCGGTTTCTGAGTGGTGACAAAGTCCATCACCGCATAGGTGTCTGTCAGATCAAAGTCGTCTGCGTCCACATCGATGACTTCCAGGCCGGCCTGCATCAGGCGGCAGACCACATCCTGACCCAGCTGTCCCTGTGCGCCTGTCACCATTACCTTCATGTTCTTCACCTGTTCCCGTACATATGTTCATAGTAATTCTGGTATTCGCCGGCCAGAATATGCTTCCACCAGTCCTGATGGTCCAGGTACCACTGCACCGTCCTGTGGATGCCGTCATCAAAGGTGGTGGCAGGCAGCCATCCCAGTTCCTGATGGATCTTGGTGGGATCAATGGCATAGCGCCGGTCGTGGCCGGGACGGTCCCGCACATAGGTGATCAGGCTCTCGGGCTTGCCCAGTTCCTTCAGCACGGTCTTTACCACGCTCAGGTTGGTCCGCTCGTTGTGGCCGCCCACGTTGTAAACCTCGCCCTCACGGCCCTTTCTCATCACCAGGTCGATGGCCGCGCAGTGGTCTTCCACATACAGCCAGTCCCTGACGTTCTCGCCCGTGCCGTACACCGGCAGGCTCTCGTCCGCCAGTGCCCGGGTGATCATCAGCGGGATGAGCTTTTCCGGGAAGTGATAGGGACCGTAGTTGTTGGAGCAGCGGGTGATGCTCACGGGCAGTCCGTACGTCCGGGCATAGGCCAGCACCAGCAGGTCAGCGCCTGCCTTGGATGCGGAATAGGGGCTGGAGGTGTGCAGGTGTGTTTCTTCCGTAAAGAACAGGTCAGGCCGGTCCAGGGGAAGATCACCGTACACCTCGTCCGTGGAAACCTGGTGATAGCGCTTCACGCCGTATTTCCGGCAGGCATCCATCATGGTCTGGGTGCCCATCACGTTGGTGCGCAGGAAGATGCCCGGATCCTCCACGGAGCGGTCCACATGGCTCTCCGCGGCGAAGTTCACCACGATGTCGGGATGCTCTTCTTCAAAGAGTGCGTCCACCGCAGCCCTGTCCGTAATATCTCCTTTGACAAAGCGGAAGTCCGGGTTCTCCATGGCCTCTTTAAGGCTTTCCAGATTGCCCGCATAGGTCAGCGCGTCCAGACACACAACCCGGTCACCCGGATGATTTTTCAGTTCATAATAAACGAAATTGCTGCCAATAAAACCGGCGCCGCCGGTTACCAGAATCGTCATGCAAATCCTCCATGTTCATGCCGCCCTCTGGGCGCTGTTTCTGTGACAGGAAACCTGTCATGGCCAGTATAGCAGATCAGCAAAGCAGGAACAAGCTTACGGTGACTTTTGTCTTCCCTTTTCCTGCCTCCGGCTTTTTTGATTCCGTTTTTCACCGAAAAGCAGGTTATGCACACCCTCATCCTGTTCACGAACACTTTTCCACATGCTGTGCATGCTGTGGATAACCCTGCTCCCGGCCGCATTTTCCGTGA
The DNA here is from genome assembly GCA_946627565.1 of uncultured Clostridia bacterium. Classification (GTDB taxonomy): domain Bacteria; phylum Bacillota; class Clostridia; order Christensenellales; family Aristaeellaceae; genus UBA2943. The sequence continues at coordinate 18,074 of CAMOVR010000020.1, forward strand.
TTTTTCTGTGGATAACCCTGTGATAAATGTGGATAAAACCAGAATAAGTTATCCACAGTTCTCCTTCTTTTCCTCCCAGGTTATCCCCAGCCCCCTCAGCCCTTCCATAAAGGCGTCCGGGGGCGGGCACACCACCTGCATTCTTTCCCCGGTGACCGGGTGCGTAAAGGCCAGGGAATGGGCGTGGAGCATCATTCTCGGCACCCTGGCCCCCCGGGCGGCGCCGTAAAGCGGATCCCCGCATACCGGGTGGCCTGTGGACTGCATGTGCACCCTGATCTGGTGGGTCCTGCCCGTGAGGATATGCACATCCAGCAGGCTGCAGCCCCGTCCCTCCTCCAGAATTTTCCAAAGTGTCACTGCCTCCCGGCCTCCCGGGACCACGGCCATTTTCTTCCTGTCGGCAGGGGAGCGGCCGATGGGCCTGTCAATCCTGCCCTCCCTTTCCCCGTTTCTTCCCCCGGGGTTTCCCTCCACCAGGGCCAGATAATGCTTTTCCGTCTCCCGCATCTGCATCTGGCGGCTGAGCTCCAGGTGGGCCGCATCGTTCTTTGCCACCAGCAGCAGTCCGGAGGTGTCCTTATCCAGACGGTGCACAATCCCGGGCCGGATCTCGCCCCCTATGGTCCCCAGGCCGTCCAGGTGGTACAGCAGGGCATTGACCAGCGTCCCCTTCTCATTGCCCGGCGCCGGATGCACCACCATGCCGCAGGGCTTGACCACCACCGCCAGATCCCTGTCCTCGTAGAGAATCTGCAGGGGAATGTCCTCCGGCTCCGGCACGGCACTGACCGGCGCCGGCTCCGTCAGCACAAAGGCTGCGCCTGCTTTCGGCCGGGTGCCGGCCTTTGTCACAACCGCGCCGTTTACGGTCAGGTATCCATCCGCCATGAGGGAAGAGACCCTGGAGCGGGTAAGTCCGGAATATTCCGAAAGCTGCACATCCAGGCGCCGGCCGTCGGAGAGTCCCTGCCATGTGCGGAGACCTTCCTCCTCTTCCGGTTCTGTCTCCATCTCCGCTTCCCTGTTCATTTCCATCTCATCCATTCCTTTCCCCGCCTTTCTTCTCCCAGGCCCCGGGACGGAACAGCAGCGACAGTGCCAGGAGCGCACACCCCGTGGTCAGCGCGGCATCCGCCACATTAAAGATTGCAAAATCCACAAATTCCAGGGCAATCATGTCCACCACATATCCCACAAACAGCCGGTCTATCAGGTTCCCCGCGGCACCGCCCAGCATAAGCATGAGGGCTACCCTTGTCAGGCCGTCCAGACGGTAGCGCCTGAACACCAGAAAGCCCAGGACAATCAGCCCCAGGGATATGAAGCCCAGGAGCATGGAGTTCCCGGACAGCATGCTGAAAGCCATCCCCGTATTTTCCGTATAGGTCAGCCCCACAATCCCGGGAATCAGGGAAAAGGGCGCCCTGATCCCCTCCGCCCAGATCTTGGTCAGACGGTCCAGCACCAACACGGAAACCGCCAGCAGGATCATCTTCCATCCCTTCATGGATCTGCGCACCCGCCCTCATAATAATATTGAAACAGACATACGGCAAACAGCTTCCCGTATCCGGATATATTTCTCCGCCCCGCCCCTGTATCCTGCCTGCTTGACAAGCATACCCGGGCTGCCTATGATCCAAAATGCCGGTTTTTACAGCGAAAACAGCTGATCTGACCCGGCCAGAAAGAAGGGGACCCGGTTTGGATGCACCAAAGAAAGAACTGGCACGTAAGGTGATAAAGCGCCTGGCGGAGGCCTATCCGGACGCGGACTGCACGCTGTCCTATGACGAGGCCTGGAAGCTTCTGGTCTCCGTGCGCCTTGCCGCGCAGTGTACCGACGCCCGGGTCAACATCGTCACCCAGGACCTCTACGCCCGCTTTCCCACCATGGAAGCACTGGCCGCGGCGGACCCGGAGGAGATCGAAAGCATTGTGCGGCCCTGCGGACTCGGGAAAAGCAAGGCCAGGGACATTTCCCTGTGCATGCGCATGCTCCTTGACACCTTTGGCGGCCGTGTCCCGGACACCATGGAAGAACTGCTGCGTCTGCCCGGCGTGGGCCGCAAGAGCGCAAACCTGGTGCTGGGGGATGTCTTCGGGAAACCCGCCATCGTCACAGACACCCACTGCATCCGGCTTTCCAACCGCATTGGCCTGGTGGATAATGTCCACGAGCCCGAAAAGGTGGAAAGAAAGCTTTGGGAAATCATTCCGCCCCAGGAGGGCAATATCCTGTGCCACCGCTTTGTCCTGCACGGGCGGGCCGTGTGCACTGCCCGGACCGCACCGGACTGTGAAAACTGCGTTCTGACGGACATCTGTGCCCACCGGCTGGAAAAGCCATCCCGCACGGAGAAGAAAGGCAGATAATATACGCATCTCAGAAAGGAACCGCCATGACCGAGAAACTCTATGACAATGACGCATTTCTCCTGGATTTCACCGCCCGGGTCCTCTCCTGCAGGGAGCAGGGGAGCTGCTGGCTGGTGGAGCTTGACCGGACGGCCTTCTTTCCGGAAGGCGGCGGCCAGGGAGCGGACCACGGCACACTGGGGTCTGCCCGGGTCACGGACTGCCACGAGAAGGGCGGCATTGTTTACCATACCACAGATATGCCCCTGAGCACCGGTGAAACCGTGGAAGGCCACGTGGACGGAAAGCGCCGCCTCTCCATGATGCAGCAGCACAGCGGCGAACATATTTTTTCCGGCCTGGTCCACGCACGCTTTGGCTATAACAATGTGGGTTTCCACATCGGCTCAGACGCTGTCACCATGGACTTTGACGGGAAAATGACGCTGGAGGAAGCCCTTGAGATAGAAAGGCTGGTCAATGAAGCCATCTGGAAGGACCTGCCCGTCCGGGCGGAATATCCCCCTCAGGAGGTTCTGGCAACCCTGCCCTACCGGTCGAAAAAGGAGATTGACGGGCCGCTGCGCATCGTGAGCATAGAAGGGTATGACATCTGCGCCTGCTGCGGCACCCATGTGCGGACCACGGGACAGATCGGCCAGGTCAAGGTCACCGGCTTCATGCATTACAAAAACGGCGTTCGCATCTCCATCCTCTGCGGCATGCGCGCCCTGGACTTTGAAAACGGCCTGCTCAGCGAAGTAAGGGACATATCCCATATCACCTCCGAGCAGCCCGGGAAACTGGCACCTGCCGTGGAAAAGCTCCGGAAGGAGCGGGATGACTTCCAGTATCATCTGGAGCAGCTGGCCATGCGGTACTTTACGGCAGAAATCAGCCGGACGGAAGGGGATGTGCGGATGATTACTGCCGATTACCTTGCCGTCTCCCAGCTCCGCCCCGCTGCCGGCCTCCTGGCTGCCTCCTGCGCGCTTGCCCTGGTCCTTATCCCAAGGGAAGGCGGATGGAACTATGCCATTTCCTCAAAAAGCACAGATGTCAGACCCCTTTCCAGAAAGCTGCAGTCCCTTTTCTCCGGCCGCGGCGGCGGAAGCCCTGACATGGTGCAGGGGATCCTGGGGGATGCGTCTCCGGAAGCCATTTTAAAAGCCCTGACGGAAGAATAAGGCAGCCTGAAAAAACAGGAAGGGACAGGTAAGTATGGAAAAACGTGTGCTGGTCACCGGTGCCTCCGGGTTCCTGGCTTCCCGTGTGGCAGACTGTCTCCGGACGAATCCGGATTATTCCGTTCTCACACCCGGGCATAAGGAGATGGATATCACCAACCCTGACATGTGCCGGGCCTGGTTTGAGAAAAACCGCCCGGACGCCGTCATTCATCTGGCTGCCGTCTCGGATATCTCCGCCTGTGAAAAGGACCCGGACCTCTCCTGGAAGGTAAATGCGCAGGGACCGGCCAATCTTGCCCTGTGCGCAAAGGAGTTTCAGACAGAGGGACGCTTTCTCTTTGCCTCCTCCGACCAGGTATACAGCGGGTACAGGGGGTCTGACCGTCTCCACAGGGAATCGGATGCCCCCTCACCCGGCAATCTCTATGCCCGGGAAAAGCTGGAAGCAGAGGAGCGGGCATGCGCCATACTGCCCTCCGCCCTTGCCCTGCGGCTGGACTGGATGTTTGACCTGAAACCCGGGAAGCAGAACTACCTCAAGGGCATGATTCTCTCCGTGAAGGAGCAGAGGCCCTGCAGATATGCCGTCAATGAGCTCCGGGCCATGACCTATGCCTGGGAAGTGGCGGAGAACATGCAGAAACTGCTGTTCTCGGATGTGCCCGGGGGTGCCTACAACTTCGGCGGTCCCCCTTCCGGCTCCTCCTATGAGACGGCCCTTGCGGTCTATGACCTCCTTGCACAGGTCATGGATGCCCCCGTTCATGGCCTTGCCGTTCCCTTTGAGCGGGAGGACCCCCGCAGCCTTGCCATGGACCAGGAAAAGCTCCATTCCGCCGGCATTTTCTTCCGGGACACGGCAGCATCCGCGGCATACTGTCTTGAGCGGGAAAAAGACCGGATACCGTCCGTCCTGAAGGATCACTGATAAAAGCCGGTATCCCCGATAACCCCGCAGAAAAGTATATGCATATCCTGCGGCCCCCGGGCGAAACATCCGCCCGGGGGCTTACGCATGCAGATGTGTATCTGTATCTCTCTTCATTTGCTTCCTGCCCTGAGGGGCCGTATAATCGGAACATACCGTATGCACAGCGTTCACAGGACATCCAAAACCCGCCGGCACCTCCGGCATATGGAAGCTGCACTGCGTGCCGCACCCGGAAGGACCGTTCTTTCCTTCCGTGACCTGAAACGAAAAAGGAGAATCATCATGGCTCACTTTCTCACCACGCCCCCTGTCCGCAGCGGCATGCCCCTTGGCGGAATCGGCGCTGCCAGTATAGAGCTGAGACCGGATGGCGAGTTCCATGAATGGCAGATCGCCAATCCGCAGATCTTCCGGGTGGACAGCCGGGATATCCACAGCGCTGACCGGGGCAGGCGGCTGTCCGGCAGTCTTTCGTTTTACGCAGCCGTCTATTCCGGAGAGAAGAGATGGCTGAGGCGTCTTGGCCTGGGCTTTGAACGGGGTCAGGACCCCGACGGCGAGGAATACAATGACCGGATGCATTCCTTCAACAAGACGGTACAGGCCGTATCCTGCGATGCCGTCTTCCCGGTGGCACATCTCAGCTACCTGGACGATGCCCTGCCCGCCTCCATCCGGATGGAAGCCTTCTCCCCCTTTGTCCCCTACGATGCCAGGACCTCCGCCACCCCGGGGTTCTGCATGGCGTTTTCTGTCAGAAACACTTCAGAGGATCCCATTGAAGTCTGTCTGGCCGCCAAACTCCGCACCCTTTTCCCGGGAAATGGCCAGTCAAACCGTCTGGTCCGCACCGGCGGACGCACGGTGCTTGAGATGGTGTATGACGGAGCGGACGCGGGGAGTCTGGCCCTCTCCCTGTCCGGAAGCAGGGTTACTGCCCTTCCCGGGGAGTACCGGAAATATATGGATGAATATGTCTCCTACGGCGAATTCGGTGTTGTGGAGGAGTCCTGGCTCTTTGACCTGCTCAGGAACCGGGCTCTTATATCCGGTCAGTCCGAGGAAACAAGGCAGGCTCCCGCCTGGCCGGATACCGTGGATGCCCTTTCGGACGAAGACGTCTCGCGCTTTCTGAAAGCCCTTCAGGCATACGGTTTTGCGGGGAGCATCCTGGACCGGAATACCACGGTGGATCCATCCCTTACGGACTGTCCGGATGGCCGCAGGCGTCTCCTTTCCTGCGTGCTTTCCAATGCCGCCCGTCTCAGGCAGATGGGTCCCTGGGGCGACGGGGCACTCTGCGTTTCCATGATCCTTAAGCCCGGGGAAGAACAGACGGTGTTCTCCGAGCTTGCCTGGTACTTCCCGGCCCTCATCAGCGCCGGAGGCAGGCGGGTCGGCCATATCTATGAGAACTGGTTCAGGGATGCCCTGGATGTCTGCCGTTTTCTTGAACAGAACCGCACGGAAATCCGGGAAAAGGTGTTCCATTTCCGGGACAATATCTTTAGCAGCAGTTTTGACCCCTGTTATGCAGAGGCTGTGGCAGCGCAGCTTGGGAATCTGGTCAAAAGCAGCTGGTGGACGAAAGACGGGGATTTCGGAATCTGGGAAGGTCTGGGATCCTGCGGCTTCCATACCATGGACGTGTCTTTCTATGCTTCCTTTTCCCTGGCCTGTCTGTTCCCGCAGCTGCAGATGCGGCAGATGGAGCAGAGTGCCCGCTTTCAGCGGTCCGACGGCCGGATGCCCCACTGTTTCAATCCGGATTTTTCCAGCGTGGACAACGGGTTTGACCGGGTGGATATGAATCCCCAGTTTATCCTCATGGTCTGCCGGGACTATCTTTCTTCCGGGGACACGGCGTATCTGAAACGCATGTGGCCCCATGTCTGTCTGGCCATGGACAGTATCGCCTCCCTGGATACAGACGGAGATGCCCTGCCTGACCGGGACACATACGCCAACACCTACGATGCCTGGCACTTTTCCGGCGCCTCCGCCTATGTTTCCATTCTCTGGCTGGCCGCCCTGCAGGCAGGCGTCCTCATGGCCCGCACACTGGGGCAGGAAGAGCGCGCCGGCCTGTGGCTTGCCATGCTGGAAAAGGGAAAAAAGGCGGTAGAAGAAAAGCTCTTCAACGGGGAATACTATGACCTGTGGCTGGATGGCGACAGGCGCGACATATGCTGCATGACCGATCAGATGGGCGGGGAATACTTCACAAGGGTCATGGGCCTTGACAGCATTCTGGAAGAAAGCCATGTGCAAAGGGCCCTGGAAGCTATCTGGCGCTGTAACTACAGCCCTGAAAACGGTCTCATCAACGCCGCCTATCCGCCGGGTGCCGTGCCAACCCTTTACACCTACAGGAACTGCCAGGGCACCGCCAACTGGTCCGGCATCGAATACCTTATGGCCAGTTTCTTCCTTATGACCGGCCATGAGGCCTGGGGAAAGAGCGTGGTGGAAACGGTGCAGGAGAGATACATGAGATGCGGGGAAATCTTCAACCACGCAGAATGCGGGGACCACTACAGCCGGCCCATGTCCAGCTGGGTGCTCCTTCAGGCCCTGAGCGGCATGTGCATCCAGACGGCTCTTAAAACCATCCGGATCCGGCACAGTCTGCTCCCGGAAGGCGGGCATGCCCCCTGGTTTGCCTCCACCGGATACGGCCAGATTCTGCGCAGAAAACAGGGCTGGGAAATCCGCTGCACCCGGGGTACGCTTTCCGCCGACAGGATCCTGACAGATAAGGGCTGCGCGGAGGTCACCCTGCGTCTGTCCGAGGGGGAAAGCTTTGTCCTTAACTTTCGCGATCCCTGAGGAGGTGCTCTGATATGATCTGTCTGGTAACAGGCGCCGGCGGCGGCATGGGGTCAGCCCTGTGCCGGTGTCTTGTGCAAGAGGGCTGGCGCGTCATAGGGCTGGACCTGAATCCTCCAGCACAGCACGAAGGCTGGGAATACATGCCTGCGGACCTGACACGCCCGGAAGACCTTAAGGCCGTTTTCCGGAAACTGGCTTCTGAAGGCACAGAACTGGACGCCATCGTCCATATGGCCGGCGTGTACGATCTCAATTCCCTCATAGAGATGCCGGAGGAGGACTTTATCCGGGACTTTGACATCAATCTGTTCTGCATGTTCCGCGTCAACCGCACCTTTGTCCCTCTGCTGAAAGAAGGCGGCAGGATCCTTATGGTTTCCAGTGAACTGGCCCCGCTGAATCCCCTGCCCTTCACCGGCATCTACGGCATCACCAAGACCGCTGTGGAGCGGTATGCCGCAGCCCTGCGCATGGAACTGCAGCTTCTTGGGCACCCGGTCATTGTGATCCGGCCCGGCGCAGTCCGCACCGGCATGCTGCCCGCCTCCACCGAAAAACTGGAACGCTTCTGTGCTGCAACAGAGCACTATGCCTGCAACGCAGAACGGTTCCGGAAAATCGTTAAGAGCGTGGAAGCCAGGAACGTCCCGCCGGAAGCCATAGCGGGCATATGCTTAAATGCCCTCACCGCCAGGCGTCCCCGCCTTCTGTACTGCATAAACCGCAATCCCCTCCTCCTTATCCTGAACCTGTTCCCTGAACGCTTTCAGCTCTGGATTATCCGAATGATTCTGAAATAAGCCCTGAAACCTGCAAAAAGGGGCCCGGTCCCATGTATGGGGCCGGGCATCTTCTTTCTCACAATCTTCCCAAAGCAAAAGGCAGGAAGTCCATTTCTTCCTGCCTTTCCTGTGTCTTAACTTTCCTGAACATGCACAGCATCATTCTGCCATATGATCCTTTGTGGTTCCGCCCTCTTCATAGTGCACCGGCAGACAGATCAGGGAAGGCATCGTGGCCATATGGGAAGAGAGAACCGTGGACACGCAGGTCTCGGCGATCTCCTGCACCGGCTGTACGATGGTGGACACCACCGGCTTCTGCTCCCCGAACATCCGGATCCCGTCATACCCGATAATCTGTATATCCTCCGGAACACGGATCCCCTTTTTCTGCATTTCTCCCATCATCTGCCATGCCAGCAGATCCGTACCAAAGAATATACCGTCCAGGGGAACCTGCGGGTCATGGATCTGCTTTTCCACTGTCTCCATAAAGACCGAAAGCGGGGTGTCATCCGGCATATCCACCACTTCAAAGCGGACACCGAGCTCCACACAGGCACTGACAAATCCGTCCTTGCGCTTGCTGGGCTCATTGGTGAGGGTTGAGCCTGTGCGCATGATGGCCAGATGCCGGCATCCCAGCTCATACAGCTTCATGGCCGCCATCCTGCCCCCGGCAAAGTTGTCACTGGCAATACACGGAACAGAGGAGGAGAAAAAGCGGTCAATGGTGACAAAGGCCACATCCTCGGGAATATGGAGATTCGGATTGTATGTCAGGGCAATGATCCCGTCCACCCGGTTGGTCCGTGCCAGCTGGATCATCTCATCTTCCTTCATCTGATCAAACTCACTGAAGCACAGAAACATACGGCGGTTTCTTTTTTCCAGCGCCATATTGATGTAATTTGTCAGCATGGCAAAAAACGGATGTATCGTATTGGGAATAATCAGGGCAATGATACCCGTGGAATCGGTCCGAAGAGCTTTGCCCGCACTGTTGTACTGATATCCCAGCTTCTCAATGGCAGCATCCACCTTTGCCCGAAACTCTTCGCCGACCGGCTGATGATTCACCACTTTTGAAACGGTGCCTACGGCCACACCCGCTTCTCTGGCAACATCCATCATGGTCGGCAGATCCTTGCTTTTTGGCACAGCTGCTCCTCACTTTCTTCATAAATCCGTCATGAAACGGAGTATATTTCATTTCATGATTTCATGAAACAATCTTAACATCTCCTGCACATTACGTCAACCGATTTCTGCCCGGTCTTCTCACATTCATGAATCTCTGCGCATCGTTTCAGCAGAGCATTTCTGCATTTTCCATGTTTTTCAGATGCTTTCAGAGTGCTTTTCTTTTCCTGTTTACGTGAAATGGCAGGATGAATTCGTATCCTGTTCTTTCCGGCATTCTCTCCTGCCATTTGTCACTGTTTACAGATGCTTCACACATGTTCCGTGTGTATCATTCGTGAAATATTTCATGAAATAACCCGCATGCCGTCTGCAGATAAGGAAAAGACCCAGGCCAGGCCTGGGTCTTTTCCTTATCTGTACATTATTTCTGATAGATCGACTGCACGGTATAAACAGACAGATGTTCCACCGTCAGGGGAAGGTCACTGAACAGCCGGATCTCTTTTGCTTCCGGATCTGCATAGGACCGGATGCTGATGGCCTTGTCCCCGTTGAAGAATCCCTCCACCAGAGAGCGGTCAATGAAGATCTCCATGGTCATATGCCCGTCAGCGTTCATAACGGGGCCTTCCACCACCGATACGGCTGCTCCCTTTCCGCGGTTGGAGGTAAAACCGTCCATGGTGCCCTTTGCGCCGTAGACGGTAAAGGTGGTCTGGTTCCGGCGTCCGCCGGCCTTGCAGGTTATCCCGTAGGTGGCGCCCGTCTCTGCCGTTACTTCTGCCCGGATGCAGAGAAGGTCACCTGCGACCTGTGTCAGAGCTTCGTTGGCTTCTTCCATGCTTACCTGTGTAAGGTTCAGCAGTTCATCCCCCAGCAGGTCATACACCCTGGGATCCGGCTCAATGACCACATCTGTGCCTTCGTCATTGAGATACAGGTTTCTGGTCAGGCCCACGCAGTGTGCCCAGCCTGCCGCTGCTTCCTCCGGACCCGTGCGCTGGTCCTGCATGATGCTGAACATGCATACCCGTCCCGTCACCGGGTCCACCAGGACGCTGGGACCCGTGAACACATTGCATCCGTAGTCCAGGAGCCTGGGCAGACCGTTCATCACTTCATCCGGGGTAAATTTGCCCGTTTCCCTGTCAAAATCACCGATGAAGTAATACACCTTGTTATCCGCAATGCTGGCAGGTGCAGGTGAAATGAAGAACGCATAGCGGGTCACGCTCCCGTCGCGGCTGGAAAGGGGCAGGATGATGGGGAGTTCCCAGCTGGTTCCGTACACCACGGACTGGTTTTCCATCTCATACACGGGCCCCCGGTATTCCCATTTCATGTCCACGGTTCCGTCCGGCATGACTTCCAGGGTATCCGTCACATACAGCAGGGCGCTGCCGCCTGTGGTTTCGCTGCTGCCGGAGCAGATCAGCATGTACCAGTTGTCCCCTTCCTTCCAGATATGGGGATCCCGGAACTCACCGGCTCTTCCCTGGCCGGGCTGCTGCACCACGGCCAGATTTTCACAGATCACCCAGTCCAGCAGTTCCGGGTCTGTAAGATCCGCAGGGTATGCGGCGCCGATATTCTGGTTGGAGATCAGGCCGTCTTTTCTGAAGCTGTCATTGCCGGCCGTAAAGAACAGCACCGGCACTCCGTTTTTATCCAGGGCAGCCCCGCCGGACCAGACGCCGTCAGGCACCACGCTGTTTTCCGTGGGCACAATGGCATCCCGGACAGGACGCCAGTTCACCGTGTCCGTGCTGACAAGATGGCCCCAGCAGATATTGCGCCAGTAGGTGCCCACACTGTTGCTCTGGAAAAAGAGATGGTACATGCCATTATAATACACCGGCGCATGGGGTTCGTTCATCCAGTGCTGATAGGGTCCGCCGTGATACTGGGTCTTATAGATGTCCCCTGTCAGGATGTTCTCAAGACCGATTTCACTGTCCCTGATGGCTTCTGTCTCAACATCCGAAAGGTTCCGGATCTCTTCTGCCTCAAGTGCTCTGCCGTAGATTTTCAGTTCATCCATCAGGCCGGAAAACATCTGGTAGCTGCCTGCCGCGATCTTCTCCCCATAGGCATTTCTGCCGATCAGGAGCCGCTCATTAACCGCCGGGGCCATTTCAGTACCCTCGGGCACTGTCATGGATGCCGCCTCTTCACCATTCATGTAAAGGGCGATTTTCCCCTTTCCGCCGTCAAAGACCGCCGCCACATGGTTCCAGGCGTTCCGGCTGAGACGTTCGTCATCTGCCCAGAGCGTATACCAGTTTTCACCGTCGCCGCATTCCAGGCACAGACGCCCAAACCTCTGGTAGCCCAGCAGGAAGCCCTGCCTGCCTTCCCTGTAATACTGTCCCACGATCCCCGTCAGATGGGCACGCCCTTCCTCTGCCGCATTGGGATCGTCCCATTCAAAGGCTCTGGGAGCCACCCATACGGAGACTGTCCAGGCGCTGCCCGACAGGCAGATTTCCTCTGCCGGATAGGAGATCTCCGTGGAACTCCCGTCAAAGAGCAGGGAACCGCCTTCCACACCGGCTGTGCGCCACTGGGGATCCATAGGGGTTGTATATGCAGGAGTCAGATACTGATAGGATATGTCCGCAGTCTTCTGCTGCCCGCTCGCATCCTCCACAGAGGCGCCCGCCCCCTCATTGAGGGTCAGGTGAAGCAGCAGGGCCGGGTCCTCTTCCGCCCCCGCCTGGAAAAAGGCAGGGACCAGAAGACACAGAGCCAGCAGGAGACTCAGATACATTTTCATCGGTTTGCACCTCCGTTATCCGAGATGATGTGCCTTCACGGACATCCTGACGGGTGCATCCGCCGCAAATGTAATATGGTCAGCCGAAATGGGGGTAGGAATCAGAGAGGTCAGCACCTGCTCTCCGTCATTGACGAACAGCTCAATGCTCTCTTTATCCATAAGCAGCCGCAGCGTCATCTTCCCGTCCTTCAGGCCGGCCTTCACATGCCTGGTATGGGCGATGTCCCGTCTGGATCCTCCGTGGGATCTGTCAAAAATCAGTTCATTGCGTGCCAGATCACAGCGGATCTGTATATAGTGGTTTTCATCCTTTGCCACATGAAGGGTAAAGCGGCGGCAGGCGGAGTCCTGTCCGTTAAGGACGATTTCCATATCCATCAGACGGCCCTGGACACCCGGCAGAGACATTTCCTCATGAACCGTCACCTGATTGTGCTGGATCGTATCCTTCCAGAGATTCTCCATTTCCCTGACCGGCCTCTGGCAGAGACGGTTGTTGCGGATATAGAGTTCACGGGGGGCACTCATCTGGGCATACCAGGGATGCCTTCTCGGGGCCTCCTTGCAGGTCTCCCAGTTGTCCATCCAGCCAATCATGATGCGCCGTCCGTCCGGTGCCTTCATGGTCTGAGGCGCATAGAAGGTCAGGCCGTAATCCACCGGCTGAACAGTCTGCCTGTCAAACTGGCAGTTCTTTTCATCAAATGTTCCCACGATGCAGACAGTGCCGTAACCGGCATGGAACTCTTCCCTGGCGTACATTTCCTGGGGGCTGACCAGCAGAACATGCATGCCGTCCAGTTCAAAGAAATCAGGGCATTCCCACATCCTGCCGTATTCATCACAGCTGGCGTCTATCTCGCCCACGAAATGCCAGTCCAGTCCGTCCCGGCTCTTCATCAGCAGGATGCTGCCCTGCCTCTGGCTGTGGCGGTTGGCCACCACCATGGCATATCCGTCGTCTTCCCGCCAGATCTTGGGATCACGGAAATCAAATTCGCTGTACCCTTCCGGAAGATGGGCATGGCGGATGACAGGGTTGAGCAGGGATTTTTCAAAGTCGATCCCGTCACCGATGGCCACGCACTGTGCCTGGGTTTCCCTCCGGAACGTACCGGCAGGCTGAACGCCTGTATAGGCCAGAAGCAGCTGTCCATCCGGCATCTCCACCGCACTGCCCGAAAAGCATCCGCCGGCATCCGCCTGTGTGTCCGGTGCCAGGGCGCAGGGCTGATAGGTCCAGTGCAGCAGGTCGTTGGTAACCGCGTGTCCCCAGTGCATGGGGCCCCACTGCCTGGAAAAGGGATGGTACTGATAGAACAGGTGATACTGGCCCTTGTAATAGCAGAACCCGTTGGGATCGTTCATCCAGCCCACCAGTGGCGTCAGATGAAACAAAGGCCGCTCGTCTGCAGGCAGCCGGGTTGCCCGCTCACGCTCATATTCTCTTACCCGGTTGAGGGGCGCTGGATTCACGCTCATAATAGGTCCTCCTGTAAAAAAAATCATTCGCCACAGTATAATACAAAAGCCGGGGACCGGCAATCCGGTCCCCGGCGGACTTGTTCAGGTTCTCAGTTTCAGATTACTTTGCAGCCTGATAGCGGTCATACACAGTCTGATAGATGTCCAGAAGGGTGCTCATACCGCAGCGCTCCAGGGTTGCCTTGTAGGCTGCCCATTCGTCGTCGGTAGGTCCGCCGTTCTTGATCCACAGAGCTTCCTGCTCGGAGATGGCACGCTCGAAGTCAGCACGGTAGAAGTCAATGTCATCCAGTTCAGCTTCGGTGAATACGCAGTCCTGCGGATAGAAGGTGAAGTCAGAGACATAGTTGAACCAGAAGTCATAGGTGTCAGCCAGACGCTGCATGGCGCGGTCTTCCATGTAGAAGTACTCATTGTAGTACCGGGAGAGAATGAGCTTGGGACCGGCAACTTCCATGGTGCTCTTCAGCTCGCCGGCAGACTTGTTGTACTTGGCGCGGGCTTCCTCATCCGTAATGGACTTCCACATGCCCTTCTCGTCCTGCTCGGTGAAGTACACGCCGATGGGGCCATACTGCAGCTGCATGACGATTTCACCCTGATACCAGAGGTCATAGAAGCCCAGGAGCTTGGCGGGATCCTTGCACTGTGCAGTGATGGAGAGCTGGCCGGCATTGGTGGCACCGCCGGTGCGCAGGGTAACATTGCTGGTTCCGTCGGGACCGGTCAGGATGGGCAGGTAGACATAGTCAGCAGCATGGGAACCCATGATTTCGTTGATTTCCCACCAGGTGGAGACGCCCACGCGGCCGCCGGAGCACTTGGCGATCAGCTGGTTGGTGTCCTGAGAGAACATTTCCAGATCCATCAGGCCTTCAGCATACCAGTCATGGAAATAGGTGACAGCAGCGCGATAGTTGTCATCGTCGCAGACGAAATTGACAACGCCGTCCTTGTTCACAGTCAGGTCCATGCAGACGTCGTTGGGCCAGTTGGTGAATCCGAAACCGGCATAGAAGACGTTCTGGCCCCAGCACCACTGGTCAAAACCGGTGGACATGGGAATGGTGGATCCGGCTTCGTTGCCGTAGATCTTGGCGGACATGTCGTTTTCCTTGAAGGCCACCAGAGCGGCATGGAGCTCGTCCAGGGTGGTGGGAACAGCCAGTCCCAGATCATCCAGCCAGACCTTGTTGATCATGGAGAACTGAGGAACGGAGAAGATGGAGAAATCCTTTTCACGGCCGATACCGGCGGTGCCCATCTGCTCGGCAGCAGGCAGACCGTAGATCTTGCCGTCGCTCATGGTGATGGCAGCCTTGATTTCGGGATGCTCTTCCAGAATGGCAGCCAGGTTGGGCATGATTTCAGGGGTGATGTAGGGGGTCAGATCGATGAAGGTGCCGGCAGAGCCATAACGCATCAGGTCGAAGTTGGAGAATCCAACAGCCTGGAAGGCGTCAATGGGGTTCTTGCTGGCGGAGTTGCCGCTGATGCGGGTACCAACAACTTCACCAAGGCTGTCAGACCAGGTGTCCCATACGATCTTCACACCGGCCTGCTCCTGCAGGGCGTTGAGCACTTCGTTGTTCTCATAGCCGCCGGACAGAGCGGAGATGCCGCTGAGAACGTTGAAGGAAGTTACTTCTTCGGCAGATGCGAAGGACAGCACGGACAGCAGCATGATGGCTGCCAGGATCATGGAAACGAACTTCTTCATTGAGAAATCCTCCTTTTCAGGTCCTATTGGGAAAATGGAAACTAATCTCAAACACCCGAAGGTGCCGGGAACGATGGGAAATGCCCGGGGCATCAGCCCTTGACGGCACCGGCCATAAGGCCTTTCTCGAAATACTTCTGCACGAAGGGATAGGCAATCAGCATGGGAGCTGCAGCCACAATGATGGATGCGAACTTGATCATTTCCGTCATCTTGTTCAGTTCCGCATAACCGCCGCTAATCATGCTGGTCTGGGCAGCAGAAGCGGAAGACTTGATGAGGATGTTGCGCAGAACAAGGGGCAGGGGCGCCTGCTCATTGGTCATGTAAATGAGGGCTGTGAACCAGTCGTTCCAGTAAGCCACCATGGAGAAGATGACCATGACGGAGAGGATCGGCAGGGACAGCGGAATGATCATGGAGAAGAAAATGCGGAAATGGGTTGCGCCGTCGATACTGGCCGCTTCCTTCAAGGAGCCGGGAATGCTGCTCTCAAAGTAGTTGCGGGCGATGATGGCGTTGCTGACGGCGACGCCGCCGGGCAGGAACATGGCCCAGATGGTCTGCATGATGCCCGTCTGCTGAACAATCAGGTAGGTGGGGATCAGGCCGCCGCCAAAGTACATGGTGATGATGAAGAAGA
>CAMOVR010000021.1 GCA_946627565.1 uncultured Clostridia bacterium
TTTTCTTTTTTGTCTTTACCGGGAATCCGTCCCTCAGAACGTCACCGTCTCGGGTGCCTCGGTGAAGGATGAGAAGGTGGCTGTGGCATTTTTGAAATACAGCATCTGCATGTTGTCATCATCCGCGCTGTACATGCCCTTCAGGCTGGGCATCTTTTCCAGCATGGCGACCTTCACGTCATGGCTGTCATCATTGACCAGTTCGCCCGCCACCCGGAGCCATTTGCCGTCCTTGAAGGCGCATACTTCCACTTTGGGATTTGCTGCAATCTGCCTGGAAACCGGCTTCACCTTTCCGGTCTGGATATAGAGCCTGCCGCCGCAGAGCAGCACGGTGCCAAAGGGCCGGACCCTGGGCTGGTCACCTTCCACGGTTGCCAGATAATACGTGCCCGCTTCGCTGAGGAACTGGCACACTCTTTCGATGTTCTCCATACTGTTTCCTCCCGTATCACATGACCCGCGTCTGAAAGACAGGCTTCAGAGGCACATGTGCCTGACCTGCCGTTTCAAATCGGTTGTGCGCATTCAAATTGTGCACAACCAGTATATACCTTTCCCGGTTTTCTGCAATACAGAAAAAGGGCGGACCGTCTCAAAATGATACAGTCCGTCCTTTTTCTCTCATTTTTTATCTGATGAAGTGTGTATAGGCGCCGCGCCGCATCTGGGGCCTGCCGTACTTTTCCTCACCGTCCCGGATGCTGCGGATCATGAAGGCCATGTTGGCGGCCATATTCCGTATGGTCTGCACGCCTTCCTCATCCTTCAGCACGTCTTCTCCCCTGAAGCCGTGCACGTCATTCCAGTAGGTGCTGGGCACCGTGGGCATGCCGCTGATGCCGAAAAACTGGTTCATGGAGGCAAAGGTGGCGCTGTTGCCGCCCCTGCGGCAGGAAACCACGCAGGCCCCCACCTTCATGTGCAGGTCAAAGCTGCAGCTGTAAAACAGCCTCTGCAGGAAGGACAGCACGGTGCCGTTGGGATTGCCGTAGTAAACCGGCGTCCCCACAATCATCCCGTCCGCTTCCTTCAGTTTCAGGGCGGTCTCATTCACAATGTCGTCAAATACGCACCTGCCAAGCTCCCTGCACTTCTGACAGCTGATGCAGCCCCGGATGTCCCGGCTGCCGATCTGGATTTCTTCCGTCTCGATCCCCTCTTCCCTGAGCACCTCCGCCGCCAGGGAAAGGGCGGTATGGGTGCAGCCCTTCGGATCCGGGCTGCCGTTTATAAGCAGAACCTTCATCTCATTTCCTTCTTTCTGATTCATTTGTTTTCTGTCTCTTCATTCTGTTTCACTTTGGTTTTTTCCCCTGCTTCTTCCGGCGCTTTCCTGTGAAGCCAGGTTTCACCCTTAAGCCGCAGCCGGAACGCCACAGCCCGCATGCCCCATTCCGCCACCATGGCCAGCCAGATACCGGGAACCCCCATGCCGGCGGTGATGGTCAGAAGGTATCCCAGCAGGCATCGGCCCAGCATCAGGGACACCACGGATACCATGCCCGCATAGAAACTGTCCCCGGCACACCTGAGCGCCATGGCGGTAACGGAGCTGTCGCACCACAGGATGGGTATGGCCACCGCGGCGATCCTGAGGGCCGTGAGGATGATGGGTGCGCCTTCCTCCGTGGCGTTGTACATCCGCATGATGGCCGGTGTCAGGAGATAGAACAGGGCCACCGTCAGAAGCAGGATTACCCGGCCGATCCGGATCATCTGCACCGCATAGCGCCGTGTCAGGTCATATTTCCCTGCCCCGTAGCACCTGCCGCACACGGTACTTGCCAGGGACACCAGGGCGCTTCCTGTCACCGTATAGATGTTCAGGATGGAGCCCGCCACGGCATGGGCCGCCAGGTCCACGGTGGTAAGCCTTGCAAGATAGACCTGCACCAGCAGCATGCCCCCCTGCATGAGCAGGGACTCCAGGGCCAGAGGCATGCCCAGGGACACAATCTCCCGGGTGGTGGAGGCCTGGAAGTGGAAAAAGTGATGGATTCTGACGCCGTATTCGTTATAGAAGACGAGCACCATGAGCAGTGCCACCACCATGCCGATCACCCTGGCCACGATATAGGAAAGGCCGCTTCCTGCCACGCCCATATGAAGCACATTGATGAACAGCACACTCAGGCCCAGGTGCACCACATTGATGACAATGGTCAGCACCAGGCTCTGCCGGGTATTGCCCAGGTTCCTTAAGATATTGAAGACGGCGTTGAAAATGGCAAAGGGAATAAAGGAGATGGCCATCATGCGCATGTAATCCACCGCATAGGTCACGAGAAGGGGTTCCACGGAAGGATACAGGGCGTTGACCAGGGGTTCCGAAAACAGGAACAGCAGCGTGGAGAGCACCAGGGCCACCGCGCCGCAGATGCCCGTCACTTCCCCTATGGCACGCCGGATATCCTGCCGGTCCCCCCGGCCCTTGGCCCGCGCCACCACAATGGCACCGCCGGTGGCCATGGAGGAAAACACCAGGCTCACCAGGCCGTTGACCGTACTGACCATGGACACGGCAGCAATGGCGGCTTCACCCACTGAGGAAATCAGAGCCGTGCTGACCATGCCGATAAAGAAGATAAAGAAGGTATCCAGAATCAGGGAGAGATACATGCCCCGCAGTTCCTTATACGTGAACTGTTCCGTGGTAAGTGCCCTGTCAAGATAGCCGTTTATGCTGATTCTGCCCATGCTCTGCCTCTCAGATCCACTCAAATTCCCAGAAAGCGATGTTCTCCCTCTTGTATGTATATGTCAGCCACACCCGGCTGCCCCGGGAAACCAGGGCCGGGTAGGAGAACTCCCCGGGGCCGGCTTCCAGATCAAAAAGTTTCTCAAATGTTTTCCCTCCGTCCCGGCTCAGCATGAGGGACAGGGGCGTGCGGGCACCGAAATTGCCGGCCACAGGATTGCACGCCAGCAGGATTTCACCGCCCGGCAGTCGTGTTGCGTCAATGCCGCTGTTGTTGTTTGGAACCTGTATGGGAAAAGCTTCGCACCAGTTTTCCCCGCCATCCAGGGAATCCGTCCGGTAGATCCTTCCCTCGCCGCTTCGCAGCAGGGCATGAACCCCGTCCTCATCTTCCCAGAGGGAGGGCTGGATCACGCCGTGCCCATGGGCATATTCCGGCGGAACAGCGGAGGCATCAAAGGGAAGTCCATGTTCCCAGGCTTCCCGGGCCCTGTCCTGCCAGAGGCGGATCCCCTCATCCATCCAGCCGGTGCCCTCTGCCTCAATGAGGCTGCTCACATGCCAGGTCTTTCCGTCGTCATCCGACAGATCCATCCGGCAGCGCCACAGGCCCTTCTCCAGGGATCCCGGCGCCACGATGCGCCCGGATTTCAGGTAAATGGGCTTGCTGCGCACCGGTCCCCGGCCGCCGCTTGTATCCCCTTTCACCAGTTCCCCGGGTTCTGACCAGGTTTTTCCCTGGTCCCGGGACTCTGAAACATAGGTCCGCCACTCCGGAATCCGGGTGCCCCGCTTGTAGAACAGAAGCACCCTGTGATCCCTGGTTTCAAACAGCACCGGATTCCAGTGGGGCTCCATGCCGCCGGCAATGCACCGGGCGCCGGAAAATCCCTTTTCATCCTTTGCCGCCAGCCATATGGAAACGTCATCCCGCCCCTCCCGGCTTCCGCCGAACCAGGCCACCAGGACCCGGTCCTTAAGGGGCAGCACCGTGGAAGCGTGATGGTCGTATGTCATAGGTTCATGAAGGACCATCTGATGGGAAACCAGCTTAAGCATATCCACCCTGCCTCCTTCCTACAGACGCTTTTCCCGGAGTCCCCGTACCACA
Source organism: uncultured Clostridia bacterium (assembly GCA_946627565.1). Lineage (GTDB taxonomy): Bacteria > Bacillota > Clostridia > Christensenellales > Aristaeellaceae > UBA2943. The sequence goes on from CAMOVR010000021.1 coordinate 3,813, forward strand.
AAGGGGACTTCCAGCATAAGCATGCACACCCATCCCAGGGCTGAGGCAAAGGCCACGCCGGGAATCCCCATGGAGGGCGTGAGCAGGTAAACAAACAGTACCCTGAAGGAAATCTGGGTAATGGTGCCCCACAGCGTCATGCGCATCCTGCCCATGCCCCGGAAATACCCCTGCACACCGTTGGTCATGGAGGGCAGGAAATAGAACAGGGACATCCACATCAGGTAGGCGGCGCCTTCCCGGATCACGGCGGTCTGGGCCGCGTCCACGAACAGGCCCATCACCGGGAAGCGCACAAAGAAGGTCACAAGACCGATGAGGATGCCGTATGCAGCCTCCAGCTTCATGCCCGTGAGGAAGCCCGCCCGGACCCGCTCCGTCTTTCCGGCGCCCCGGTTCTGGGCCATGAAGGTGGTGATGGCACTGGAAATGGTCTGGGCAGGCATGCAGGCATAGTCATCCATGCGGCCCACAGCGCTGAAGCAGGCCATGGCATCCACACCCAGGCTGTTCACCGCACCCTGGATCAGCAGTTTCCCGATGGGCTGGCAGCTCTGCTGCAGGGCCGTGACACCGCCGTACTGCCAGGTGCGCCTGAGCAGTTCCCTGTCCATCTTCCACTCGTCCCTGCGGATTCTCAGCAGGGGGAAGCGGACCCTGACATAGAGGATGCACAGCAGGGCGGAGAGCAGCTGGGAAATCACCGTGGCCGCCGCGGAAGCCTGCACCCCAAGTTTCAGGCCCCATACCAGCACTACATCCAGGACGCCGTTTAAGATGGAGGAGAAAACCAGAAACATCAGGGGCGTCCTGGCATCCCCCACACTGCGCAGGGCGTAGGACATGGCATTATACAGAAAGGTAAAGGGAACCCCTGCAAAGATGATGCGCAGGTATGCCGCCGACACCGGCAAAACGCTGTCCGGCACCATGAGGAGTCTGAGAATCAGGGGCGCAAAAGCCATGCCCAGAACCATGAGCACCACGGAGAGCACCACGCCGGAAACCATGGTGGTGGCCAGCTCCCTGCGGAGCATTTTCTCATTGCCCTTCCCGAACAGTTCGCTCATGATGACCCCGGCACCCACGCACAGGCCGGATATGCCCAGCACCAGCAGGTTGGTCACCGGAGCAGACGTTCCCACGGCTGCCAGGGCCTCCTTGCCCACGGCCTGGCCCACCACCACGGAATCCACCGCGTTGTAGGTCAGCTGGAACAGATTGCTGGCCACCAGGGGCCAGGCATAGCCCAGCAGTCTTCCGGGGATGCTTCCCTCGGTCATCTTTACCGCCGCCATCTTCCCCCTCCTCCAATCCGGCGCAATCGTAGCATGCAGGCACTGCCGCGTCAATCCTTGCTATGTCTGTTCATGTGTGCTAAGATACCGCTTGCTTCGGCATGTATTGAATTGATTTATAGATAACAGGAGGCATTTGCCATGGAAGTCCTGACAACCAGGGAGCTTAAGGAACGTCTGGATACGCTGCAGGGGAAGGAAATCTGTCTACAGGGATGGATCCGCAACCATCGCCGGCAGAAGAATATCGGCTTCATCGATTTTTTTGATGGCACCTGCTTTAAGAATCCGCAGGTTGTCTACGATGAGAACATCCAGGATTTTGCGGCTGTCAGCGCGCTGCACGTGGGTGCGGCCATCACGGTGAGGGGAACCGTGGTTCCTTCCTATAAGGATCCCACCACCCCTGAGGTCCAGGCTAAGAGCATCGTCCTTGAAGGCGACTGCCCTGAGGACTATCCGCTGCAGCCCAAGCGCCACTCTGTGGAATTCCTGCGGGAGATCGCCTATCTGCGTCCCAGGACCCGCCTGTTCCAGGCCGTGTTCCGCATCCGTTCCGTGGCGGCCATGGCCATCCACACCTATTTCCAGGACAGAGGCTATGTGTATGTCCACACGCCCCTCATCACCAGCAATGACGCAGAGGGCGCCGGCAACACCTTTACGGTTACCACCCTGCCCCCGGACAAGCGGGCGGAGAATCCCGAGCAGGATTTCTTCGGCAAGCCCACTTCCCTGGCCGTCACCGGTCAGCTGGAGGGTGAAACCTTTGCCATGGCCTTCTCCAGGATCTACACCTTCGGACCCACCTTCCGGGCGGAGAACAGCAACACCAAGACCCACGCTGCGGAATTCTGGATGATCGAGCCTGAGATCGCCTTCTGCGACCTTGACCAGCTCATGGACATTGAGGAAGAGTTCCTGAAGTTCATTGTCCAGACCGTGCTGGACAAGTGCCCGGACGAGCTGGAATTCCTGGACAAGTTCTCCGGCGGCGGTCTGCTTGAAAAGCTGCGCGGCCTTGCCTCCAGCAAGTGCGCCCGCATCACCCACGAGGAGGCCATCACCATCCTCCGTGAGGTGAAGGACCGCTTCCAGTTCGAGCCCAAATATGGCGAGGACACCGCCAAGGAACACGAGAAGTACCTGACGGAAGAATATTTCCACTCCCCCGTCTTCATCTACAACTGGCCCAAGGAAATCAAAGCTTTCTATATGTACCAGAACGATGACAACAAGACCGTGGCCGCTGTTGACCTGCTGGTGCCCGGCTCCGGCGAGCTCATGGGCGGCTCCCAGCGTGAAGACCGCTATGACCGTCTTGCACAGCGCATGGATGAGCTGAACATCTCCAAAGATGCCATGTACTGGTACCTGAACCTGCGCCGTTTCGGCGGCTGCACCCACGCCGGCTTCGGCATGGGCTTTGAACGCCTGCTGATTTACCTTACCGGGGTTGACAACATCCGTGACGTCATCCCCTACGCCAGGACGCCGCTGAACTGCGAGTTCTGATGCCACAGATGAAAGCTTAAGAACCATAGATCATATGGAGAAGGGCGGCGTGCCGATGTTCCGAACCGTTTTGGGGAAGCTTGGCAGAGCCCTTCTCCTTCTGTTTTTCCTGGTGATTGCCTATCTGCTGGTGATCCTTCTGAACCCTTCCGGGGAAGAACAGCAGGAACCCCAGGCCCTGCTCAGCCCATCCCCGGCCATATACCTTCAGGATACATCCCTCCGGGAGATGATCTCCGCCTTTCCGGTGCCCGTGCTGGCTGCCGGAGGGGAAACCGTTCTTACGCCTGAGGGCGGCGAAAGCCGGGATCATGCCTTTGAAAACGGGTTTGGCCGTGTCCTTACCCTTCACTATCTCTACGGGGAATATCCGGTGGATGTCATAAGCATCTATCCTGCCCGGGCCCTTGAACTGCTGGGCAGGGGCAGATACCATATCGCATCCCTGTCTTCCCCTCTCCTGGCCGGCTGGAACTCCGTGCGCATGGAGGACCAGGATACGGTGCGCATCCATATGCAGACAGGTTACGGCATCTATGCCGTTGTGATCCCCCGCCGGGCAGATAATCTGCTCCTGGAGATCATCCGTCCCCTGCAGCTGATGACCGTCAGCCAGGATCCCATACCATAAATGATGAAACAGTGCACAGCTCCCTGACAGAAAACGAGGAAAATATGTCTAACAAATATGATGCCATTATCATCGGGGCAGGCCCTGCGGGAATCTTTACTGCCCTTGAACTGACCTCCCTGCGCCCGGAGAGCCGCATCCTGATCGTGGATACGGGCCGGGCCATCTCCAGCCGTTCCTGTCCCGCCAGAACCCTGGGACACTGTGTACACTGCCAGCCCTGCGGCATTGTCCATGGCTGGGCCGGTGCCGGTGCCTTTTCCGACGGCAAGCTCTCCCTCTCCGATGAGGTGGGCGGGCACATCAATGAATACATGAGCCACACCCGAGCCCAGGAGCTTATCCACCATGCAGACGAAATCTACCTGCGTTTTGGCGCACCCGCCCAGGTGCATGGCCTTGACGACAGGAAAGTGGATGAGATCGCCTATGATGCCAGCCGGCACGGGATCCGCCTGGTCCCCTGCCCTGTCCGGCACCTGGGCACGGAAAACTCCGCCCGGGTCCTGGGCGGCATGCATGACTACCTGACACAGCAGACCAATACCACCTTCCTGGAGCTCACCACCGCCACAGACCTGCTGGTGGAGGGGGATACCGTCAAGGGCGTCCGGCTCAAGCCCCAGGGGAAGGAACCTTTTGAAGTATACGCAGACAACGTCATCGCGGCGCCCGGCCGCGGCGGTGCCGAATGGCTCTCCCAGCAGGCTTCCCGCCTGAAGCTGCGTACCCAGAACAATGAAGTGGATATCGGCGTCAGGGTGGAGGTACCCAACGCCATCATGGACCACCTGACCCGTCACCTGTACGAGGCCAAGCTGATCTATTACTCCGATACCTATGAGAACAAGGTCCGCACCTTCTGCATGAACCCCGGCGGCGTGGTGTCCGAGGAACACTATGAGTCCGGCCTGGCGGTGGTAAACGGCCACAGCTATGAGGATGCCTCCCTGCGCACCCAGAATACCAACTTTGCCATGCTGGTTTCCACCCACTTCACGGAGCCCTTCAATCAGCCCATTGAATACGGCCAGTATATCGCCAGACTTGCCAACATGCTCACGGGCGGCCCCATCATGGTGCAGCGCCTTGGCGATCTCCTCAAGGGCCGGCGCACCACCAAAGAACGCCTTGCCAAATCCACCACCATCCCCACACTGACCACCGCTGTGCCGGGAGACCTCTCCTTTGTTCTGCCCGAGCGGCACCTGACCAGCATTGTGGAAGCTCTGCGGGCTTTTGACCATATCGCCCCTGGACTCTACAGCCGCAACACCCTTCTGTATGGGGTGGAGGTCAAATTCTATTCCAGCAAGATTCTGGTGGATTCCAACTTCATGACAGCCATGAAGGGACTGTACGCCATAGGCGACGGAGCCGGCATCACCCGCGGCCTTATGCAGGCCAGCGCCACCGGCATTGCCGTAGCCAGACACATTGCAGAAAACTGAAAAGGCACATAAAACCGGAAACCCTCTGCAGCATATCATGTGCAGAGGGTTTCTTCGTTTTGTGTCATCCACAGGATCAGCTGCCTTATTCAGACAGACATTCGATCCGGTTTATTGACATGTATCACAATGACTGTGAAATCAAATTCAGAACTGGGAACTTTACAGTTGATAAAGAATACTATCAGCTTCTGCTTAACCGCCAGGAACTTCTGCGGGAATCACTTCCCCGCCGGAAGACCATGCAAAGCATTCTGATTACCACTTTCGGTTTGACATACAATGAATACAGTGGCATTTTTTCAGACACAATCATACTGGATGACCTGTTTACCTGACAGCATGTTCCATTGCTTTCCGGTATTCTGCACTAAAAAACAAAGGAGACGGCCTGTGTCGTCTCCTTTGTCTTATCCTTACTTTGCTGCAGCTTCAGCAGGTTCGGCTTCTGCTTCCTTCTCAGCCAGATATTCCTGAATGCTTGCAAGCACCTGATCCACATCAAGGCCATGTACCATGCATGCCATTTCCAGGGACTCACCGTAGGAAGAAGGGCAGCCTACGCAATGCATGCCGCACTGCATCAGCACATAGGCAATCCCCATGTCATACATGAGCATTTCGCCCATGGTTGTCTGCTTTGTGATCTCCATAAAAACGTTTTCCTCCTTAAAAAGGGTTCACTTATTGGAACGGCAAGAGTATACGGTATTCCCTGACAACTGTCAAGGTTTGCATATGGACAAAGACGGAAATTCAGGATATACTCGCTTCCAATATGAGCCGGCAAGTTTCACAGCAAGATTCAATACCATCCTATACGCTCCCATATGATCCGGACACAGAAAGGAAGATGCAATTGTTTACAGCACTTGTCACAGGCTGTGACCATGGCCTTGGACCTGCCCTGGCTGAGAACCTGGCCGGGAGGGGCTGGCGGGTCTTTGCCTGCAGGCTTTCCCCCGCAGAGCACCAGATCGATGAACTCTCTGCCCGTTTTCCCGACCTCATTTCAGTCCATGAGCTGGATATTTCCAGCGATGAAAGTGTGCAGCACCTGAAAGAATCCCTGGCCGGTCAGCTTTCCTCCCTGGACCTGCTCATCAACTGTGCAGGCATTCTCGGAGACATGGAAGACGGTCCGGACGGCAGACTGAATTATGCCCTCATGGAGCAGGTCATTTCCGTCAACGCCATCGGCACCCTGCGTCTGACAGCGGCGCTTATGGACCTGATCCGGTCTGGCACAATGAAAACTGTCCTCAACATTTCTTCCGAAGCCGGAAGCATTCAGGACTGCTGGCGCACAGGCTGGTTTGGCTACTGCATGTCCAAGGCAGCCAACAACATGCAGGGCGCCCTGATTCACAATACCCTCCGTCCCCTGGGCGGCCGGGTGATTCAGATGCACCCGGGCCATGTGGCCACCTTTATGCGGGGGTATCTGGACACCACCGCATCCCTGACGCCTGAGAAGTCCGCTTCCAATATTCTGCATACTGTACTGGACACGGACCTGCCGGTACGGGACCGTCCCCTGTTTATTGACCATTCCGGAAAGGAGCTGCCTTACTGATGTCACAGATTCTTCTCTTTGGCACCTATATTCAGCCGCCCTATCATCCCCTGAAGGGGGTTGACGCGCTTCTGACTTCCCTGCTGGCCGATCTTGGCACGGTCTGTCCCACGGACAACCCGGAAGACCTGCTGAAGCTCCCCGGCGGCAGCTGTCCCCTGCTCATCTCCTACCTGGACCAGTTTGACCATGCCATCCCGGAAGCCTGCGCAGATGCTGTTCTGCGCTTTGTCCAGGAAGGCGGCAGCCTGCTGGCCCTCCACAACGGCATTTCCCTGTCTCTCGACCAGGGTCTGCTGCGCGTCCTGGGCGGCCGTTTCTCCCACCACCCCACTCAGGAGCCCATTGACTTCTTCCCTGAGGAGGACACTTTCCTTTCCGGCATTCCTGCCTTTACCATTTCGGAGGAACCCTATCAGTTTGATCACCTTGCCTCTGACAACCGTCCCCTGCTGCACTATACCTACCGGGGTGAAACATACCTGGCAGGCTGGGAAAGGACAGAAGGCCGCGGAAGAATCATCTATCTCTGCCCCGGTCACACCATAGACACCTTTAACATGGAAAGCTACAAGCAGATGATCCGCCGCAGCGTACAGGAACTGCTGAAACAGAAGGCCGGCTGACGGAAAATTACATTTCACACTAGCCTGCCGGCTATGGAAAAGAGGCTCACAAATGCTTTACGCCATAGGTGACCTGCACCTGCACTTTGGCTCTCAGCTCAGGGCCCGGAACCAGCTCACCGACAGGAGATGGCGGGATCATGAGGAACGCTTTCTGAAAGCATGCCGGAACATCCGGCCCGAGGATACCCTGGTACTCCTGGGAGACCACAGCTGGGGCAAAAACCTTCAGGAGGCAGAACCTGATCTTGCCTTCATCGAAAAACTCCCCGGGAGGAAAATCCTGCTGCGGGGCAACCATGACATGTTCTGGGATGCAGGAAAAACCGACAGTCTCAATGCCCGCTATGCCGGCAGGCTCACCTTTCTTCAGAACAACCACTGTACATACGGGGACTATGCACTGGTGGGCACCAAGGGCTTTACCTTTGAGGGACCTTTCTTTCTCAACCGCCGCGGGCAGATAGCAGGCTGGGACAGGGAGGCGGAGGCGCACGCGGAGAAGCTTGTGCAGCGGGAAGCCCAGCGCCTGCGCATCTCCTTTGAATCCGCAAAGGCGGCGGGCCTGAAGAAGTTCCTTGTCTTCCTGCACTATCCTCCCACCAGCATTCTGGAGAAGGAGAGCGTATTCACCCGCATGGCTGAGGAATACGGTGCCTCTCAGGTCATCTACGCCCACTGCCATGGGGAAACCCGTTTTCACGACAGCCTGCAGGGGGAACACAGGGGCATTTTCTACAGCCTGGTGTCCGGCGACTTCCTCATGTGGAAGCCGGAGCAGATCCTGCCCTGAATGCCCATGCACTGTTTAGCGAGGTATAACAATGAAAGCAGCTGTTCTTTCGGATACCCATGATCTTCTCCGCCAGGAAGTCCTGGACATGCTTTCCGGCTGTGACTGCATCCTCCATGCCGGCGATTTTGCCTCAGAGGCTGTATACCGGAAGCTCTCCTCCATCGCCCCGGTCCACGGCGTCAGGGGGAATGCGGATGCCTGGGGCACGCTGCCCCTCTCCCTTTCCCTGGACCTGGAGGGGGTGCACATCGTCATGGCCCATAAAAAGAAGGACCTGCCGGAGACGGCAGGGGCAGATCTGGCCATTACCGGCCATACCCACCGCTACAGCGAAGCAAAAAGCGGAGAAACCACGTTTCTGAACCCGGGTTCCTGCGGCCCAAGGCGCCTTTATCTGCCTGCCACCCTGGCCCTGCTTACCGTATCGGGCAGGCATTTTGAAATCCGCCGCGTGGATATTCAGCAGGCACAGGAAAGTGCGCCGGCCCAGAACATTTACGTTCAGGTCACCCAGGTGGTCCAGGAAACCCAAAAAGGCCGGAGCGTCTCAGAAACAGCCCGGCGTCTGCATATGGAAGATGACCTGGTGGAACAGATTGTCCGCCTCTACGTCACCCATCCCGGCGTCACGGTGGAGGGCATTCTGACCAAGATGGGCCTGTAGGCGGAAAGGAACCGGGTTTCTGCCGGATCCTGAAGCGACTGCATATACTCCATTTTTCCTGCGTGTTTGCGTTTTTCTGCCTGCTCTGCTAGAATAGCTGCAGGGGATTCTGGTATACCCATTTAAAACCCATCTATAACCCATATGAAACCCATTAATTCAGGAAAGGAGACGCTCTTATGGATAAGTACGAATGCCCGTGCGGCTATGTGTATGACCCTGCTGAGGGAGATCCGGACAGCGGTATCGCTCCCGGCACTGCCTGGGAAGATGTACCCGAGGACTGGGTATGCCCCACCTGCGGTCTTGGCAAAGACGCCTTTACCAAAGTCGAGTAATCGGAAAGCCTCCCTTTGGGAGGTTTTTTATGGTACCTCCGGAGCGGTATAAACGGAATACAGCCCTGCCCCGGAGCATGTACATATCATACTTTCATACTTTGTTCTGGAGGTTTCCGTTATGGCTGAAATGTATAACATCTGTCTTGACATAGGCGGCACCAAAACCCTGGGCGCCATCTTTGACGAAAAAAAGAACATCATCTACCGTCTCAAGAAAAAGACCAAATCCGGCGGGGATGACACGGACAATGTGGAACAGGTCATCATCAGCGTGGTGGATGAGATGCTCGAGGAATCCGGCATCAAAAAGAACCAGATCCGCGCCATTTCTGCCGGTGCACCCGGTGTCATCAACCAGGACACGGGCATTGTCCTCTTCTCCCCGAACCTGCCCTGGCGCGATTATGACATCCGCACCCCCATTGAAAAGAAATTCGGCGTATCCTTCTACATCGGCAATGACGTCAATGTGGGCGTCCTGGGCGAGCACGCCTACGGTGCCGCCAAGGGATGCGACAATGTGGTGGGCTTTTTCATCGGCACCGGCATGGGCGGCGGCCTGATTCTCAATGGAAAGCTGTTCACCGGCACCGGCTTTAAAGCCGCGGAATACGGCCACATGGTGCTGGAACCGGAAGGCCCCCTGTGCAACTGCGGACAGCGTGGATGTCTGGAAATCTTCTCCGCCAAGAAGGGCATGTCCTCCTACATCCTGCAGCAGGCCGCCCGCGGCCGCAAAACCATGCTGGCAGATTCCATTGAAAACGGTGTCTTTAAGAGCCGCGCCCTCAAGAAGGCCCTGGCAGAAGGCGACACGGTGGCCATGGAAGCCGTGGACCGCTCCTGTCACTATCTGGCCATCGCCACCGGCAACATGATCAATACCTTCAGTCCTGACATGGTGGTCTACGGCGGCGGTGTCATGGAAGCCCTGGGGGATGTCTTCCTGGACAAGATCACGGCAGAAGTTGACAAGTACTGCATGCCCAGCATCCGCACCACTGTACAGCTCAAGGCAGCCGCTCTGGGTGACGATTCCATCCTCTACGGTGCCCTCTCCATGATTCCTTCCAAATAAGCTTTCTGACGGTTTTCCGGAAAAACGGATATGTTATGTACACAACGGCCCCCGGCTTCTGCCGGGGGCTGTAAACAAAACAGAATCTCAGCACCATCATGCCTGATCGTCCGGATCAGGCATTTTTACATGGCCGCGCCTGAGACAGTCAGCGAACTGCTGCCAGTCCGGAATCCCTGTACCGTGAGCGCCGCCAGGACTGTTTATGAACGGACGGAAAAGCAAACGGCGTGACAAATGTCACGCCGCTTGCCTTTCCGTCATTACTTTTTCAGCGATTGAAACCTGAAAGAGTTTTACGGACCTTCAGGATGATCGGTTTTCCGGTTTGCTCAGGTCTTCCGCATCAGTCCAGGAAATCTTCCCTGATGGTTACGCCAAAGTCCCTGGCGATGGCCCGCAGGGCATCATCGGTGATGGTCTGGAGCTCCGGCAGTCCGGTGGACTTCTGCAGCACCCAGATCTGGGCGGACTTCTCAATGGTATGCATGAGACCGAAGGTGATGTCAAAATCCGGGCCGGAGACAAACAGGCCATGCTGTGCCCATACGGCAGCTTCGAATTCCTTCATCTTTTCGCAGGTGGCCATCGCGATATCGGCTCCGCCGGGCACCATCCACGGCACCACGCCCACGCCGCCGGGGAACACCACGGGGCATTCGGTGGCGCTCTTCCACAGAGCCCTGGAGAAATCGCGGTCCGTCAGGGGCAGGACATAGGTCATGGCGATGACGTTGGCGGGATGTGCATGATAGATCACCCGGGTAGCACCATCGGTGGCAGCCACGCGGACGGAATGGTTCATGAAATGTGTCGGGAACTCGCTGGTGGGACGGCCGCCGTTGACCAGGCCCCAGACCACGCGGTAGCTGTCGCCCTTGTCGTTGATTTCCACCACGGCCAGGCTGTCAGCGGGATCCAGGATCACGTTGCGGAAGTACTTTCCGCTGCCGGTGGAGATGAAATACTCGCCGGCCAGATTGGTGCCGGTTACGCCCATGGGCGTCCAGGGGCGGGGCTGTGCGTCAAAGAAAGGACGCATGGCCTCTACCTCTTCCTTCTTCAGGCGGTAGGTCAGGTTGCCGCCGTTGCGCTCGTGCCAGCCCTGCAGCCAGCCGTCGTTGCACATACGGATGTAGCGTTGCATAATGTCAAGATCAAGAATGGTGCTCATAAGGCATGCCCCTTTCTGGTTTTCATGATGAAAAGTATAACATAAACCGGCGTGTCTGTCCCGCCGCATATCGTAAGCTGTCGATCCTCTGTCGTCAAAGGGACGCCTTCATCTGGATCAGCAGATTGCCCACGGCCGTGGCCTCTATGGGCAGCGCCACCACCTTTTTGCCGGTGGCTTCCTCTGTCAGGGCGTTCAGGTACGTGTTCTTTGCGCCGCCGCCCACGATGTAGACCCGGTCATAGGTCTTTCCGGTATTCTTTTCCAGGTCCTCCAGGGCCTTTTTATAGCTCTGGGCAAGGGACCGGTAGGCACAGCGGAAATAGCCCATGGGGCACTTTGGCGGATGGGGCAGCAGGCTGTCAAAGGCTTCCTTCATGCTGGCCGGTGCCAGGAAGATGGGATCGTCCGCATCCACCAGTTCATCGAAATGCTTTTCCTGGGCCTCTGCCACGATTTCCCCGAAGGGCTTGCCCGGGCACAGCTCATCCCGCAGGCGGTTTACCAGCCACATGCCCATGATGTTCTTCTGATAGCGGTTGTAACCCACGCCGCCTTCGTTGCTGTAATTGGCCTCCCGGCTGGCATCGTCTGTCAGGGCTTTGTCGGTCTTGACGCCAAACAGGGACCATGTGCCGGAGGAAATATACGGCTGATTGCCTTCCATGGGAATGCCTTCCACGGCGGAGCCGGTGTCATGGGTGGCACACAGAACCACTTTGAGCCCTTCATATTCGCCCAGCACCGTCCCCGGCTGACTGAGTTTCGGGAAAAGATTCAGGGGCAGGCCCAGGCCCTTTATGAGTTCCTGGTCATATTCCCCGGTCTTTGCACTGACAAGCCCGCCGGTGGTGGCATTGGTGTACTCATGTGCCTTGACCCCGCACAGTTTGTACATCAGGTAGCAGGGCACCATCAGGAAATCCGTGACACCCTCAAGACGTCCCGCCTCCAGGTCCGCACAGAGCTGATAGACCGTGTTGAAGGGCTGGAACTGGATCCCCGTATGGGCATACAGTGTCTCAAAAGGAACCTTTTCATGGACATGGGGGATGACTTTTTCCGTCCGGCTGTCCCGGTAGGCATAGCAGGGCCAGACTTCCTCGTCTCCTTTGAGCAGCACATAGTCCACGCCCCAGGTGTCCACAGAGAGGCTCACCAGATCATCAAAACGCTCCCTGGCCTTGCTGATTCCTTCCTTTACGTACCTGAGCAGGGCTTCCATATCCCAGACCAGATGGCCGTCCTTTTCTGAAACGCCATTGGGAAAACGGAAGACTTCTTCCGTTTTCAGCTCTCCGTTCTCCATCCAGCCCACAATGTGCCTTCCGGAGGAAGCGCCGATGTCTATGGCAAGATACCGCTGCATATGTCCTCATTCCTTTCATGTTTTTTTGTGCATGGAGATCATGATTCAGACCTGTCCGACCTGCAGGATGAAACCCTGCCTGTTACAGACACCTGTGTATTGCAGTATACCATCTGTCAGTCCGCAACGTCCACATCCGGTGACACAACAGCCCTGTAGTCCGGGTACAGGGCACGGACCTCCTCGTGGATCTGCCGGAGTCCTTCCTTGGGGTCCATTTCAAAGCTCATCACCACGTCAAAGCGCATGGTTTTCTTTTCCACATCCACATAAAAGCCATGCACCTGCAGAGCCCAGTCATGGTTAAGCACGGTTTCCATGACACGGTTGCGGATATGGGCCGCTTCATCGTCCTTTGTGTTGTACGCGTACACCCCGATACCCGTCATGATCACGCCGCTCTCCCGCAGAACCCTGGCCTGGATCCGGCGGATCAGGGGATCCAGTTCTTCCACCGTCATGGTGTCGGGCACTTCGATGTGAACGGAACCCAGGTTTTTGTTGGGACCGTAATTGTTGAGAATCAGGTCATAGGCGCCCCGCACCTTATCTTCCTGCACAATCAGTTCCCGGATCTTCTTTGTGAATTCCGCATCCGGCCTCTGACCCAGGATGTCATCCAGGGTTTCCATCATCATCTCAACACCGGATTTGATGATAAACCCGGAGATCACCAGGCCTACATACGCTTCCAGGGACCAGCCGGTCAGCAGGAACACCACGGCACAGGCAAGCACGGAGGATGAGAGGATGGCGTCTGAAAGCGCATCGGCACCGGAAGCCTCCAGGGCGCCGGAATGCACTTCCTCCCCTTTTTTCTTCACATACCTGCCCAGCAGGATTTTCGCCGCCACAGCCACCACCAGCAGCACCAGGGTCAGCACAGAATACTCCGCCGGCTCCGGCGAGATGATCTTCTTCACGGACTCCACCGCGCTGGTAATACCTGCATACAGCACCAGGGCAGCCACCATAAGAGCACTGATGTATTCAATCCTGCCGTAACCCATGGGGTGCTTCCTGTCCGGCAGCTTTGCAGACAGCTTCGCGCCCACAATGGTGATAATGGAGGACAGTGCATCCGACAGGTTATTGACCGCATCCAGCACCATGGCAATGGAGTTGGCAAGCAGTCCCATGCCGGCCTTTGTGGCCGCCAGAAGCACATTGACCCCGATGCCCACAAGGCTTGTCCTGACAATAACCTGGTCTCTTTCCATTTCCAAAACACTTTCTTTCTGTTGGTTTCCCCGGCATGGTATCACACTTGCTGCCCGGACACAATTCCCGGGAGGTTTTTTAAAGGGAAGCGGTGCAGGATGCACCGCTTCCCCATGTCTTACTTAAAACGTGTCAGGTAAGGGTCCGATCACTCGACCTCGCCCAGAGCGCGGCGATGGATCTCGGTGAGTTCTTCCAGACCATACCGTTCAAGCTGTGCGCAGTACTCGTCCCATTCGGCGTTGACGTCAGCTTCGCCGGAGACCCACTGTGCGATCTTGGACTTCACATAGGCATTGATGTCGGTGGCCAGGATGGAAGCACGGTTCACGTCTTCTTCGCTGGTAGCCCACACTGCCGGGAAGTGCTCGTTGAGGTAGGGAGCATAGAGCTCGTCACAGATGTCCATGAAGCTCTTTTCGGGTTCGGTCTTGCCGAAGCCCAGCACCACGTCATTGTGATAGTAACGCGGCATGGACTGGGTGAAGATGTTGCCCCAGCCGTACTTTTCGTTCTTGGCGTCGTCCCAGTCGCTCTTGTCCAGCTCACGATAGAGGCCTTCGCCCAGCTTCTCGATGCAGATGCCCAGAGGTCCGGAGGAGGACTGACGGGAGTTGTCGTTGGTGAAGAGGTTGTCAAACCAGCGGATGATGATGGCGGCCTTCTCTTCGTCGCACTTGTCGGTCAGAGCAGCCTGGGTCCGGAACAGGGTCACGCCGTAGGAGTTGCGGTGATAGATGGGATGCTCGCAGCCGGCCAGCACAGGCAGGGCGGTGAAGGCATTCTCGCCGTACTTCTCGTACTCGGGGGTTTCCTTCTGATAGTTGTCATAATAGTCGCCGGGGCCATAGGCGATGGAAACGCCGTACAGGTCCTGACGGCCCTTGGCCTTCCAGGTCTCCAGGTCCTGGGTGAAGATCTCAGGATCGATCAGGCCTTCGGCATACAGGTCGGCAAAGAATTCGATGAACTGCTTGTACTCGGGCTTGTTGGCATTGAACTGAATCTTGCCGTCCACCAGAGCGAAGTAGGGATAGTCGCTGTTGCCGGAGTTGGCGTCAACGCCCCACCAGCCGGCCAGCATGCCAAGGGACAGGTTGTTCGGGTCGCCGGAGAAGGGGATCTCGTCGCTGGGATCGCCGTTGCCGTTGGCATCCTGATCACGGAAGGCAATCAGAACGTTCTTCAGGTCTTCGGGGGTCTTGGGCATTTCAAGACCCAGTCTCTCCAGCCAAACCTGGTTGATATAGGGCTTGAAGGTGGCTTCAGGCTCGCTTACCACGTAGGGGATGGTGTAGATGTGGCCATCCGGCAGGGTCATGGAAGCACGCACGCCGGGGATCTCCAGAACTTCCTGGATGTTGGGAGCATACTTGGCGATCAGGTCCTCCAGGGGGAGGAACACGCCCTGGTTCATGCCCAGGTCCAGAACGTCCTTGGTGCCCAGGAGCCAGCCCGCGATGACGTCGTTGTAGTCACCGGCATTCAGAGCAATGCCCATACGCTCCAGCTGCAGCTGATAGGGAGCCAGGTTCAGCTCTACATGCACATTGGTCTGTTCTTCCAGAATGTCATAGATCAGCTTGTCTTCAGGCATACCGCTGTCGTCAATCATCAGGGAGAACGTTGTCTTTTCATTGGTAATGGGCAGGCCGGTCTCATTGAAGTCCGCCATAGCGGGAACGCTTGCGAACACCATCAGGGCAGCCAGCACAAGAGCCAACTTTTTCATACAAGGGTACCTCCTTTTATTTATGTTTACATCCCTCTTCCGGGATGCAACATGCAAACATACGGGACGCATCAGCCCTTCACGGAGCCGATCATGACGCCCTTGACGAAGTGCTTCTGCACGAAGGGATAGATCACCAGAACCGGGATGGAGGAGATGATGATCAGAGAATACTTCATCATTTCCTTCAGGGCTTCCAGGCGTTCCTTTTCCTTCAGTTCAGCCTCCGTCAGAACCCGGCTTGACATGTTCACCGAGTTTTGCAGCAGAATGTTGCGCAGCTCCAGCTGCAGGGGGAACTTTTTGCGGTCGGTGATGTACAGCAGGGCGCTGAAATAGCTGTTCCAGTGGCCCACGCCGTAATACAGGAAGAGAATGGCCGTTATGGCGCCGGAAAGGGGCAGGACAATATAGAGGAAGAACCTGGTATTGCCGCAGCCGTCCAGCTTGGCAGCCTCCATCAGCTCCACCGGGATGTTGGTGGTGAAGAAGGTGCGGGCCACGATCATGTTGTATACGCCCAGAGCGCCCGGCAGAATCAGTGCCCACATGGTATTGAGCAGGTGTGTGTCACGGACGATCAGGTAGGTGGGCATCATGCCGCCGCCAAAGAACATGGTAAAGATATAAAACAGGGTGATGGGCCGGTTCAGCACAAAGTCCTTGCGGCTCAGGGCGTAGGCGGTGGGAATGGTGACGCCCAGATTGACGGCCACGCCCACGGCGGTATACAGCAGGGAATTCAGGAAACCGTTGACCACCGTCTGGGTCTTGAACACTTCCTTGTATCCGTCCAGGGTGAAGCCGATGGGAACAAAGACCACCTTGCCGCCGGCAACAGCCACAGGATCGGAGAAGGATGAAATGATAACAAAATACAGGGGATATGCCACAATCAGCAGAATAATGGTCAGGATGATAAAGATTACGGTATCATAAATCACATCCTGACGGGCCCGCTTCAGATGCGTTGCTCTTTCCATCTCTCATGCCTCCCTTACCACAGACTGTTCTCGGACAGACGCGCTGTGATGGCGTTGACCGTAACGAGCAGAATCGAGTTGACCACGGAATTGAACAGGTCGATGGCTGTGGAGAAAGACACGTCACGGTTGATAAGACCCACTTTGTAGACGTATGTGGAGATGATTTCAGATACACCGATGTTCAGGTCATTCTGCAGGGCGTAGGCCTTTTCAAAGCCGATGGACAGGATGCTGCCGCAGTTGAGAATCAGCAGCATGGTCATGGTGGGAGCCAGGAAAGGCAGGTCGATATGCAGCACCCGCTGGAACTTCGTGGCACCGTCCACAATGGCTGCCTCGTGGTATTCCGGGCTGACGCCTGCCAGGGCGGCGAAGTAAATCACGCTGGACCAGCCCATGGACTGCCAGATGCCGCTCCACACGTAGATGTGGCGCCACATGTAGCTCTTGCCCATGAAGTTGATGGCCTCCATGCCCATGGACTTGATGATGGTGTTCACCACGCCAAGACGCGGGGAGAGGAACAGGATCAGCATACCGCACATAACGATGGTGGAAATAAAGTGCGGGGCGTAGGTGACAGCCTGAATCACCTTGCGGTAGCGCTTAAAGCGCAGGGTGTTGAGCATCAGGGCCAGAATGACGGCCACCGGGAAGGATGCCACCAGGGAGTATACGCTCAGCACCAGGGTATTGCTGATGGTGGTCCATGCATTGGCGGAGGTGAAGAACCTTTCAAAGTTCTTCAGACCCACCCACTGGCTTCCCCAGATGCCCAGCTTCGGCTTGTAATTGCGGAAGGCAATCTGGACACCGTAGATCGGAATGTAATGATAGACAATGGTCAGGATAATTCCCGGCAGGCAGAACAGAAGAAGGTCCCAGTTTCCCTGCATACGCTGCAGGAAGGACTTCTTTGTCTTGGCTTTCTGCACGTTTCCTGCCTTCGGTTTCACTTCCATAAAAACGCAGTCCCCCTCCGGATGGATCGTTAAAATATTCGCATGAACTTGACCGGACGATGCCGATATCTTCTGTAGTCCCGGGTAATCCGGATAACGTTGTCCCTATCTTAGCACAATACATGTATTTTTGTCCAGCTTTTTTTATCGTTTCAGACATCTTTATGCACCTGCTTCCCTGCCATTTCGTTCCTCTTCCTTCAAATTCAGTCGATTCTGACAAGTACCGGACCTGATTTGAAGGTATTTCCCATTGTTATTTTCCTGCTCTGGTCTATAATCTGAGTGAAATCACATTCCCGTGTCATATTTTGTTCCGTGTTTCTTTGCAGTCTTCAGAAGAAAACCGGAAGATCGTCCTGAAGTACCAGGACAGAGAAGGAGGCATTCTGTATTGAATAAAGTCTATTGCTGCTATCCCGGCGGCTTCCACAAAGCCCTGACCATGAGCTATGACGACGGCCGCATTGCCGACCGCAGACTGGTGGAGATTTTCAACCGCTACGGCATCCGGGGCACGTTCAATCTCAACAGCGGCCTGTTTGACAGGGACGACCGGCGCATCCAGCCTGAGGAAGTCGCCACCCTCTACAAGGGACATGAAGTGGCCTGCCACACCGTCACCCATCCCACCATCGCCCGCTGTCCCCTGCCTGAGGTGGCGGAGGAAGTGCTGGAAGACCGCAGGGCCCTGGAAAAGCTGACAGGCTATCCTGTGCAGGGCCTGGCCTACCCCAACGGCTCCCTGTCGGAAGACATTGCCCGTCTCCTGCCCGCCTGCGGCATCCGCTATGCCCGGGTGGTGGGCTCTTCCGACAGTTTTGCCCTGCCGGAGGATCCCATGCGCTGGCAGGCCACGTGCCACCACAACCACCGCCTGCTGGAAAACGGCGAGGCCTTCAATGCCCTGTTCAAGAAGCAGTACCTGTACCTGATGTATGTCTGGGGCCACAGCTACGAGTTTGACGATGCCGGCAACTGGGACCTGATGGAGCGTTTCTGCGCCCTGGTGGGCAACCGGGATGACGTGTGGTACTGCACCAACCTGGAATTCATTGAGGCCATGGATGCCTTCCGCCGCCTGCAGTTTGCCGCTGACAACAGCTTTGTGCACAATCCCAATGCCCAGGACTGCTGGATCTCCGTCAACGACGGACAGCCCGTCTGCATTCCCGGCGGCGCCACCGTCACGCTGTAAGCACAGTCTGAGATGAAAATGGAGGGACATCACTATGACTGAATACCGCGATCCGGTCACCGGTTATATGATCCGCCGCTATGCTGACGGACCCGAGCGCAATGCCAAGCTGTATTTCACCAGTGAAAACTTCTCCACCGATGACAGATATTTCTTCTTCAACAAAGAGCAGGTGCCCGGGTCTGACAACGGCGGCACCTACCGCTGCGACTGGAAGAGCGGGGAAATGACCCGCATTGCCGACGCATCATGCCGCGGCTTTGCCCTGGACCGCTTCCGCAATGTGGCCTATGTCTGCCGCAACGAAACCGAGGTCTATGAGGTGAACCTTGACAGCGGCGAGATGACAAAAAGGGGCAACCTGCCTGCCGGCGGCACCGTCACCGGACATTTGACCGCCACAAAGTCCGGCCGCATTGCCTGCAGCTATCATCTGGCCAGCAAGATCTATGCGCTGGTGGTACTGGATCCCGGCGAGACGGAAGCAAAAGTCGTCTACCGCAGCGACTACCGTCTGGGCCATGCCCAGATCTGCCCCACGGACGACAACCTGATCTTCTACATCCATGAGACCGAGGGCGATGCCTTCCAGAGGACCTGGATGTGCGATGTGGATGAAGGCTATGTCAGGCCCTACTATGTGGAACATCCCAATGAATGGATCACCCATGAGGTCTGGTCCGCAGACGGTCAGGAAATGGCCCTGATGAAGCTGGATCCCGGCCGGGTGGTGGACGGCAGCAGGGGTGAGATCCATGAGGGCTGCATCATCATCGGGGACAAGGACGGACGGCACTTTGACGTGGAAGCCAGAAGCCCCCAGCTTCTCCACCCCTGTATCAGCCGCGACCGGAAGTGGCTGTGCGCCGACCGCATCAGCTACCTGGGCGTCCGCATGCAGGAAGGCGTTGTCCTGATGGAGCGGGCCACCGGAAAGCAGAAGTACATTGCCTCCACCGGCTCCTGCAAGACCGGTGCAGACCATCTGCATCCCTCCTTCAACCGCTCCGGCAGCCAGATCCTCTTCTCCAACCCCAA
Organism: uncultured Clostridia bacterium; assembly: GCA_946627565.1. Lineage (GTDB taxonomy): Bacteria > Bacillota > Clostridia > Christensenellales > Aristaeellaceae > UBA2943. Next base: position 23,469 of record CAMOVR010000021.1, read on the forward strand.
CGAACAGGGTATCGCACAGGTGTGCGTCATCGACCTTGAACAGGTTATGCAGGACTGGTAAGAAGATGTGAAAAAACGCGCACGGCAAATGCTGTGCGCGTTTTTCACATGCTCAGTACGTAGCCATTCTGCCAAGGTACTTCTGCCAGGGATTCTCCCCGCAGCCGTATCCGTCCCGGTACCGGCTGTAGTCTTCCCCTGGCACCAGGATCTTAAGCGAAGAAAGTCCGTCAAGGCTCCCGGAGGGGATATTCAGGGGTATGTCCCTTGGCTCCAGCACCAGACGCTGCAGGGCCGGGCAGTCCGAAAAGAGGCCCTCCGGCAGTGCTTCCAGGCTGGAGGGGATATGGATTTCTTCCAGCATATGCGCCCCGCGGAAACTGTCCGGCAGCACCGAGACCACAGGCCTGCCATGACTTGATGAGGGCAGATACAGAACCGTCTTTCCCCTGCCCTGCTCTGTCAGCCCGGTGATGATGCAGCCTTCCCCATGCTCCGTTTCCTCAACAGTCACATCTTCCGTATCCCCGCTCTCCTGAACTTCTTTCCGGACAGGAGAGGGCATTTCAGGCAGTTCCATCTCAGGTGCTTCATAGCAGCCCAGCTGGGCCAGCAGGTCCAGGGCCAGATGCCAGGTCCGCACCCTGGCTCCCGCTGTGTTCAGATGGAAATTGCTGTCGTAAAACCATCGGCTGTCCATCAGGTAGTCATACGGATTGCTGATGACCATGCAGTCAAGGTTTGTATAGAACAGGTCAAAGCATGCCGCCATCGCTTCGTCCCTGTCCCCCTGGAGGCTGCTTGCGTTCATGGGGCTGAAGCTTATGAAGACCTCTGCTCCCCTCTCTTGGGCAGTCCTGCAGAAGCGGTTTACCTGGCCTGCAAAATCTTCCTCCATGACAAGGCTGCTCAGGGACAGGGGGGATGCGGTGTCATACCCCAGTGCCATGATGTTGCCTTCCCTTTCATATACCATGTTGCAGGTATCGTCAAAGGATGCCCGGCTGTATACCCCCTCCGCCTTTGGCAGCACGCCGGAGCGCACGATGCCGTACTTTTCCTGCAAAACGGGCAGAAGGTTTCCCAGGGCCTGCTGCCGCTGGCTGTGGCTTAAATGGAGTATAAGGGACGGGTCCGCTTCCGCACATTTCAGAAAGGCTGTAGCGCCAAAATAGGTGCTCAGATTCTCCTGCATGGGTTCCACCGCCAGCACCACCACGTCCCCTTCCCGGAGCGCCCCCTCCGTAAGGGACAGCATGGCACTGGTGCCCACCGCCGCATACAGTCCCATGGGACAGACGGTGTATGCAAAGCCTTTCTGCAAAAGGAGGTCCTGAAGCAATGCCGTGTCCACCCCGAAGGCGATGCTGCTTCCGCCAAGCAGGATCAGCCTTTTTCCCTGGCTTTCATAAAGCCGTCTGGTCATGGGGGAAAGCTCGGCATAGTAGCTGTCCTGATAGATCTCAGGCAGGGAGAAGGCGGTGTACAGTAGCATGGCGGGCATGATCATAAGAATCAGGAAAACAGCCAGCCATCTTCCCGCTTTTGCGGTTTTCTTCACTTTCTCTCCCCTCCTCAGAACTGGAAATAGGCAAACCCTGCCGCGTCCTCCGTGGCCAGCAGGGCCAGCCAGCACAGGGCGATCACCAGCACCATGAGGACACCGCTGACCTGCCGCCCTGCCTCCTCCGTTCTGTTCCCGTTATCCGGCAGGTCATAGAGGCCAAAGTCATAGATCCTTGCCATGGCGCAGAGTGTCAGGGTCAGGGAGACGATGGAAAAACTGGTCATGCCCAGGCTCCCAAGGGCGTTTGTCAGGGAAAAATCCGCGGCAAGGAGGCTCTGTATGATCTGCCCCACTTCCTGCACACTCCCTGCGCGGAACAGGAGGGCTGCCGGGATAAAGATCAGGAACATGTACAGGCGCCGTGTAAAAATCACCAGAGGATTGTTAAGAGGGATGTTAAGCCTTTCCGTGATCTTACCCGCAGGTTTTTCCAGCACGCTCTCCAGGCACACAAAGAAGGCGGCATACAGGCCCCAGAGCACATAGGTCCACCTGGCGCCGTGCCAGAGGCCGCACAGGGCAAAGACGATGACGGTGTTGCGAAGCCGGATCAGCAGGCCTCTCCGGCTGCCTCCAAGAGGGATATACAGGTACTGGGTGAACCACCGGTTCAGGCTGATATGCCATCTGCGGAAAAACTCCCCATAGCTCTGGGAAAGATAGGGCCGGTCGAAATTCCGGGTCAGACGGACCCCCATGAGCCGGGCGGAACCTGCAGCGATCTCGGAATACCCGGCAAAGTCGCAGTACATCTGGATGCAGAACAGCGCCCCGGCTCCCGCCACCGCCAGGGCATTGGCCTGTAAAAGCCGGTCAAAGACCCGGTTGACGTAAATCCCGCAGGTATCCGCCACCACACACTTGCGGAAAAAGCCGCACAGCAGAAGCCGCACTCCCGCCTTAAGATCCTCACTTCTCCATCTGTGCTCTTTCTTCAGCTGGGGCAGCAGGTCCCCCGGCCTTTCAATGGGTCCGGCCACCAGCTGGGGAAAGTAGGAAACGAAGAGGGCAAAATACACAAAGTCCTTCTCCGGGGTGCATTTCCTCCGGTACACATCGATGGAATAGCTCATGGTCTGGAAGGTATAAAAGGAAATACCCACAGGCAGAATCAGGTTCAGGGACGGGACCCTGTACGGGATGCCGCAAAAAGCCATAAGGCCGGAGACGCATTCTCCGAAGAAATCCCAGTACTTGAAGAAAAACAGGATCCCAAGGTTCATGCACACGCTTACGCACAAAAGCAGTTTCCTTTTTCCCGGGTTTCCGTCAAACCTGTCCATCCCAAGACCGCACAGGTAGTCGATCCCCGTGGATGCCAGAAGCAGGAGGATCAGCAGCGGGTTCCAGTACATATAAAAGAACCAGGACGCCATAAGCAGGGCATACTTCCTGGCCCTGAAGGGAAGAAGCCAGTACAGGCAGACCACCAGGGGCAGGAATACCAGAAAGGCTGCAGAGTTGAAATTCATGCCCTCACCCCCGGCATCAGAAGCAGGAAGACAGTCAGGTATGCCGCGGCTTCCCTGAGATCTGCCCCCTGAAGGATCAGCATGGCGGATGCGGCAGCTGCACAGGCACACGATGCATAGAAAAGCCACCCTCTGCTGGCCTTCCATTTCTTTTCCATCAGGCACAGCAGCAGGGCCAGGCCGTAGAGGAGCACAAGTTCCGGATGCCGGAGTACCACCCATTCCTGCACAGCTTAACACCTCCAGATTCTTATTTGCGGCACGTTTCTTCCATTTCTTCTGTTTCTTCCAGCGCCATGCCGGTCCGTGCGGACCCGGTACGGGTATGATACAGCCCTTCCCTGCATTGTTCAATGGAAAACAGGAAAAGAAGGATTCTGAAATGTTTCCCGCTTTCCGGATCCTTCTTTTCATTTTCAGAACATGGAAAAAGGGAGACTGCATTGCAGCCTCCCTCATAAAAACCGTTACAGGAGCTTCAGATTACTTCTGAGCATCATATTCAGCCTGGAACTCTTCGATGATCATATCGCCGCCCATGCTGTACCAATCCTCGTAAGCAGCCTTCAGACCGGCAAGATCGATCTTGCCAGCGATGTACTGCACCTGAGCGTCTTCCACGTCGGTAGCAAGCGTGGTGCCCATCAGGGTGTTGGTCTCGCTGTCGAAGGTCAGGCAGGGGTTGGAAATAACATACTTGGCGTTGTCAAGCAGGTTCTGGTTGTACTGTTTACGCAGGAGGGTCTGAGCAGTCGGGGGAGTCAGATCGCCATTGACGTTCATACCGAGCTGGTTGAGGGAATGATGCACGGTCTTGGTGTAGGTGTCATACTTGGAAGAATTCTCCTGCTCTCCCTCGGGATAGGTGTAACGATATCCGTCGGAATGGATCCAGTAGGTGACATCCTGGATGCCGCAGTTGAGAAGGGTCTGGCCTTCTGCACTGTTGCACCAGTTAAGGAACTTCAGGACGGCGGGCAGCTTCTCTTCGCTGACAGCCTTGGTGACCACGATTTCGCCGGAAGCGCCAGTGTTCTGGGGCCAGATCTGGATCTTGCCTTCGTCATTGGGCAGGGCGGTGAGCAGGGTGACAACGGGGTTGGCAGGATCAACGCCGGCATTGGCTTCCAGCCACTCTTCATAGCGGTAGCCATTGTCAAGGCAGTCAAGACGCATGAGGGCCTTGGGAGGATTGGAGCGCTCAGCATCGTCCCAGTTGCCGGACTCGATGGTCATGAAGTTGGGGTCGATACCGCCGGCAGCATACAGCTCGCGGAGGAAATCCAGACCTTCCTGGAACTTCTCGTCTTCAAAGGCAGGATAGATCTTGCCCTCGGCATTGACGCCGTACTGATAGGGAGCGCCGAACATGACAGTGGTGTAGCCGATGGTGCCAGCCACATACTTGCACATGTTGATGCAATACATATTGTCAAGGCCTGCCAGAGCAAAGCACAGATCCTTGAATTCAGCCACGTTGGTGGGAACAGAGGTGATGCCGGCCTGGGCAGCATAGTCATTGCGGTAATAGATACCGGCACGGGCATAGGCGCGGGCACGATAGATGCCGTAGAGCCTGCCGTCGATGGCGGTATTGTTGTAGGTGGATTCCTGTCCCTGTGCCAGGTACTCATACTGGGGAATCAGATCGGTGAGGTCCCAGAAGGCACCAGCGCGGGCGCTGGAGATGGTGATGGCATCCCGGGGTCCCTGGATAACCATGACTTCGGGCATGTTGGTGGGGTCAGCCAGCGTCAGGGAGGTCATCTCGCCGTAACCGGAGTTGGGCACCCAGGTGATGTTCAGCTTCACACCGGTAGCCTCATAGATGGCCTGCAGAACAGGGTTGCCATTTTCAAGGGTCACCCAGTCGGAATCGGAATAGAAGTCAGGGAGCATGACGTTGAGGGTCATCTCTTCCTTGGCTTCGGCTGCAGCAAAGCTCATGACAGACAGGACCATGGCCAGACAGAGCAGCAGAGAAACGATCTTCTTCATGGAAAAGCCTCCTTATTTATTTTACCAGCGCATCAAAGCGCGGTAGTACGGATTGGGTGGGCACATCAGCCCTTCAGGGCACCTACCATGACGCCCTTGACGAAGTACTTCTGCAGGAAGGGATACACGCACATGATCGGGACGGTGGCCACCACGATAACAGCCATCTTGATGGACTGTTTCGGGGGCTCGACGAAGTTGGGATCCATCAGGCTCATGTCGCCTGCGGCTGCTTCAGCCGTCACGATGATGTTGCGCAGGATCAGCTGCAGGGGGTACATCTTATCGTCGGTCAGATAAATCATGGCCGGGAAATAGGAGTTCCAGTGTCCCACGGCGTAGAACAGGCCGAAGGTGGCCAGCACGGGCAGGGACAGGGGAAGCACGATGCGCACCAGGGTGGTCAGGTCATTGCACCCGTCCAGGTGTGCGCTCTCCTCCAGTTCCTGGGGAATGCCCTGGAAGAAGTTCTTGACGATCATCATGTTGTAGGCGGAGATGGCGCCGGGCAGCAGCAGGGCCCAGTAGGTGCCGCGCATCTTCAGCCAGGAAGAGACCACGATGTATCCGGGGATCATGCCGCCGGAGAAGAACATGGAGATAATGACCATATTCAGCAGGGGCGTGCGCATCCGCAGGTACTTCTTGCTCAGCGGGTATGCCATGGTGACGGTAAAGAACAGGTTGATGAGGGTACCGCAGATGGTAATGAAAATCGAATTTCCAAAGGACCTTAAGATCTTGTTGGAAGCGAAGATATACTTGTAGGCATCCACAGACCAGACATTGGGTATGATGAACATGGGCCGGGTCTGCAGTTCCAGTTCCGTTGCAAAAGAGTTGAAGATGATGTAGATGATCGGCAGCACGGTGGTGAGAGCCACCAGACCGATGATCGTGTAGTTCAGTATGTCAAAGATGATGCTGCCCTTGGTACGGTACACACCCACAGGGCCGTTTCCAATGGTAATGACTTTGCCGTTCAGCTCAACACTGCTGACTTCCTGCTTATCTTTCTTTGCCATTGCTCACACCTCCCATCAGTACAGGCCTTCTTCGCCGAGGGCATGAGCGATCTTATTGGACGTGATAACCATGATCACGGAAACAAGACTCTTCATGAGACCCACAGCGGTGGTATAGGAATACTGGCCGTTGACAATACCATTCTGATACACAAACACGTCCAGGGTCTGGGAAACAGAACGGTTGAGGGAGTTGGACATCAGGATCAGGTGCTCATAACCGGTATCCAGCACGGAACCCATGCGCAGAACCAGCATCAGAACCACAGTGGAGCGGATGGCCGGCAGCGTGATGTGCCACAGACGCTGGGCACGGTTGGCACCGTCAATCATGGCTGCTTCGTAGAGCTGTGTGTCCACATTGGTCAGGGCCGCCAGGAAGATGATGGTGCCCCAGCCGGTCTCCTTCCAGATGTTCTGACCCACAATCATCCATCTGAATACTTTCGGGTCGCCCAGATAGTCTATGGTTGTTCCGAATACCGACTGGGTTAGCTTGTAGATGATGCCGTCGGCGCCGAAGATAACGTAGGTAATGGAAACCACAATCACGATGGAGATGAAATGCGGCACGTACAGGAGGGTCTGGGTGACCTTCTTGTAATGGATGTTCCGGATTTCATTGAGCAGCAGAGCCAGGATGATGGGCGCCGGAAATGTAAAGACGATGCTCATCACCGAAAGGATCAGGGTGTTGCTGGTGTAATCCCACCATTTTCTTGTGGCGAAGAAACGCTGGAACCAGTACAGACCTTTCCATTCACTCTTGAAGGGTCCAAGGAAGGGTGAATAATTTTCAAAACCGATGATAATACCCCACATGGGCAGGTATTTGAAAACAATAAAATAGATGATGCCCGGAATCAGCATGATATACAACCATGGGTTTTTCGCCAGGTCAATACCGAGCTTCTTCCAGTAGCCCACCTTTTCCCTGCTCAGACTATCTGCTTTGACGGCAGATTTGGAGCTCATAGAACCTACCTCCTGTCATCATAATTTCCACATGTCCCTTGTGACTCAGTAAATACACCTTCCAGATTTTTCTGTCATCTGGCAGCGAGCGGCGTTCCTATGAACATGCTATAAGACTGACAAGAGTATAAGGAAATGCCATGCCCATGTCAAGGAAAAATGCATAAAATGGTCGAAATGAATCATTTTTAATTCATGTCATACCAGATATTATCATATATTCCTTTGGGGCATGGTCGAATCTGATCAGTTTTCACCCTGACCGGCCTTCTGAAAGACTGCCTGAATATCCCCCCTGGCAGATCCCGGTCAGGCCGGATAGTACTTCAGGATGTTTTTCATGCTGCGCTCAATGTGACCGCGCATCCGGCTTCTGGCTTCTTCCTCCTGGCCTGCTTCAATCGCTTCCAGAATCAGGATGTGTTCCCTGGTGGAGGCAAGAAAATGCCTGCGCTCTTCTTCCGTCTCCCTTCCTGTGCTGGGTCCGTTCCACTGGTCCATCAGCGCCCGCTTCAGGGGTTCGTTATCCGCTGCCTGCCAGACAGCCATGTGAAAAGCCAGGTTCTTTTCCTCATATTCTGCCCGTTCTGTCCCCTTCATACCCTCTTCGGCCCAGCTTCTGAAAAGGGACAGATGCTCCTGCGTATCCATGCCGAAACGGGCAGCCCTGCCTGCGGCTTCGCCCTCCAGCAGGATGCGCAGTTCAAATATATCCTGGACAAATTTCCGGTTCACTTCTTTCACAATGGCTCCCCGGTTCATCCTCAGGGTCAGAAGTCCTTCCCTGCTCAGTTCCTGAAAGGCTTCCCGTACTGGTGTCCGGCTGACCCCCAGTTCCGCAGCCACATCCGTCAGACTCAGTTCACTGCCTCCCGGAATCTCCTGCAGATAAATGGCTTTGCGCAGCGCCGAAGCAATACGGATACGGGCCGGCATGATATCGATCTTATCCACCTTCCCTGTCCCACCTTTCCTTATTTCTTGTACGGGAATTGTACACAGCTGTTCCGGGAAAGCAAGGGAATGGTGTTTATCCCTGCATTTTTGCCGCATCTGGTTTTCATGCTTCCATCCTTGACAGCCGGAATGTGTCCGCATATACTGCTGATTGTATATTGTATACGATATACAATTTTACCGGTCAGATAAGGAGGATACCATGCACGCCATAGAGAAGATCCTTGCCAGAAACAGCGGCAGAAGTGAGGTCCATACAGGAGAGATCGTCACAGCGAAAGTGGATTTCGCTGAAATCAACGACCTGTACCTGCAGACCGTGTATTCCTTCTATGAAATGGGAGGCGAAAAGGTCTGGGACAATACGCGCTGTGCCTTTGTTTTTGACCATTACGCCCCCTGCCCTGATATCAAGAGCGCCTCCAACCACAGGGAGATGCGGGAATTTGCCCGCAAAAATGACCTGAAGTTCCACTTTGACACCAACTGCGGTGTATGCCACCAGGTCATGCCGGAGGCAGGCGTCATTTATCCGGGCATGATCGTGGTGGCCACAGACAGCCACACCACCACCCACGGTGCCTTCGGTGCCATGGGAACAGGCTGCGGCGCCACGGACATGGCCACCATCCTCATGACCGGTGAACTCTGGTTCCGGGTTCCGGAGATCATTGAGGTACGCCTGGAAGGGAAAGCCCCGGAGGGCGTCTTCCCCAAGGATGTGGTTCTGGCCGTGCTTGGGAAAATCCGGGCAGACGGCGCTGTGTACAAGGCCATCGACTTTACCGGAAGCTATGTGGAAAGCCTGAATGTGGCCGGCCGCATGACCATCTGCAACATGGCCGTGGAGATGGGCGCCAAAACCGCCTACATGCAGCCCAACGAGGATGTCCTTTCCTATGTCCGTCAGCGGGCTGTCCGCCCCTTCGAAGTGCAGTATACCGATCCCGGCTATGTCTACAGCGAATCCCATGTCTTTGACGTATCCACCCTGGAGCCCCAGCTGGCCTGTCCGGACAGCGTGGAGAATGTACATCCCCTCTCAGATGTGGTTGCCTCCGGCCCTGTTCACCTGGATCAGGGATACATCGGATCCTGCACCGGCGGCCGCACCGAGGACATCGCCATTGCCGCCAGAATTCTCAGGGGCCGGCACATCCCGAAGTTTACCCGCCTGATCGTTGTCCCTGCCAGCCAGGAAGTCATGCAGGAATGCATGCAGAAAGGCTACATACAGGACCTCATGGCAGCCGGCGCCACCATCACCACCCCGGGCTGCGGTGCATGTCTGGGGGCCCATGAGGGCATTCTTGCCCCCGGGGAAACCTGCATTACCAGCACCAACCGCAACTTTCCCGGCCGTATGGGATCCACGGAAGCCCACATGTATCTGGCCAGCCCCGCCACGGTGGCAGCCAGTATCTTAAACGGCGTCATTACAGATCCCAGACCCTGTCTTGCACAAGCGTAAGGAGGATGCATCATGAAGCGCGTAACCGGTCAGACCATCGTTGTGGGCGACAACATCGATACCGATCAGATTTATCCCGGCCGCTTCCTGGCCATCACCGACCCGAAGGAAATCGGCAGCCACTGCCTGTGCGGCGTGGATGAAAGCATTGCCGCATCCTTCCCCAAAGGCGGCATTGTGGTGGCCGGAAGAAACTTTGGCTGCGGCTCCAGCCGTGAGCATGCCCCCATTGCCCTGCTGAATATGGGCGCATCCGCCGTCCTGGCGGACTCCTTTGCCAGGATCTTCTTCCGCAACAGCATCAACCTCGGTCTTCTTCCCGTCATCTGCAAGGGCATAAGAGACCATGTCACCCCGGGGCAGACTGTCACCATAGATTTGGACGAGGGCTTTGTCACCATAGAGGAAACCGGGGAAAAGCTCCCCTGCGAAAAGCTGGGTGACCAGGCCATGATGATCCTGGAAGCCGGCGGCATCAAGCCCCTGATGCGTTCCCGCTTTAAGAAGGCGTAAAAA
>CAMOVR010000022.1 GCA_946627565.1 uncultured Clostridia bacterium
AAGAAAAGCTCATGGCGGAGGAAGGTCTGAAGAAGACGGAAAATGACCTGATCCACGTGGGATGTCCTGTTCCCTTTGACACCGATGCGTTCCTCCGCAGCCTTGAGGACCTTATGAACGCTGCCTACAGCAACAGGCATGACATTCATGAGAGAGTGGCTGCCATGGTGAAAACCTACCATCCGGAGGGAAGGTAAAGAGACAGGAACAAAAAAGACACTCCCCAACGAAACCCGGGAGCAGCGTTGGGGAGGGCAGGCTGGGAACTATTTTGAGAGCAGCGGAGAGAAGAAGACCGGAGAGCCGAAGTCCTCTGATTTACAGGCGGCCTTATTCCCCGGTGCCAGAGAGGCTCTCTTTACAGATCATGCGCACAGACCAGGCGGGCAGCTCAACCGTATCCGGTACCTTCTCATCCGTGCAGGCGTCCTGCCAGGAACCGGGCAGGGAGAAGAAGGCAGGTTTTCCGCTGTAGTTCTGGAGAAACACCATGTCTCCCCTGCGGTGGGCGATGACGCCCCGGGGCAGGGAAACGTCCAGGGCCGGTTCCAGGTGAAGGGAAGAGGCCAGGGAGGTGTAGAAGTCATCCAGACAGTCGGGATCCAGTCTGGCCCCGATATACCATGCGGTGCCTTTTCCGTATGCGTTTCTGGTGATGGCTGCCCCTCCGGCGTAAAAGTCCTTTCCGTAGGTGCCCGCCACCTCACAGCCTTCTTCTGCAAGCAGGCTGCAGATGCCGGTGGCCCGGTACGTCCTGCCGTTATCCATCACAACGGTGTTTTCCTCATCAGGGTACAGGGCATCCATCTCGGTCTCCCTGACGCCGAAGACATCCGTCAGGCTATGGGGTGCGTCCCCGAGGAACGTCAGGTTGGTGCTGTCGGCGATACCGGAAAAATAGGTCATCACCAGGGTTCCGCCGGCCTCTGTGAAAGCCCGGAGTTTTTCTTCAATGCCGTTCATGAACAGATACAGCTGAGGGCAGATGACCAGGGAGAAACCGCTCAGGTCCGTCTCTTCCCGCATGTCGCAGAAGGTTACGGGTATGCCGGCACGCCAGAAGGCGTGGTAATGGTTCAGCACCGTTTCATGGTATGCCATGCCGTGGGCAAGGCCCGTCTGGGCATTCTCCACGGCCCAGCGGCAGTTCCAGTCATAGAGAATGCAGACCCGGGCCGCCGGAACGTCCGCGGCATACAGTTTCCCGTCCAGCTTTTCCAGGATTTCGCCCACTTCTGTCACATCCCGGAAGACCCTGGTGTCGCTTCTTCCGTCATGGGAAAGCACGGCACCGTGAAACATCTCGGCATTGCCGCGGCCCTTGCGCCACTGAAAATAGAGGACACTCTGGGAGCCATGGGCCACAGCCTGCATGGAGGAGAGCAGGTGCATGCCGGGCTTCTTGAGTTTGTTGACACTGTGCCAGTTGACGTTGGAAGGAGTGGACTCCATCATCAGGAAGGGCTGCTTTTTCAGGGCATACATCATGTCGTGGTTCAGGGCAGCCCCGCAGGCAACACGCTCATCATCCCCGCCCCGCCATGCCGGGTAATTGTCCCAGGACACCACGTCCAGAACTTCCGCCAGGGAGAAGTAATCGTAGTCCCAGAAAGCTTCCATGAGGTTGGCCGTGCAGGGCAGCTCCGGGTTGCAGGCATGCACAGCTTCCTTTTCCATGGAGATGAAGTCCCTGCACTGCCAGGTGGAAAAACGCCTCCAGTCCAGGAGCAGGGAAAGATTGGACATCTGGCCCATGGGGGAGGGAGGCTCGATCTGGGACCAGGCGGTGTAGCGCATGGACCAGAAGCCGGTGAACCAGGCCCTGTTCAGTTCATCCAGGGTCCCGTACTTTTCCCTGAGCCAGTCCCGGAAACGCTCCTGGCACAGGGGACAGTAGCAGTCACCCGAGAACTCGTTGGAGATATGCCAGAGGATTACGGCGGGATGACTGGCATAGCGGCGGGCCAGGGCGGTATCGATCCCCCGAACCTTTTCCCTGTATACCGGGGAGGACGGACAGTGGTTGTGGCGTCCGCCGAAGTGGTTGCGCCGGAATTCGCTGTTTACCCGCAGTACCTCCGGATACTTTTCTGCCATCCACGCAGGTCTGGCGCCGCTGGGGGTGGCCAGGATGACATGGATTCCCCTGCGCCACAGACGGTCCATGACCCGGTCCAGCCAGGCAAAATCGTAGACGCCTTCTTCCGGTTCCAGGGCATCCCAGGCAAAGATTCCGAGGGATACGGCATTGACATGGGCTTTTTCCATGGCCTCCGCATCCTTTTCAAGGATGTCTTCACGGTCCAGCCACTGGTCGGGGTTATAGTCGCCGCCATGCAGAAAGTGTGGAAAACGGGGCGTTAACACCATAGGTTCTTCCTCCCATTACATCACTGTATAAACCGTAAACGGTTCTGAACGGTTCAGATCTGTATTGATTTTCCTGTATATTTCACACAAACGGCCTGCTGCTGTCAAGGCTTTTTTGGTTGACAGTACAGGGAGTACAGGATACAATGTCCTCTGCTCCGGAAGGATCGGTTGCGGAAGGGAGACGGCAGTATGATTGCAGACATGCATTGTCACGTTGTGTACGGCGTAGATGACGGATCCAAAGACTGGGAAATGACAAAGCAGATGCTGCAGAAGGCCGTGGAAAACGACGTGCGGATTCTCTGCTGCACCAGTCATGCAATCCCTGCCCGCGGGCCGTTCCCCTGGGATACCTACCTTCAGCACATGCAGGAGATGGGCGAATACATCAACAGCGAGGGACTGCCCCTGACACTGTATACAGGGTGCGAAATCATGTATACGGAGGAAGCGGCGCGCATGGCCAGGCGGGGTGAACTGCCTACCCTGGGACAGTCAAGGTACGTGCTGGTGGAGTTTATGCCCATCACGGACTGGGGCCAGATCACAGTGGCAGCGCGTGAGTTCAGCAACCATGGCCTGAAAATGGTGTGCGCCCATGTGGAGCGCTACGCCTGCCTGCATGAGGACATGGACCGGCTCTATGAGCTCCATGAGGATTACGGCGTGATCTGTCAGATGAACGCATCCACCATTCTGCGCAGCCACGGGCTGTTTGGCGACAAGTTTGCCAAAAAGGCACTGAAGGCAGGACTCATTGATCTGGCGGCATCGGATTCCCACAATGTGACGGAGCGTGCCTGTAACCTGAAAGCGTGCTATGAAATGCTCCGGAAGGATTACGGCAGTGAGATGGCCAGCAGCCTGCTGGAGGACATGCCGCAGCAGATTCTCCACCGATAAGGGGGGTAAGCCTTGATCGAACCGGGAATAGCCTACGGATGTCTCTTCTGTGAGACCGGACATGAGCAGGAAATGTGTGACCTGATTGAATACAAGTGTCCGGATATCCGTGTACGCTCGGCCAGATACGTACGGCACAGAACCAAATATGGGGTTCACACCCGGGAAACAAAGGTTTTTATTCCCGGATATGTATTTTTCCGCTGTGAGGACGATATCTTCAAACCCGCGGAATTTCCCAGGGACAGGATCTTCAAGCTGCTGAAAAACGAGGTTGGGGACTGGCGTCTCATAGGCGGGGATTTCGCCTTTGCACAGTGGCTCTTCACATATGACGGTCTTCTGGATTTCTCCACGGCCTATGTGGAAAACGGATGGGTCAGTTTCCTCTCGGGTCCCCTCAAGGACATGGAGGACAAGATCATGAAGATTGAGCGGCGCGGCCGTTCCGGTCTGATTGAAGTGGACTTCAACGGAAAGAAGTTCAGAGCCTGGCTCGGGTTTAACATAGTCGACAAGCCTGAGGGTGCGGAAGAAGAGGAAAAGACGGAGGAACGTCTGGCTTTTGAGGCCAGACGGGCCCGCAGCATGCAGCAGGGACAGGAAAACGGGGACGGGACTGCCGGTGAGATAGGCGATAAGGAAGCTGCAGAGGATGAAGCAGTTTCTGAAGCGCCGCCAGAAACGCCTGCTGAAAGCGCGGAAGAAGAAAACTCCGGCATGTGACGAAACGGAAACCTGGAAGATATCTGCCCGGCGGCAGGAAGATGCAGCCGGGCGCTTCTGTTTACGGCAGCATAAGGCAGAAGCCGGATGCCCCGGAGAAGGGGAAAGCTTCCCGGAAAGCTGCCCTGCCGGGACGGGTTTTTTGCGTCTCAGGGATTACCTGAAACGGTTTGACAACTGTACATGCTTTTTTTATAATCTCATTCGTGACGATTTGCGCGTATCCATGCCTTTTCGTTACGAGTAAATGCGGAAGGTGTGCGAAATGGCAAGACGTGGACCATCCAGACGCTCCGCGGCGCTTGGCGGTGTAGCCTTTCTTGCTGCTCTCGTGGTGATCCTTGTGGCCGGCTATTATATCGGCAACAAGCTGGAAAACGAAGGCATCCGTGAGGAACGTGCTGTGATGTCCGAAGGGTTTGGCCGCTATGAAGAGAAAATCAATAACGGTCAGACATTCTACAAGAAAACGAACATCACAACGCTTCTGGTCATGGGTGTTGACAAGGACACCACGGAAGAGGAAGAGTCGGAGAAGAAGTACGTATCTTACCGCTCCGGCGGCCAGTCAGACTTCATGCTCCTTATGGTGATTGACCACAACGACAAGGTCATCCGCCAGCTGCAGATCAACCGTGACACCATGGCAAAAGTGGATGTTCTCACGGTTCTGGGAAATTTCGGCGGCACCCGGACACTGCAGATCTGTCTGAGCCACGGCTACGGCGCAACGCAGACGGCCTGCTGCGAGAACGCGGTTAATGCAGTGAGCCGGTATCTGGATAACATCAATGTGGACCTGTACATGGCTGTGGACTTCTCGGCGGTGGATGTGCTGAACGATCTGCTGGGCGGCGTAACGGTTACCTTGAAGGATGATTTCTCCCACCTGGATCCGGAAATGACCCTGGGGAAAACCCTGACACTGCACGGTCATCAGGCGGAACTGTATGTACGTTCGCGTATGTCGGTGGGGGACGGAACCAATGCTTCCAGACAGCTCAGACAGCGTGAGTGGATGAACGGCGCAGTAGAAGTACTGCGGTCCAAGCTGAAAGAGGACACAGGCTTCTTTGAAGAGCTCCTGGACACCATGGGCGACAGGCTGACCACAAACACCGGACAGGGCCGGCTGATCAATGAGTTCAACCAGGCCTGGGAATACGAAATCAAACCGGTGGAAGAAATTCCCGGAGTCTATTACATCGGTTCAGACGGCTTTATGGAATATCACACACAGCCGGAAGATGTAACGGCCTGGGTGCTGGACACCTTCTACCGTCCGGCAGAAACAAGCGGTGAAAAGCAAACTGAAGGGGATTATGCTGCCCTGGAACCTGTAGTACTTCAGAAAACGAGCAATCGAAAGGAAAGTGAAAACGGATGACAAGATCCGGACAGAGAAGAGACAACACCCTCAGGCTGCAGAACGCCGAACAGGAAACGATGGAAATCGATCTTGCGGAACTGTTTATACGGATGCTGGACAAATGGTACTGGATCATCCTGTCGGCCCTGATCTGCACCCTGATCATGGGTGTTTATACCTTCCAGTTTGTGACGCCCCAGTATCAGTCCACCTCCAAGCTGTATGTGGTGAATTCAAAGAATTCCGCCATTAACCTGTCGGATCTGCAGATCGGCAACTATCTGGCAAAGGACTATACCGAAGTCTTTACCAACTGGCATGTGCATGAACGGGTTATCGAGGAACTGAACCTGCCCTATACCTACACAGAGCTGAACCGGATGGTGAACGTCAGCAATCCTTCCGATACCCGTATCCTGTATATTACCGTCACCAGTCCCAATCCCCAGGAAGCCAAGGTCATGGCGGATACATACGCCAAGGTGGCCTGCGAGTTCATTGCAGTCAAGATGGATCAGGAGCAGCCCAACATCTTCGAGGAAGCCAGGGTACCGATTCAGCCCTCCTCCCCGAACAAAACAAGGAACCTGCTTCTGGGCTTCCTGATTGGCGTCGTCATTGCCGCTGCCATTATTACGGTACAGTTCATTTCGGATGACAGAATACGTACACCGGAAGAAATCGAAAAGCTGCTGGGTCTGCCCACGCTGGGCGTTGTGACAGAACAGGCGACTTTCCGTCATGGTTCCAGCAAGACCAAGAAAAAGAAGAAGCAGTAAGGAGGCGCCGGCATGAAGAAATGTACGATTCAAAATCAGGAAAAGATGGACTTTGCTGGAAACGAGGCACTGAACTCCATCTGCACGAACCTTTCCTTCGTCGGCCGGAACATGAGAAAGTTTGCCATCACCAGCTGTACGGAGAATGAAGGCAAAAGTTCCATGACCATGCAGATCATGATCAACCTGGCACGCCGCGGCAAGAAAGTGGTGCTGGTGGACAGTGACCTGCGCAAGTCTGTCATGATGCGGCACTTCGATATTACCATGGAGTCCGAGGATATTGTCGGCCTGGCCCATTATCTGGCAGGTTACAATACGCTGGATGAAGTCATCTACAAGTGCGATATCGAAGGCGCCTATTACATGCCCACCGGCCGCGATGTCATGAATCCGCTGCCTCTGCTGGATTCCGAGTATTTCGCCGCCATGCTGGAGGAGCTTGCTTCCCGCTTTGACATGGTTCTGGTGGATACGCCGCCCATCGGTGTGGTCATTGACAGCGCCGTGGTGGCCAAGTCCTGCGACGGTGTTGTTCTGGTTATCGAGCATGCCAAGCGCCGCAAGGCCGAAGTGGTGGATGCCGTCCGCAAGATCGAGCAGTCCGGAAGCCCGGTGCTGGGCTGCATCATCAACCGTGTTTCTGTGCGTACCCTCTCCGAGAGGAGCTATTACAAGAACCATTATTACTATTCGAACTACGGCAAGGGCAAGGGTTACGGATACGGATATGGTTACGGGTACAGCAAGGACAAGGAAAACGAAGAGGACGAAAAGAAGTAATCAGAAGGCCTGTGAGATCCACAGGCCTTTTTCTACTGGAAACCGCATGGAAGAAATCGCCGGGCAGTGCTGCATGCACCCTGACGCCGTGCATGCTGTTCCGGCTTGACTTCGCACGTATGGATGATTGATACAGGGGAATGGAATATGGAAGCAGAGAAGTTTATGGATGTCCTGGGCGCTTCGTTTTACGCGGGCGTGCCGGATTCACAGCTTAAGGCACTGTGCAGCTGCCTTATGCGCCGCTATGGGATTGACCCGGCCCATCACCTGATTGGGGCCAATGAGGGAAACTGTGCGGCACTGGCTGCCGGATACTATCTGGCCACGGGCCGGGTACCGGTGGTATATATGCAGAACTCCGGGGAAGGGAATATCATCAATCCTGCAGCCTCCCTTCTTCACCGGGATGTTTACGGGATTCCGGTCATTTTTGTCATCGGCTGGCGGGGTGAACCCGGGGTGCATGATGAGCCCCAGCATGTGTATCAGGGAAAAGTCACGCTGAAGCTGCTGGAGGATATGGAGATTGACAGCTTTGTGGTGTCAGGTGAAACCACAGAGGAGGAACTCTCAGAAGTCATGACCCGCTTCCGCAGGCAGCTGGATGCAGGAAGGGATGTTGCCTTTGTCATCCGCAAGGGTGCCCTTACAGATAAAAAAGGCATGGTGTTTTCAAACAGCCATACCCTGGTGCGGGAGGATGTGATCCGGGAGGTTGTGCAGTATTCCGGGGAGGATCCCATTGTCTCCACCACAGGCAAGGCAAGCCGGGAGCTGTTTGAAATCAGGGAGAGCAGGGGAGAGGGCCACGGCTGCGATTTCCTGACAGTGGGTTCCATGGGGCACGCTTCCTCCATAGCCCTGGGGATTGCCGGCCAGATGCCTGAAAAGCGGATCTGGTGCCTGGACGGTGACGGAGCTGTGCTTATGCATATGGGCGCCATGGGTGTCATAGGGGCAGCCGGGCCCGCCAATCTGGTGCATGTGATTATCAACAATGAAGCCCATGAGACGGTGGGCGGCATGCCCACGGTTGCTGGAAAGGTGAACCTGAAGGAAGTTGCCAGGGCTTGCGGATACAGCCTTGTGCTGGAGGCCTCCGACATGGATGAACTCCGGGAAGCCCTGAAGGCTGCCACGGAGGGGATGCAGCTGACCTGCATCCTGGTAAACTGCTCCATTTCGTCCCGTGCGGACCTGGGCAGACCCACCACCACAGCGGCGGAGAACGGAAAGGCCTTCATGGAACACCTGAAGCACCTGACCTGATGGGAGAGAAGAGAACTTGAAACTGTATGCTGCGGCCAGCATCCCGGTCCTGCTGGCTCTGCTTCTGGCCGGATACTGCGGCCTGATCCTGCTGGAATGGCTGCGGGAGGGCAAACGCCGGGTGGACTGGATCTATGTGGTGGCCCTGGCAGGGTATGCCGGCATCTATGTGTATCTGACGTTTCTGGTGCGGGAGCCTGAGAGTATGGCCCGCCTGAGGCTTGTGCCCTTTTACAGCCTCGCCCGCCTTCTTGCACCCGGGGAGACCAGGACTGTCCAGCTGTTCCGGGAGATCCTGCTGAACATACTGCTGTATGTTCCGATGGGCTCCCTGCTCAGAGGATGCCTCAGGCACACACGGCATCCGCATCTGTATACCTTTCTTGCAGGTTTTGGCGCAACCATCCTGACGGAAGTGATGCAGTATGCCCTGCGCATGGGTCTGGCAGAAACGGACGATGTGATTCACAACTGTCTGGGACTCATCATCGGCATATGCGGTTTTGAGGTTGCAGCCGCGGCTGCATCTGCCCTGCGGGGCAGGGACAGCTGCCCGAAATCCGGAACGTGAGAAAAGCCAGGAGCCTGGTATGTCAGGCTTCTGGCTTTTCTGCAAGGTTATCTGTTTTTTCAGCGATGATGTACCGTGGACGCCCCTTGGTTTCCATGTAAATCTTCCCGATGTATTCCCCGATGACCCCCAGGAACATGCTCTGGATGCCGCCCATGAAGCAGATAATGCAGGCGGTGGAGGCCCAGCCGGGGACCGTGGAGCCTGTAAAGGCACTGATGAGGGCCCAGATGATGCCGATAAAGCTCACAAGGGAGATGAGAAGGCCGGTGACGGTGATGATCCGGATGGGCCGGACGGAGAGGGAAGTAATGCCGTCAAAAGCCAGGCCCAGCATGCGCCTTAAGGGATAATGGCTTTTGCCGGCCACACGCTCACGGCGGTCATATGCCACGGATGTGGATTTGAAGCCCACCAGGGGAACCAGCCCCCGGAGATACAGGTTCGATTCCCCGAATTCCGCAAAGGCATGGAGGGCCCGGTTGGACATGAGCCGGTAATCGGCATGGTTGTATACCACTTCGGCCCCCATGAGATTGAGCAGCTTGTAATAGCTCTCTGCGGTGAAGCGCTTGAAGAACGTGTCTGTATCCCGGGCGGCCCGGACGCCGTAGACGATCTCGCAGCCGTCTGCATAGGCATCCAGCATCCGGTCCATGGCGTTGATATCATCCTGGCCGTCACAGTCGATGGAGATGGTGATATCGCACCGGTCCATGGCTTCCATGAGACCGGCCAGCACGGCGTTCTGATGTCCCCTGTTGCGGCTCTGGGAAATACCGGCGAAATGGGGATCCTGCCGGGCAAGACTGCAGATGATATTCCAGGTCATGTCCTGGCTGCCGTCGTCCACAAACAGCACGCGGCTCTTGTCTGAAATCCTGCCCTGCGATGCCAGGGAAAGGATTTTCTCAAGGAACATGCCGCTGGTGGTGGGCAGAACCTCTTCTTCGTTATAACAGGGGACAACAATATACAGAATCGGTTGTGCAGGATGAAGCATACAAGGATCTCCGTTATGGTTCAGGCAAAAAGCGGTTTGGGATACTTGCCCTCCCTGGTCATGTCCGCAATGGCAGCCATGACTTCCGGTTTGTCCTCCCGGTAGGTAACGCCGTACCATTTGTCCAGGCTGGACAGTACGCGTACAGTGGCTTCATCCCGCTCCAGCATGCCGGAGACCACCGTGGGCAGGAAGAATTCCGCCTTCAGCGGATTCTTCGGCGCGGTTGTCTCAAGGAACGTGGTAAAATCAGTGGACAGCTGGTCCAGCAGGGAAGGCGTGAAGCCCCACATGTTCATGCTGACCAGTGTATCATCGTCCAGACGTGTATAGGTCTGGCAGTCTTCGGTGGACAGAATGCCGTCACAGCATGTGATGATATGGGTGGTTTCCGTGACGCTCTGCAGATACCCGTTTTCGTTGACCTTGCACACACCCCTGGCCACGTGGCCGTGGCTGGTGACGGTGTTGCGCAAAAGATAGCCCACCATCATGTAGCGCTTTTTGTCATCGTCACGGGCATACTGCAGTGTTCCGTAGGCAGCCCGGAAGGCGCTGGGGCCGTAGTAGTCGTCTGCGTTGATGACGCAGAAGGGGGCGTCGATGAGGTCACGGCAGCACAGAACGGCATGGCCTGTGCCCCAGGGCTTTTCACGCCCCTCCGGTACCGTAAAACCGGAAGGCAGGGCGTCCAGCTGCTGGAAGGCATAGTCCACACTCATGTGCCGGGAAACCGGGTTTCCTACCATAGAACGGAAGTCGGCTTCGATTTCATGCTTGATGAGGAAAATAACCCGGCGGAAACCTGCCTGCATGGCGTCATAGATGGAATAATGCAGAATGACCTCTCCGCAGGGGCCGATGGGGTCCATCTGCTTGAGTCCCCCGTAGCGGCTGCCCATACCGGCAGCCATGATGACGAGAATGGGTTCCTGTCTGCTCATGATTTTTCCTTTCCGCAGGTGTCAAGGATCACCTGCATCATCTCTTCTTCGTGTTTTTCCATGTCAGCAAGAAGGGTGATCTGGTTCATGGCACGAACCAGATTGTGCTCCGGATATGCCGTATGGAAGTAGGTATCCCCTGACAGATAGTCTGTCAGGAAGCGCATGCCGCATTCATAGGTGATCATCCAGGCCCCCAGGGGCAGGGAAGCAAGCTCCTCCTCCTCCAGGATCGGTGCAGCCTCATGCAGGTACCCCTGCGCGAACGCCGTGTACATGGGCAGGGAAAAATGAACCTTGCTCAGGTCCTTTTCATCCTCCAGGGCTGTGGTGGCACCAAAGCGGATGGCATCCCCGAAGTCATAGGCAACCAGCCCCGGCATGACCGTGTCCAGGTCGATAACGCACAGTGCCTTATGGGTAGCTGCATCCATAAGCACGTTATTGAGCTTGGTGTCATTGTGGGTGACCCGCAGGGGCAGCAGCCCCTGATCAATCTGGTCCGTCAGTTCACCGGCCCTGCCGGCACGCACCATGTAAGCATCAATGGCATCCCGGGCGCCCTGGCAGCGGTGTGCCACGTCCTTTTCTATGGCTTCCTGGAAGGCAGCAAGACGGGCGGGCGTGTCATGAAAGTGGGGGATGGTCTCATACAGGGTGTCCGCAGGGTAGGCGGACAGGTCGCAGGCAAAGCGGCCGAAAGCCCGTCCTGCCTCCATGAACACGGCCGGGTCGTCCGGGAGATCATAGGAAATGGCATCCCGGATCAGGTACGTCATGCGCCAGGTGGATCCGTCCTCTGTGACGGTGCAGGATTCACCGGTTTTCAGGGGAACCACATGCAGGGCTTCCCGGTCAGGGTCGCCGCCCCGCCGGAGAATGGAAGCGCGCAGGCAGGCGGTGACGCCCAGCATGTTTTCCATCACCTGGTCCGGTCTGTGAAAGGCAGCCGGTGAGATGCGCTGAAGAATCAGCGAAGGATGCTGCGGGGCAGAGACCAGAAAGGTATCATTGATGTGTCCGTTGCCGAAGGGGGCAACCGTGTAATCTGCACCGGGAATATCAAAAAGGGAAACCAGCGAACGTGCTGTATCAAGAAGCTCCATATCAGGGCCTCCTCCTGGTAATATGGCCATATAACGAATCAGCCTGAAAGATGATAGTACAGCGGCCCTGAAAAAGCAAGGTTTCAGCACTTGACAGCCATCAGGGCTGCATTATACTGGGGAAAAAGCAGGATGAACGGAGATGACATGTTATGCGCTGCCCGTACTGTGAAGCATCTGATACCAAAGTGCTGGATTCGCGTCCGAAGGATGAAGGATACACTATACACAGGCGGCGTGAGTGCCGCAAGTGCGGAACGCGCTTTTCCACGTATGAAAAAGTGGAACTGTCCCGGATCTATGTGGTGAAGCGGGACGGCAGACGCGAGCCTTTCAGCACGGAGAAGATCATAAACGGCATCCGTCTGTGCTGCCAGAAGCTGCCTGTCTCCACAGATCAGATTGAAGCCATTGCGGCCAAGGTGGAAAAGCAGACCTTTGTCAGCGGGGAGGAAATCTCCACAAAGAAGATCGGCGACATGGTGATGGAGGAACTGAGAAAGCTGGATCCCGTGGCCTATGTCCGTTTCGCCGCGGTGTACAGAAGCTTCAGCAACCTCGACGAATTCAGAAATGAACTCCAGCGCCTGGAAAACGACGAAAGGGAAAAGGGAAAGTAAGCCCGGACATATACGGCAACACAGAAAAAGGACTGCACGGAGCAGTCCTTTTTGTATGCCATATCAGTCTCAGCAGGTGCGGAAGGCATAGATGGTCTGGGTATCGTACTTCTCACCGGGACGAAGCACCGTGGTGCCGGGGAACTGGGGATGATTGGGATCATCCGGGCAGTGCTGGGTTTCCAGACAGAAACCGCTGAAGTGTCCGTAATGGGCGCCGCCCTTTCCGCCGGAAAGATCCGTGGTGCAGGCCGTATAGAGCTGTACCGCAGGCTGGTCGGAAATAACCAGCATGCTGCGTCCGCTGGCGGGATCCCAGGCACAGGCCACAAGACCGACGGCTTCGCCCTTGCGCAGCACGTAGTTATGGTCATAGCCGCCGGCAGGGATCATCTGGGGGCAAGTGTTCATTTTTGCAAGACCCTCACCCAGGGTATGCTTTCCGTCCATGGCCAGGGGTGTTCCCGCCACGGGCATATATGTGCCCAGGGGGATCAGGCCGCTGTCCACAGGCGTGATGACATCTGCTTCAATCTGGACTGTCTGGCCGCAGATATCCCCGCTGTCATGGCCGGCCAGGTTGAAGTAGGTATGGTTTGTCATGTTGCACAGTGTGGCCTTGTCGGTCACTGCCTCATAGCGGATGGACAGGTTGCAGTCATCGTCCCAGCTGTAGGTGACATGCACATCCAGGTTGCCGGGGTAGTTTTCCTCACCGTCCGGGCTGAGGTAGTGGAAGACGAGACTGTCCATATGCTCGCAGGAGACTTCCTCAACGTCCCAGAGCTTCTTGCTCAGTCCGTTGGGGCCGCCGTGCAGATGGTTGGCGCCGTTGTTGAGGTTCAGCTGATACTTCACGCCGTCCAGGGTGAACTGACCCTTTGCGATACGGTTGCCGTAGCGGCCGATGGTATCGCCCATGCTGCCATGGGAGGCAAGGTACTTGTCGAGGCTGTCAAAGCCGAGGGCCACATCCGCCAGGCGGCCTTCCCGGTCCGGTACGCAGATGCTGGTGACGATGGCGCCGTAGTTCGTCATGGAAACGGAAGCTCCGGCAGCGTTGGTCATGGTGAAGAGGAACACGTCGCGTCCGTCATAAACGCCGAACAGCTTTTTCTCAATGGCCATATGGATAACTCCCTTTCGTCTGTTTTTTTACATTTCCCTCCGGCCGGACATGGCCTTGGAGAGGGTTACTTCATCAGCGTATTCGATATCCAGTCCCACGGGAAGACCGTGGGCTATGCGCGTCACTTTGACGCCCAGAGGTTTGAGCTGCCGGGCAATGTAATTGGCGGTGGCTTCTCCCTCAATGTCAGGACTGGTGGCCAGGATCACTTCCTCGGCAGGCTCTGTCTGAAGACGGTCCAGGAGCTGCTGAATGTGGATGTCCCCCGGTCCGATGCCGTCCAGAGGGGAGAGGGTGCCGTGGAGCACATGGTAGAGGCCGTGGTAATCGTGCATTCTCTCCATGGCCACCACATCCCTGGGATCCCGGACAACGCAGATCTGCCCGTTGTGGCGCTCACTGTCCGCGCACACGTCACAGGTATCGGAAACCGAATAGTTTCCGCAGACCTCACAGTAGCGGACGGCCTTGCGGCCCTGCCAGAGGGCCGTAGCCAGGTTCCTGACGTTTTCCAGGGGCATGCCGGCAATATGATAGGCCAGGCGAAGAGCTGTCTTCTGTCCGATGCCCGGCAGGTGCGACAGCTCTGCAGCCATGCGGGTAATCGGTTCGATCTGCTCCATCTATCAGAACAGTCCGCCCAGGTTCCCCAGTCCGCCAAGACCGGACAGGGAGGAGAAGGAAGCTTCCTTATCGGCATCGACCTTGCGGAGCGCTTCGTTGGCAGCTGCGATGATCAGGTCCTGGAGCATTTCCACGTCATCGGGGTCCACAACCTGGGGGTTGATGGTGATGGACTTGATTTCATGGTCGCCGCCAACCTTCACCGTGACCATGCCGCCGCCGCTGGAGGCTTCGTATTCGGAGCTCTCGAGCTTTGCGCTCATCTCTTCCATCTGCTGCTGCATTTTCTGCGCCTGCTTCATGAGCGCCTGCATGTTGTTGCCGCCGCCCGGAAAACCGCTGAAATTGTTGTGTCTTGCCATAAGTCAGGCCTCCTCTGGTTCAGTAAGATTGGGCATGGAGCCCACAATGGCCAGGTTGCCGGTTACGGTGGTGAAATGGAGTACCGGCCCGGTTTCCTGGATGGATACGTTCCGTGTCAGGAGTCTGCCTGTCACGGACCTGAGAGATGCGTTGATTTCGGAGAGGGGAACACTCAGATGGGTATCCCCGGTGGTGCTGGTGCCGCTCATTTCCTGGAAGGGCTCGGAAAAACTCAGTTCCATGGAGCCGGAAACGGTGGAACAGCGGAACCGTTCACAGGCAAGGCTGCTGGCCATGATATTGCCGGTGACCGTGGAGAGCCGGATGTCCTTGACCTGCGCGCTTTCCAGGAGAAGAATGCCGGACATGGCATGCAGGCTGCAGGTGATGCAGGTGATGTTTGTCGCCCGGATATGGCCGGATACCGTGCTGGCATTAAGGTCCGTTCCGGAAAAGGTATTGATGGAGATCATGCCGGACTGGCTCTTCATCTCCAGCGCACCTTTCCAGGACCTGGGCAGACGGAGAATGGTCTGCATCCAGGCAGGGCTTACCAGGTTGGGGACCCGGTCCCGTATGGGCATGGACATGGAAAGTCTGCCGCCGTTCCACTCCAGCTGCAGAAGGCTTACGGATTCATCATCACCGGAGATGAGAAGCTGTATGTCTTCCACATCACAGGACTGGACGTCAATGCTGGAGCGCACCATATCAAAGACGATGGAATGTGTATCCACCGAGGGAAAGGATTCGTTACGGTTCAAGTCTGTCACCTCTTTGCAGAATCTTACCATGTTTGCATGATCCGCGCAACGATCAGCAGGGCAGCAGGTCCATGCCGGTGACCACATCGTCAAAGAGGGCATCCACCTGCATGTAGCCGGATCCGCTCAGGCTCTGTACGGCAATATCGCTGACAGGAACCAGGACGGAAGCGCTCTTTGCCCGGTGCACCAGGACGCTCCAGAGACCTTCTTTCAGGCAGATGGCGCCGGCCAGGCAGCGGCCGTTTGATTTGGTGAGGGGGAAGCAGCGCACGCCCTTGCCATGGCGGCCCTGACGTTCAAAGAGCATGCCGGGAACGCACTTGAAGTTGCCCCGGTCCGTGCACAGCAGGATATTCCCCTGCATGGGCACCTGGCAGGCAAGGATGACTTCGTCCCCGGGCGCAAGGGAGATACCGTACACACCCTTGGAAGAACGGGAAACCACCGGCACCGTATCATAGGCAAAGCGGATGGACATGGCGGAGCGGGTGATAAGGAGATAGTCGGATTCGGCGTCGGAGGGGAAGACCGCCAGAACCTGGTCGCCCTGGTCCAGTCCCTGGGCCGCGAAGCGGCGGGACCTGACGTCGAATTCCCCGCAGGCTGTCCGTTTGATTTTTCCAAGCTTTGTGACAAAGACCAGATCGGGCATGGACGCCAGCTGAGGTGCGGGGGCGCACAGGACATAGACGGGTTCTTCGCCGTCCTCAAGGCCCGGAAGAATGCCTGCCAGCTGCTGGCCCCGGTCTCTGGGCTTGCACTCGTTGACGCTGCCGACTTTCAGGGAGAAACAATTGCCCAGGTTGGTGAAAATGAGCAGTGTCTCATCTGTGCGGGTGTTGAAGAGGTAACGGGCGGATTCCTTGAAATCCTCCTGGGCAGAGGGCAGAGGCGTCTTGCGGTACAGCTGGGGCTGCATGCGCTTGAGCTGGCCGCTCTGGGTGAGGGCCAGAACCGCTTCCTCGGCCTGTGCTTTCTCTTCCACGGGGCTGATGGCCACGTCACTGACCTTTTCAATGGTGGTGCGCCGCTGGTCTGCATATTCCCTGCTGATTTCTTCCAGCTCGTCCCGGATGACCCGCATCAGCTTCTTTTCGCTTTCCAGGATCCCCCGGAGTTTACGGACCAGTTTCTGGATTTCCTCGTATTCCCTGCGCAGGGCCAGGATCTCCAGATTGGTCAGGCGCTGCAGGCGCATGTCCAGGATGGCCTGGGCCTGAATTTCATCCAGACCGAAGGATGCCATCAGGGCGTCTCTGGCCTCTTTGGGGTTCTTGCTGGCCCGGATGAGGCGTATGACCTCGTCCAGGTTGTCCACGGCCACCATGAGGCCTTCCAGGATATGAGCACGGGCTTCGGCCTGTTTCAGGTCATAGCGGGTGCGCTTTTCCACCACGTCCTTCTGGTGCTTCAGGAAATAGCTGATCATGGTCTTCAGGCCCATCTGGACGGGCTTGCCGTCGGCGATGGCCACCATGTTGACACCAAAGGTCACCTGAAGATCAGAGTACTTGTAAAGATAGGCCAGGATCTTCTGCGGGTCCACGTCACGCTTCAGCTCGATGACAGCCCGCATGCCCTCCCGGTCGGACTCGTCCCGGATATCATAAATGCCGCTGAGCTGGGATTTCTTTTCCTCCGTCAGCTGCTGGATCTTGGCCAGCATCTGGGCCTTGTTCACCTGATAGGGAACCTCATTGATCACCAGCAGCTTTCTGCCGTTGGTTCCGTCCTCCACATGCACCCTGGCCCGCAGGGAAAGCTTGGAGCGTCCGGTCTCATAGCCCAGACGGATCTCTTCGTTGTCCACCAGCACACCGCCGGTGGGGAAGTCCGGCCCGGGGATGATTTTCATCAGGTCATCCAGGGAGATGTCCGGGTCGTCGATCATGGCAATGCAGGCCTGGATGGCTTCCCCCAGGTTATGGGGAGGAATGTTGGTGGCCAGGCCCACGGCGATGCCGCTGGCACCATTGACCAGAAGATTGGGGAAACGGGCGGGGAGGATATCCGGCTCCTTGAGGGAGTCGTCAAAGTTCAGGGAAAAGGAAACCGTGTCCTTGTCAATGTCCCTGAGCATCTGCAGGGCCAGAGGGGTCATACGGGCTTCCGTATACCTCATGGCCGCCGCACTGTCGCCGTCGATGGAACCAAAGTTGCCGTGGCCGTCCACCATGGGGCCCCGCATGGTGAAGTCCTGGGCCATACGCACCAGGGCGTCATAGACGGAGGAGTCGCCATGGGGATGGTATTTACCCAGACAGTCGCCCACAATACGGGCGCACTTGCGGTGGGGCTTGTCCGGGGTGGTGCCCAGTTCCATCATGGTATAGAGGATACGGCGCTGGACGGGCTTGAGACCGTCTTCCACCCTGGGCAGGGCACGTTCCAGAATGACGTGCTCAGCGTAGGGCATCATGGAGTTGTGCATGACTTCTTCCATGGTCATGGGAAGAATCCGGCTGGGATCATCCTTGACGATGGGCTTGTCTTCCTGCTTCTTCTTGGGCACGATCAGGCACCTCCCTGCTGCTGCGGCGGAAGTTCAAAGTCATCATGATGATTGAAGTCCGCATGTTCCTGAATGTAATTGCGGCGGGGCTCCACCTTGTCGCCCATGAGAATGGTGACAAGCCGGTCTGCCTGGGCTGCGTCATCAATGGTAACCTGTGTCAGCTTGCGCTGGGACGGGTCCATGGTGGTCTCCCAGAGCTGTTCCGGGTTCATCTCGCCAAGACCCTTGTAACGCTGCAGCGTATACCCCTTGCCCGCCTTCTTCGTCATGCTGTCCAGTTCCTTGTCATCATAGGCGTACCAGACATGATTGCCTTTCTGGACGCGGTACAGGGGCGGCATGCCGATATAGACATGGCCGGCGGTGATGAGGTCCTTCATGTACCGGAAAAAGAAGGTCAGCAGGATGGCACGGATGTGCGCACCGTCCTGGTCAGCATCCGAAAGAATGATGACCTTGTGGTACTTGAGGGTGGAGAGGGTAAAGTTTTCGTCAATGGAGGTGCCCAGGGCGGTGATGAGGGAGCGGAACTCCTCATTGCTGAGCACCTGGTCCAGACGCTTCTTTTCCGCGTTCAGGGGCTTGCCGCGAAGGGGCAGGATGGCCTGGAAACGGCTGTCCCGGCCCTGCTTGGCGCTGCCGCCTGCGGAATCGCCTTCCACAATGAACAGTTCGTTGTCCACGGGATTGCGTCCCCGGGCGGAAGCCAGCTTGCCCACCAGGGGCGTGGCATCCAGTGAACTGGTTTTCCTGGCGTTGTCCCGGGTCTTCCTGGCGGCTTCCCGCACTGCGGCAGCCTTGACGGCCTTGGCCAGGATCTTTCCCGCAAGCTCGGCGTTTTTCAGGTTGTCCAGCCAGTCAATGAGCTTTTCCGAGGTCAGGGACTCCACAATGGGGCGTACTTCGCTGTTGCCGAGTCTCCCCTTGGTCTGACCCTCGAACTGGGGAACCTTGACCATGACCGTCAGGACACAGGTGAGACCCTCGCGGAAATCTTCACCGCCCAGATTGGCATCCTTTTCCTTCAGCACGCCGATGCGGCGGGCGTAATCGTTAAGCACCTTGGTAAAAGCGCTCTTGAAGCCCGTCTCATGGGTGCCGCCCTCGGGGGTAGGAATGTTGTTGACATAGGAGAACAGAGATTCGGTATAGCCGTCATTGTACTGGATGGCCGTACGGAAGATGACATCGTCCTTCTGGCCTTCCAGGTAAATCACGTCTTCCTGCAGCGCGGTCTTATCGGCGTTGAGGTACCGGACGTAGTCAATGATGCCCCCCTCATAATGGAAGACCCGATCACGCTTCTGGGGATCCTGGACCCGCTCATCCTTCAGGGTAATTCTGATGCCGCGGTTCAGATAGGCCAGTTCCTGAAGACGGCGTGCCACGGTATCCGCATTGAAGGTCACGTCCTCAAAAATGGAAGGGTCGGGCTGGAAGCGAACCAGTGTGCCCTTTCTGCGGGTGTTGCCCAGAACCTCCAGGGGCCCGGTGGGCTCGCCTGCCAGGATCTTGCCTGTTACAGGATCTGCGCTGGAGGTGAAGGACATGCGGTAATGCGTCCAGTTCAGGAAGACATCCACGGTAAGCCAGGTGCTCAGGGCATTGACCACGGAAGCACCGACACCGTGCAGACCACCGGAGTAGGCATAATTCTCGTTGTTGAATTTGCCGCCTGCGTGAAGCTTTGTGTAGATCACCTGCACACCGGGGATGCCCAGGACAGGATGAAGGTCCACAGGGATGCCGCGACCGTTGTCAAAAACGGAAGCGGAGCCGTCCGTGTGAAGGGTTACATCCACTTCATCGGCAAAACCGTTGCTGGCTTCGTCAATGGCGTTATCCACGATTTCCCACAGCAGGTGATGGAGACCACGGGTGCCGGTGGTTCCGATGTACATACCCGGCCGCATGCGGACAGCTTCCAGGCCTTCGAGCACCTGAATATGACCGGCATCATAATTCTGTTGCATTCTGTTCTCCTCGTACAAATAAAAATCTCATCAATATAAATCAATCAAGGTCAGAAAAAACGAAAAGGGCAGGCGTATTGTAAAACAGGGAAGGATGTATCAGGAAACGGAGGAGCCACATCGGCCCCTCCGCTTTGGCTGATCAATAACTGCTTTCGTGAATCTCGATATCGGTGTAGCGTTTCAGGCCGGTGCCGGCAGGAATGAGCTTGCCGATGATGACGTTCTCCTTCAGGCCCATCAGCGGGTCCACCTTGCCGCGGATGGCGGCCTCCGTGAGTACCCTGGTGGTTTCCTGGAAGGAAGCTGCAGACAGGAAGCTTTCCGTGGCAAGACTTGCCTTGGTGATGCCCAGCAGGATACGCTTGGCCTGGGCAGGCTGCTTGTCCTCCATCATGGCCTTGCGGTTGGCAGCTTCGAACTGGAAGATGTCCACCATGGAGCCGGGGAGGAGTGAGGTTTCGCCGGCATCCTCGATGCGGACTTTGCGTAGCATCTGGTGAATGATGACTTCGATGTGCTTGTCGCCCACAGCCACGCCCTGGGAGCGGTAGACGGAGAGAACTTCCTTGAGCAGGTAGTCCTGCACAGCCTTGACGCCCAGAATACGCATAAGGTCGTGGGGATTGATGGCGCCTTCCACCAGCATTTCGCCGGCTTCCACATGGTCTCCGGCCTTCACCTTCAGGCGGCTGCCGTAGGTGATCTGGTAGGAACGCATGTCGTTGGGATTGGTGTCGCTGGTGACCTGGATCATCTTCTTGTTCTTGGTTTCCGCCAGGCTGACGGTACCGCTGATCTCAGTCAGAACAGCTTCATGCTTGGGCTTGCGTGCCTCGAAGAGTTCCTCAACGCGGGGAAGACCCTGGGTGATATCTTCCTGGCCGGCAACGCCGCCGGAGTGGAAGTTACGCATGGTCAGCTGCGTACCGGGTTCGCCGATGGCCTGGGCTGCGATGATACCCACAGCCTCGCCGATATCCACCTTGCCGCCGTGGGCCATGTTCATGCCGTAGCAGCGGGCGCATACGCCGGTTTCGCAGCGGCAGGTCAGCACGGAACGGACCATGGCGGACTTGACGCCGCGGGAGGCCACAAGACGGGCCAGGTTGGCATCGATAGCCTGGTTGGTTTTTACCAGGACTTCGCCGCTTTCCGGATCCAGAATGTCCTCAGCACTGGTACGGCCCCTGAGACGTTCCTCCAGGCTTTCCACAGGCTGTACGCCGCTCATGAGTTCGGAAACCACGATGCCGCGGATCTTTTCGCCGCGGGTCTCAAAGCAGTCTTCCTCACGGACAATGACTTCCTGGGAAACGTCCACCAGACGGCGGGTAAGGTAACCGGAGTCAGCGGTACGCAGAGCCGTGTCAGACAGAGCTTTACGGGAACCGTGGGAGGAGAGGAAGAATTCCAGCACGTTCAGACCTTCGCGGAAGTTGGCCCGGATAGGCAGTTCCACGGTTTTGCCGGAAGGAGAGGCCATCAGGCCGCGCATGCCGGCAAGCTGGGAAACCTGGGCCGCGCTGCCGCGGGCGCCGGAATCGGTCATCATGCGGATAGGATTGAACTGCTCCAGGTTGGGCAGGATCTGGTCGCGCAGGGTGGATGTACAGGTGGTCCACAGATCGATGACGTTGCGGTAGCGTTCGTCTTCGCTCATAAGACCGTTGCGGTACATCTCATTGACGTTCTCCACCTTCTGGTCGTACTCAGCCAGCAGGGCGGCCTTGGTGCTGGGCACCTTGATATCGCCCACGGAGACGGTGACGGCGGAACGGGTGGAATACTTGTAGCCCAGGGCCTTGATCTGGTCAAGGACGATGGCGCAGCGGTGTTCGCCCTGAGAGTTGAAGCACATGTCAACGATGTTGGCCAGCTGCTTCTTGCCCACCTGGGAATCGATTTCCAGGGCAAACATGTCGTCCAGGCTGTTGCGGGGCTTGAAGCCCATGTTCTGGGGCAGTGCTTCATTGAAGATCAGCAGACCCAGAGTGCAGTCGATAATCCGGGAACCGGTTTCAACGATGGGATGATTCTGTTCATCCCGCAGGGGCATGCCGTTTTCATCCTTGGGGGTGAAGCTGCGCTCGATGCGCACCCGGATGGGCGTCTGCAGAGAGATCTCGTGATTGAAGTACGCCATCTCTGCTTCGTCCTGATCCCGGAAGACGCGGCCCTTGCGTTCGTCATTGTCGTCCCGCATGGTCAGGTAGTAGCAGCCGATAACCATGTCCTGAGAGGGCTGGATAACAGGCTTGCCGTCCTGAGGCTTGAGAATGTTGTTGTGTCCCAGCATCAGGAAGCGGGCTTCTGCCTGTGCTTCCAGGGAGAGGGGCACGTGCACGGCCATCTGGTCGCCGTCAAAGTCAGCGTTGAAAGCGGTACATGCCAGAGGATGCAGCTTGATGGCCTTGCCTTCCACCAGAACCGGTTCGAAGGCCTGGATGCCCAGACGGTGCAGGGTGGGGGCGCGGTTGAGGAGAACGGGATGGTCCCGGATCACCTTTTCCAGAATGTCCCAGATTTCGGGGCTTGCCTTATCCACCTTGCGTTTGGCGGCCTTGACGTTGGTGGCCATTTTTTCAGCCACCAGGCGTTCCATGACAAAGGGCTTGAACAGCTCAAGAGCCATGTCCTTGGGCAGACCGCACTGGTGCAGCTTCAGTTCAGGACCAACCACGATAACCGAACGGCCGGAATAGTCCACGCGCTTGCCCAGAAGGTTCTGGCGGAAGCGGCCCTGCTTGCCTCTGAGCAGATCGCTCAGGGACTTGAGGGCACGGTTGCTGGGACCTGTGACAGGACGGCCGCGGCGGCCGTTGTCGATGAGGGCGTCCACGGATTCCTGCAGCATGCGCTTTTCGTTGCGCACGATGATGTCCGGGGCACCCAGGTCCAGAAGGCGCTTGAGACGGTTGTTGCGGTTGATGACGCGGCGGTAGAGGTCATTGAGGTCAGAGGTGGCAAACCGGCCGCCTTCCAGCTGGACCATGGGACGCAGGTCAGGCGGAATGACGGGAACCACGGTGAGGATCATCCATTCGGGCTTGTTGCCGGATGTGCGGAAGCTTTCCACAACCTCCAGGCGCTTGATGATCTTCGTGCGCTTCTGGCTCTCGGTTTCCCGGGTCTGGTTGTGACGGTTCTTGTCCAGCTGGCTGATCTGTTCCTTCAGCTCAACGCTGAGCTTGTCCAGATCCAGGGAGCGGAGCATGTCCAGCACGGCTTCAGCGCCCATCTTGGCCACGAAGGAACCGGCGCCGCAGCGGGCTTCCACCTCATGATACTTGGCGTCGTCGATGAGGTCATAGAGCTTAAGGCCGGTGGTGGGTCCCAGAGCCGGATCCTGGTTGCCGGGATCCAGAACAATGAAATTGACGAAGTACAGGACTTTCTCCAGGGTGCGGGGGCTGATATCCAGCAGCATGCCCATACGGCTGGGGATGCCCTTGAAGTACCAGATGTGGGAAACGGGGGTGGCCAGCTCAATGTGGCCCATGCGCTCACGGCGCACCTTGGCCCGGGTCACCTGCACGCCGCACTTGTCGCAGATCTTG
This sequence comes from uncultured Clostridia bacterium, assembly GCA_946627565.1. GTDB lineage: Bacteria > Bacillota > Clostridia > Christensenellales > Aristaeellaceae > UBA2943. Next base: position 23,381 of record CAMOVR010000022.1, read on the forward strand.
TCCTTATCCTTGTACTTGACGCGCTTATATTTTCCGCAGGAGCATTCCCAGTCCTTGGTGGGTCCGAAAATGCGTTCGCAGTACAGACCGTCACGCTCAGGTCTGAGCGTGCGGTAGTTGATGGTTTCAGGTTTCGTTACTTCGCCGTGGGACCAGGCACGGATCTGTTCAGGCGAAGCCATGCCAATCTGAATGGAATCAAGGTTGGTCAGTTCGAACAAAAGGGTTCACGCTCCCTCCATAGACAGGTCGACATGTATTACTCATCCAAATCATTCTGGTCAAAGTTCAGGTCAAGGGTCATCATATTGGACTCGATATCCTCGTCCTCATCCAGCGAGAAGTCTTCCGCGGTATACTCCTTCTCCACGGCATCCTCGTATTCTTCGTGCGGGAAGTCCACGGGAGCGGGTTCGGAAGCAGGTTCGGGGAGGTCTTCGCGAAGAACGGGTTCGGAGGAGACGGTATCGTCCGGATCCAGCTCGGGGATCTCAATGACGTTCTTGTCAGCATCCAGCACCCGGATATCCAGGCACAGGGCCTGCAGTTCCTTGACCAGCACCTTGAAGGACTCAGGCACACCGGGGGCAGGGATGTTCTGTCCCTTGACAATAGCCTCATAGGTCTTGACACGTCCCACGGTATCGTCGGACTTGAAGGTGAGAATTTCCTGCAGGGTATTGGCAGCGCCGTAGGCTTCCAGAGCCCAGACTTCCATTTCGCCGAAACGCTGGCCGCCGAACTGGGCCTTGCCGCCCAGAGGCTGCTGCGTGACCAGGGAGTAGGGACCGGTGGAACGGGCATGCATCTTGTCGTCCACCAGGTGGTGGAGCTTGAGGAAGTACATGATGCCCACGGTGACGCGGTGTTCGAAGGCGTCGCCGGTGCGGCCGTCATAGACGGTGAACTTGCCGTCTTCGTCCATACCGGCTTTCTTCAGCAGTTCAGTGATATCGTTGTAGGTGGCACCGTCAAAGACGGGGGTGGCAATGTGCCAGCCCAGGGCTTTGGCAGCCATGCCCAGATGGACTTCAAGAACCTGGCCGATGTTCATACGGGAAGGCACGCCCATGGGGTTGAGCACGATCTGCAGCGGTGTGCCGTCGGGCAGGAAGGGCATATCCTCTTCACGGAGAATGCGGGACACAACACCCTTGTTGCCGTGGCGTCCGGCCATCTTGTCGCCCACCTGGATCTTACGCTTCTGGGCGATGTAAACCCGGACCATCTTGTTGACACCGGGGGCCAGCTCATCCTTGTTCTCGCGGGTAAAGATCTTCACGTCCACCACAATGCCGCCCTCGCCGTGGGGAACGCGCAGGGAAGTATCACGGACTTCCCTGGACTTCTCGCCGAAGATGGCACGCAGGAGGCGGTCTTCTGCGGTCAGGTCCGTTTCACCCTTGGGGGAAACCTTGCCCACCAGGATGTCGCCGGGTCTGACTTCGGCACCGATGCGGATGATGCCGTCTTCATCAAGATCCTTGACGGCGTCGTCACCCACATTGGGAATGTCCCTGGTGATTTCTTCCGGACCCTGCTTGGTTTCGCGGGCCTCGGATTCCTGGGACTCGATGTGGATGGAGGTGTAGATGTCCTGCTGGACCAGCTTTTCGTTGAGCAGGACGGCGTCCTCGTAGTTATAGCCTTCCCAGGTCATAAAGCCGATGAGGGCGTTGCGGCCAAGGCCGATCTCACCCATTTCCGTGCTGGGACCGTCTGCCAGAAGATCGCCCTTGGCAATCTTCTGACCCTGGGAGACCACGGGGCGCTGGTTGATGCATGTGCCCTGGTTGGAACGGGCAAACTTGGTGAGACGGTAGGTGTGGTGTTCGCCGATCTCGTCGCGGATGACAATGTGATCGCCGTCCACCTTCTCAACAACACCGTCTTCCTTGGCCAGCACGCACACGCCGGAGTCATGGCCGGCCCGGTATTCCATACCGGTGCCCACAATGGGCGCTTCAGGAACCAGGAGCGGAACAGCCTGACGCTGCATGTTGGAACCCATCAGAGCGCGGGTGGCGTCGTCGTTTTCCAGGAAGGGAACCATGGCCGTGGCCACGGAAACCACCTGACGGGGGCTGACGTCGATGAAGTCCACGCGGTTGGCGGGTACCTGAATGATGTCGGAACGGTCACGCACCATGACCATGCTGTTCTGGAAGGTGCCGTCCTCGTTGAGTTTCTCATGGGCCGTGCCGATCTTGTAGTGGTCTTCCTGATCGGCAGTCATATATACGATTTCATCGGTTACCCGGGCGTGCTCCTTGTCCACCTTGCGGTAAGGCGCCTCGATAAAACCGTAGGGATTGATGCGGGCGTAGCTGGCCAGAGAACCGATCAGGCCGATGTTGGGACCTTCAGGGGTTTCAATGGGACAGATACGGGCATAATGGCTGTAATGCACGTCGCGCACTTCGAAGGAAGCACGGTCGCGGTTCAGACCGCCGGGGCCCAGAGCGGACAGACGCCGCTTGTGGGTCAGCTCAGCCAGGGGGTTGGGCTGGTCCATAAACTGGGAGAGCTGGGAAGAACCGAAGAATTCCTTGATGGCGGCAGAAACGGGGCGGATGTTGATCAGGTCGCCGGGACGGACGTCTACGGCATCCTGAATGGCCATGCGCTCGCGCACCACGCGCTCAAGGCGGCTCATGCCGATGCGGATCTGGTTCTGCAGCAGCTCGCCCACAGAGCGAAGACGGCGGTTGCCCAGATGGTCGATGTCATCCGTGTTTCCGATTCCATGGGGCAGGCCCACCATATAGGATATGGAGGCCACCATATCATCGGGGATGATGTGCTTGGGCATGAGGCGGGGAAGATTGAGCCGGATGTTTTCCATCAGGGTGTCCGGGGTGGATTCGTCTACCACCTGCTTGAGCACCGGATAGTAAACCATCTCATTGATGCCGGCATCTTCAGGATTGAAGGGAAGGTAGAGGGAGGCATCCACAAAGTTGTTGCCCACAACCCTGCGGGTTATGCCGTCCACGGAAATGTCCACCGTGTTGATGGCCTGGTTCTGAATGTCCCAGGCTGCATCCTCGGTGATGACTTCGCCCTGGGAAACCAGGACTTCACCGGTGGAGGGACTGATGATGTCTTCAACGGAGACATGACCTGCAATCCGGCTGGCCAGAGCAAGTTTCTTGTTGAACTTGTAGCGGCCCACCCGCATGAGATCATAGCGCTTGCTGTCGTAGAAATAGGAATCGAACAGTTTGGTGGCGCTTTCCACAGAAGCAGGTTCACCGGGCTTCTGCTTTTTGTAGATCTCGATGAGGCCCTCATCCTGGTTCTGGGCGTTGTCGCCCTTCTCCAGGGTGGCGTTAAGCCGGGAATCTTCACCCAAAAGGTTCAGAATCTGTTCGTCAGTGCCGTACCCGATGGCGCGCAGCAGAACGGTGATGGGCAGCTTGCGGTTCCGGTCGATGCGGACCCAGAGCACATCATTGCTGTCCGTCTCATATTCAATCCAGGCACCCCGGTTGGGGATGATCTGGGCGGAATAGAGCTCCTTGCCGGACTTGTCGCGGCTCATGGTGTAGTATACACCGGGGGATCTGACCAGCTGAGAGACAACAACGCGTTCTGCGCCGTTGATAATGAAGGTTCCGTTGTCCGTCATGAGAGGGAAATCTCCCATGAATACATCGGATTCCTTGATTTCACCGGTCTCGTGATTGGTCAGGCGGACGAATACTTTCAGGGGAGCGGCGTATGTCATGTCGCGTTCGCGGCAGCGGTCGATACTGTTTTTAGCTTCTTCAAGAGAGTAGTCGATGAATTCGAGCTTCAGGTTTCCGTTATAGTCTTCAATAGGTGAAACATCCGACAGAACTTCACGGAGGTCATAATCCAGAAAACGACGGTAAGAGTTTTTCTGTACCTCGATCAGGTTCGGCATCTCCAGAACTTCGTCAATCGTGGAAAAACTCATGCGGGTCCGAAGTTTTCCCATTTGTACCGCATGCGCCATGAAAGCTATCACCCCTTTGGTAGTCTCGCCAGCATCCAGATGTCCCCCGGGTTCAGGAAATTTCTGCTTGCTTTTTTCACGGGCACGTTTTACAATAATGCCGTTGACAAAAGGCGAGCAGCAAATTGATACTGACTCAATTGTACATTCTAACAAAAGAATTGAGGTTTGTCAAATTTTTGTTGCGCTCTGATATGCGCAATTTTGCACAGGAAGCAGAAGCATTTATTGTGCATATTTCACAAAAAGGTAAATCTGGAGGAATATTTGAAAAAGAATCTGCAGATGACACCTGGGTCCAGAGACCGGAACGGTTTCTGTTTCTTCCTATATTATATAGCTTCTTCTGCGCTGTCTTTCCAAATGCCATCCGCGCATGCAGCGGGTGAGGGAGAAAAACGGGAAGGGAAAAATGCGGGAAGCAGAGCTGCACACAGACAGATGCGGAAGACTGTGACAGCAGCCCTGCTGGTTTTTTCTTTTCTGCTTCTGTCTGCATGCGGCACGGAGCGTGTGACCGCCGCATCTGCGGAAGAAGACCTGACACGTATTGTGGACCAGATCCATTCCACCGATGAAGCGGATCTTGCCTTTGCCTTTGATGAAGGTGCAAAGGTTCTGCGGGTGGCTTTCCCCAGAATCAAGGAATGCGATGCCTGTCTTGTGACGGACGGTCAGTACAGCATCCTGATTGACTGTGCCACGGAAGAAATGGCCCCAAGCGTTCTGGAAATGCTCAGGCACCAGGGGATCACGGAACTGGACAGCGTGTACATCACCCATCCGCACCCGGACCACGGAGGTGGGCTGGCCGTGATTGCAGCCGAAGTGCCTGTGGGGGAGGTCTGGACCTGCTTTGACGATACGGTCACGGCAACCGCATCTGCCATGAAGGAAACCTGCAGTACCCTTGGAATCCCGCTTAGGAAGTACAGGCACGGGCACACGTTTTCCGTGGGGGAGGCAGAATTCAGAACCTACGCTCTGGAAGATCCTTCCTATGTAATGAACAACCGTTCGGCTGCCTTCAGGATGCAGTACGGGAAGGCGGTTATGTTCTTTGCAGCGGACCTGGAACGCCTGGGCCTGAGATGGGTGGGAAAAACGGTAAACTATAAGGAACTGCGTATGGACATCCTGAAGTACCCGCATCACGGAAAGGATCCCCTGGTGCGGGAATTTTGGCGGCCGGCCCAGCTGCGCTTCACGGTGGTCACCAGCGATTCCACCACCAAACGGGACGGTAAGGTGGACATAAAGGACAAACGCTGGCCTGCTGCCTTCACCTGGGACGGGGAGATCCTTCTGGAAACCGACGGTGAGACATGGAGGATCAGCCAGACACCTTATACGCCTCAGTAACGGGCGGAAGCATCCCGCCGGTGGTGCCAAAAGACGGCAGGGAATCAAGAAACATACACGGAAAGACAGACGGGAAACCGCCTGTCTTTTTGCTCGGCGGAACTGCAGGAAGAAAAAAACAAAAGAATCAGGCCGGAAAACCGGCAGGAAAAACCATTTTTCAAGCATTGACAAGGTTTTTTGATTGTGCTACGATATAAAAGTTGGAAACAGCACAGGCTTCGTGCGCCTATTTTGCACCGCCTGGCAGTTCCGGAAGGAGGAAGGTCTTGTGGAGTCACTGAAGAACAGTGAAAACCGTATCGTCGGTACCAAAGCGGTCCTTCGGGCCATGAAGGCCGGAAAACTTCAGAAGGCCTATGTTGCCAACGATGTGGATACCTACCTTTTCCAGCAGGTTGTCCGGACAGCTGAAGAGCTGCAGGTGCCTGTGGTGAGGGTGGCGACCATGAAGGAGCTTGGAGAAGCCTGCGGCATGCGGATTGCTGCCGCGTCGGCAGGAATACCCAAGCTGTGATGATGCCTATAAGATTCCGAGGGTTGCGGAACTTTGGGGACAATATATTGGAGGTGCTTCCATGCCAACGATCAATCAGTTGATCCGCAAGGGAAGGGAAAAGGCTACCAAGAAGTCCACTGCGCCGATTCTGCAGGGTTGCCCGCAGAAGCGTGGTGTCTGCCTGAGCGTGAAAACCACCACGCCCAAGAAGCCGAACTCTGCTCTGCGGAAAATCGCCCGTATCCGTCTCACCAATCAGATTGAAGGTACATGCTATATTCCTGGTGAAGGCCACAACCTGCAGGAACACAGCGTGGTGCTGATCCGTGGTGGACGTGTACGTGACCTGCCCGGCGTCCGCTACCACATCATCCGTGGTGCACTGGATACCGCCGGTGTCGCAAAGCGGATGCAGGCCCGCTCCCGCTACGGCGCAAAGAGACCCAAGAAGTAAGACGGGGCGCACCGCAGCCCGAAATCTTTCCTGGTTGAACAGATACATGCCTCCCTGCCCTGGAACCGGCAGAGAAGCAGGGTCTGTGTCCCCGCCGGGAAAGGTCTCCCCGTGATGACGCGGGAAGGACGTCATGATGCTGACATGACGTCGGAAGGAGAGCGCCGCAGTCCGAAACGTAACAAGCATTTTTAGGAGGGAATTGAAATGCCCCGTCGCGGTTTTATCCCCAAGCGTGAGGTGCTGCCGGATCCTGTTCTGGGAACTACGGTTGCCACCAAGCTGATCAACCAGATCATGCTGGACGGCAAGCGTGGTATCGCTCAGACGGTTACCTACGCAGCTTTTGATACGGTTGCCCAGAAGACCGGCAAAGATGCCAATGAAGTCTTCCAGGCTGCCCTTGCCAACGTTTCTCCTTCTCTGGAGGTTAAGGCACGCCGTGTAGGCGGCGCCACCTATCAGGTACCTATGGAAATCCGTCCGGAACGCCGTCAGACACTGGCTCTTCGGTGGATCGTTGACTTCGCCCGCAAGCGCGGTGAGAAGACAATGGCTGACCGTCTCGCCGGTGAGATCATGGATGCTGCCAACAACACCGGTGCAGCTGTGAAGCGTAAGGAAGAAATGCATCGTATGGCTGAATCCAACAAGGCGTTTGCTCATTATCGTTGGTAAGGCTTCTCATTCCAGAAAGGAACATAGTTTTTTATGCCCAGAAGCCATCCCCTTGAAAGAGTCCGTAACATCGGTATCATGGCTCACATTGATGCCGGCAAGACGACGACTACTGAACGTATTCTTTTCTATACCGGACGCGTCCACAAAATGGGCGAGACCCACGAGGGTGCCGCTACCATGGACTGGATGGCCCAGGAGCAGGAACGCGGCATTACCATTACCAGTGCCGCCACCACCTGCATGTGGCACGATCCCCATGATCCGGAGAACAAGAAACGTACTTACAGGATCAATATCATTGATACTCCCGGTCACGTTGACTTCACCGTGGAAGTGGAACGTTCCCTGCGCGTGCTGGACGGCGCCGTGTGCGTCTTCTGCGCAAAGGGCGGTGTGGAGCCCCAGTCTGAAACCGTCTGGAAGCAGGCTGAGACCTACAAGGTTCCCCGCATGGCATATGTCAACAAGATGGATATCACAGGCGCCAACTTCTATCGTGTCGTGGACATGATGAAGGAACGTCTGAACTCCAATGCTGTGCCGATTCAGCTGCCCATCGGGGCAGAAGGTAACTTCCGCGGCATCGTTGACCTGATCACCATGCGCGCTGAAGTGTACTATGACGATCTGGGACAGGACGTCCGGGACGAAGAGATCCCTGACGATATGAAGGAAATCGCCCAGAAGTACCATGATGAGCTTATTGAGAAAGTCGCTGAAAGCGATGACGATCTCATGAGCAAATTCTTCGACGGCGAGGAACTGACGGAAGCTGAAATCCGTGCAGGTATTCGTAAGGCCACCATCGAGTGCCGCATGAATCCTGTCACCTGCGGTACTTCCTACAGGAACAAGGGCGTTCAGATGCTGCTGGACAACATTGTCGAGTACATGCCCTCTCCTCTGGATATCCCGGCTATCAAGGGTACGGATCCGCAGGATCCTTCCAAGGAAATGGAACGGCATCCTTCCGATGACCAGCCCTTCTCCGCTCTTGCTTTCAAGATCATGACCGACCCCTTCGTGGGCAAGCTGGCCTTCTTCCGTGTGTATTCCGGACATATCGCCAGCGGCAGTTACGTCATGAACTCCACCAAGCAGAAGAGAGAGCGCATCAGCCGTATCCTGCTGATGCATGCCAACCACCGCGAAGAAATCACCGATATCTATACCGGTGAAATCGCCGGCGCCGTCGGTCTGAAGGACACCACCACGGGCGATACGCTCTGTGATGAAGAAAATCAGATCGTGCTGGAGTCCATGGTGTTCCCGGATCCCGTGATCGAAGTGGCCATCGAGCCGAAGACCAGGGCAGGCCAGGACAAGATGACCATGGCTCTTATGAAGCTGGCAGAGGAAGACCCGACGTTCAAAACCTATACCAACGCGGAAACCGGTCAGACGATCATTGCCGGCATGGGCGAACTTCATCTGGAGATCATCGTGGACCGTCTGCTGCGTGAGTACAAGGTGGAAGCCACCGTCGGCAAGCCTCAGGTTACCTACAGAGAAACCATCCGCAAGCATGCAAAGGCCGAAGGCCGCTTCGTCCGCCAGACCGGTGGTCACGGCCAGTATGGTCATTGCTGGATTGAAATCGATCCTCTTGAACCCGGCCAGGAATACACCTTCGAGAACAAGATTGTCGGCGGTGTGATCCCCAAGGAGTTCATCGCTCCCATCGATCAGGGTATCCGGGAAGCAGCCAAGGGCGGCGCCATTGCCGGCTTCGAGGTTGTCGGATTCAAGGCGGCTGTTGTGGACGGCTCCTACCATGATGTGGACTCTTCCGAAGCAGCCTACAAGATCGCTGGCTCCATGGCTTTCAAGGAAGCTGTGAAGCATGCTGATCCCTGCCTGATGGAACCTGTCATGAAAGTGGAAATCATCGTGCCTGACCAGTACCTGGGCGATGTCATGGGCAATGTGTCCAGCCGCCGCGGCCGTCTGGAAGGCACCGAGATGCGGGGCCAGGATCAGATCATCCATGCTTTCGTGCCTCTTGCCGAAATGTTCGGCTACACCACTGACCTTCGCTCCAGGACCCAGGGCCGCGGCATGTTCACCATGCAGTTTGACCATTATGAAGAAGTGCCCAGGTCCGTTGCTGAAAAGATCATTGGCGAGCGCGGAAAGAAATAATAAGCAAAACTGTTTTCTGAATATCATTTAGGAGGGAATCCCTATGGCTAAGGAACATTATCAGCGGACTAAGCCGCACGTCAACATCGGCACCATCGGCCACGTTGACCACGGCAAGACCACCCTCACTGCCGCCATCACCATGACCCTCGCTCAGAAGGGCGAAGCTCAGGCCATGAAGTATG
>CAMOVR010000023.1 GCA_946627565.1 uncultured Clostridia bacterium
ACAGTTTCTTCGTGATACGCTTCTCCCTGAAGGTTCTTCCACACAAACTTCCGCCCCTCCCAGACCATATATCCGGCCTCTGAGCCGCCTTTGGGAATGGAAACGGAGCCGGGATTGAAGTACATATACGTCCCGTGGTTTTCCCAGGCCGGCACATGGGTATGGCCGTGCAGCAGGATTTCCCCGTTTCGAAGGGGCGGCAGATGGCCCGTGTTGAACACATGGCCGTGGGTGGCAAAGACTTCCACGCCGTCCATCATAAGCAGGGCGCTGTCTGACAGGATGGGAAAGTCCAGCACCATCTGGTCCACTTCCGTATCACAGTTTCCCCGCACGCACAGGATATCCTGCCTGAGGGGATTGAGCATGGCAATGACGGCTTTTGGATCGTATGCATCCGGCAGATCATTGCGCGGCCCGTGATAGAGAATGTCCCCCAGCAGCACAAGCCGCTGTGCCCTTTCCCTCTCCAGTGCTTCAAGAAGCTTCCTGCAGAAGGAAGACGAGCCATGTATATCCGAGGCAATCAGGATCCTCATGGATGCATCGCTTCCTTTTTTACTGTCTGCGTATTTTCAGATTTATATACATCTGCCCTTTCATTATACCACCGGAAATAGCAGAATGTCCCGTCCAGCAGAAAAACTTCAGATCATATGCTCCATCATTGCTTTGATTTGTCTTCCGAGCACCCGTCAAAACCCGACTATCTGTCCGTTCATGTACCAAAAGCAACAGTTTGCGCATCACTTTGCTCGCCCGCGGTTATTCTGATATAATCATGTCAATTCGATGCAGGCCCATGTCCGTATGCATCGGTCTGGATCGATGAGTATACTGATCTGTTTTTGTCCCGGAAGGGCTGAACCCTCTGAAGTCTTTTTTCTGTCCATGCCTCAGCCTGTTTTCTTCAGGCTGTACATGGAATATGAACAAAACCGGCAGTCAGAGGTTTATCTTTTTCCGGGGGCAGAGTGAAACGAACAGGAGGTAACTTCATGAGCAAGGAACAGAACAAGAGCCGCCGCAAGCAGCGCCTCTGGCGCGGTCTGACCGCACTGACTGCTGCTCTTCTTGCGATGGCTCTGACCGGAACCACCATCGTCGACGGTTTCCGCACGGACATTGACAAGTTCCTGGGAACCGCCAGCACCCGCGTGGTCACCGACAGCACCGACCTTTCTGACATCTACACCTTTGCCTCGGATTACACTTCCACCAAGGATCTGGTCCAGGCCATCGCAGATGTCGGTGAGCGGATGAGCGAAGAAGGCAGCGTTCTTCTCAAGAACAACGGTGTTCTGCCGCTGACGGCTGAAGAAAAAGGCAAGATCTCCCTGCTTGGCTTCTCCAGCTACAATCCCCTCAGGGGCGGCATCATGGGCTCCAGCTTGACCAGCTTCTCCGGAACGGATGCGGATCCCGTGAACTTTGTTCAGGCTCTGACCGCCAAGGGTTTCAGCTACAACACCGCGCTGGAAACCATGTACAGCGGCCTCCAGTCCGTATTTCAGACCGAAGTGCAGAGCTGGGGCGGCACCATCACCCATACCACCATCACGGCGCCCGCCAACTCCGACGGCAGCGTCTTCACCAGCAAGGAACCCTCCCTGGCCCAGCTGGATGCTGCCGACGCCAACTGGAAGAACACCCTCAATGACTATCCCGTCATGATCGTCACCATCGCCCGCGCAGGTTCTGAAAATGCCAACTATACCCCCGGCCAGGCTGGTGTGGATCCCGCCCAGAACCTGAACCAGACCGATCCTCTGGGCCTGTCGGATGACGAGCGCAACCTGATCCAGGCTGCCATCGATCAGAAGGCTGAGAACAACGGCAAGGTCATCGTGCTGCTGAACAACTCCAGCGCCATGGAAATTCAGGAACTGAAGGACAATGAAGGCATCGACGCCATGCTGCAGATCGGTCTTCCCGGTGCCTACGGCTTCCTGGGCATCTGCGACATCCTGGACGGCACCGCCAATCCTTCCGGCCATCTCACCGACCTGTACGCTGTCAAGAACAGCCTGAGCCCCGCCGCTCAGAACTACGGTTTCCTCTCCTGGACCAATGCAGATCCCTCCCTCAGCATCAACTCCGCCATCGTGGAAGCTGAAGGCATCTACACCGGCTACAAGTATTATGAAACCCGCTATGCCGATACCGTCCTGGGTCAGGGCAATGCGGACTCCGCCGTGGGCTCTGTCTCCGGCGCCTGGAACTATGACAACGAAGTCACCTACACCTTCGGCTACGGCCTGAGCTACACCACCTTCGAGCAGAAGCTGGAAAGCCTGGAAGTGGACCTGGCTGCAAAGACTGCCACCGCCACCGTCACCGTGACCAACACCGGCAGCGTGGCCGGCAAGGACGTTGTCCAGCTCTACGCTTCCGTCCCCTATACCGATTATGACAAAGAGCACCTGGTGGAGAAATCCGCCATCCAGCTCCTGGACTTTGGCAAGACCGCTGTTCTGGAGCCTGGCGCTTCCGAGACGGTCACCGTCAAGGCTGACCTGACCTACCTGGCTTCCTGGGATTCCACCGCCGACAACGCCGCCGGCACAAAGGGCAATTACATCCTGGATGCAGGCACCTACTACTTCACCGTGGGCAACGGCGCTCATGAAGCTGTGAACAATGTCCTGGCCAAGCAGGGCGCTGCCGTGGAAGGCAATGCCGAAAACGTGCAGACCTGGGATCTGGAAGCCATGGACACCACCACCTTTGCCAAGACCAAGAACGGCACCAACGTGGAAAACCAGCTGGCTGACATCGACATCAACTACTGGCTGCCCGGCACTGCCACCTATCTGTCCCGTCAGGACTGGGAAGGCACCTTCCCCAAGACCTATTCCGGTCTCACCGCTGACGACAGGATGCTGAACATCATGGCCAACGACAACTATCAGATCACCTCCACCGGTTCCGATGTGGTCTTCGGTGCTGAGAACGGTCTGACCCTGGCTTCCCTCAAGGGCGTCAGCGATCTGAACGATCCCCGCTGGAGCCAGCTCATGGACCAGATCCTTCTGGAAGACTGCATGATCCGCACCGGTTTCGGCGGCACCTCCACCAAGGCCATCGAGTCCATCATGAGCCCTGAAGCCATCCAGAACGACGGCCCCAACGGCATCTACTCCTATCCTCTCGGACAGTATGCCAACACCGACAAGTCCTCCGGCGATCCCTGCGCCATCGATGCCAACGATCCCAATGCGGCTTACCGCTGCGGCGTCATGAGCAATGAAACCGTCATCGCCCAGACCTTCAACAAGGATCTGGTGGAAGAATACGGCAAGGTCATGGGCAACTACTCCCTGTGGTCCAACCTGCCCATCTGGTGGGGCGTTGGCGTGAACCTGCACCGCCTCCCCTACAATGCCCGTAACCACGAGTACTATTCCGAAGACGCTGTGTTGTCCACCATCATGGGTGCTGCCACCGTCCGCGGCGCCAAAGCCTACGGCCTCATCGCTGCTCCCAAGCACATTGCATTCAACGACTCCGAAGTCAACCGTACCGGTGTGGCCACCTTCATGACCGAGCAGAAAGCCCGTGAAGGCGAACTGCGTGCCGCTCAGGCCAGCTTCGAAGACGAAGGCGCACTGGGTGCCATGACCTCCTTCAACCGTGCTGGCATCTACACCGACAACGCTCATCCCACCCTGCTCAAGAAGATCATCCGTGACGAATGGGGCTTCAAGGGCCTGATGAGCGAAGACTTCATCATGAATGCCCGCTATGTCACCCTGAAGGAAGCTGTCATCAACGGCGTCACCATGTCCTGCAACACCGGTGAATCCACCATGGCTGCTGTATCCGGCAAGTACGCCTACTGGACCGTGGAGAACGTCCAGAACGATCCTGTCCTCACCGCCGCCCTCAAGCAGGTCATGACCTGGCAGGCTTATGCACTGGCCAATTCCAACGCCATGGACGGATATTCTTCTTCCACCCGTCTGGTGAAGGTCCGCACCTGGTATGACTGGGCTCTGCTGGGCTGCGAAATCGGCTTTGCCGTTCTCACCCTGCTGAACCTGTGCATGTACTTCAGGGCCCGCAAAAAGCACTGATTGGGAAGGAGACTGGAAAGATGGAAAGAAAAAAGTCTTTGGGCCTGTATCTCGCCTCTGTAACCGTGATACTTGCCCTGGTAGGCATCATCGCCTATCTCATCAACACCAACACCAACTATTACGCCAAGCTGGGCGTTGACTCCGTCATGCTGCTGTGCGGCATCCTCGGCGTCCTCCTGACAGTTGTTTACATCCTCATCGGTCTGAAGGGCACCCCCATGGTGGCCGATATTCTGCCCGTGGCTGCCTCCGTGCTGTTTATGGTCTGCACGATGTTCCTGCTCAATGTCCGCATCAACAGCCTGGCCGCTGTCTTCACCTTTGAAAACAGCGCTGCCAACATGGCAGATACCACATCCTGCATTGTGGCCATCGCCGGATGCGCACTGGCAGCCATCTTCAGCATCATCATGTCCTTCTTCGATGTAAGCAAGGCCAAGTAAATCATTCGATTCCTGTGCCCGCCCCTGGTTCCCGGGGGCGGGCATATGTGTATGAAAGGGGTGAAGGCGTGAGGCGGTTCTTTCTGATTTCTCTGCTGTGTTTTATGCTCATTTTCCCGGGCCTGGCAGAGCCTGCCGGGGAGAGGACCTGCCGTCTTGTCCTTATGGAAGACGAAGGCTTTACAGCAGACTGTTACACCCTTGCCGTACCCCGCCTTTCCACCGCCGAGTTCACCCTGACCCTGGAGGAAGGCTATGTCCTGGACGGCTGTGACGATCCCGCCTTCCAGATTCTCCATGCAACGGACGGAACCATACGCCTGGTGCTGCCGGAAGTCCGGTATACCCAGGCGGTGCACCTTTTGCTGCATGCTTCCCCCGCGGTGATCCGGTATATGGCAAACGGCGGGCAGAGACATGACGGCGGGGACCCTGAGGAAGCTGTTGTCATGCCTGCATCTGCTGCCCATATCAGACCCAATACGGATACAGGCAGACTGTTTTACCGGGACGGCTTCACCCTCACCGGCTGGAACACAAGCCCGGACGGCACCGGAGCGCGCACGGGCCTTGGCAGCCGGGTTAACGCAGACAAAAACCCGATGCTCTATGCCATCTGGCAGAAATGGACAGACCCGGAGGCCTTTGAAGTGACATCCTTCAGGGACGGGTGGGCCATTGTCTCCTGCAGAAGCCCTGATGAAACCGTCTGTGTTCCTGAAACCATAGACGGGCTTCCGGTGCGGGCCATTCTTTCCGGGGCCTTCCGGGATGCGCCCCTCCGAGAACTGGTGCTTCCCCCTTCCCTGCAGGTGCTGGAAAACAGTGCCTTCACCCATGCCTCCGTCAGGACCGTCACCGTGTCTGACACCCTTCTTTCCTTCTCGGATTACGCCTTTGAAGACTGCCCGGATTTTCAGACCCTGCAGATCAACGCGGTCCTGCCTCCGGTGTACAGCGGGACCTACTATGATGTATTCTGCGATAAGATGGACCGCCTCATGCAGCTTGAAGATCAGCCCAAGCTGGTTCTGTTCTCCGGTTCCTCCGCCCGCTTTGGCTATGACAGCGCTGCCATCGATGCGGCTTTTCCGGAGTTGGACGTGGTGAACATGGGGGTTTTTGCCTACACCAATGCCCTCCCCCAGCTGGACCTGATCCGCCGCTTCATGCATGCCCCGGACATTCTGGTCCATTCCCCCGAGTTTGACGCCTCCCAGAGACAGTTCTGCGTTTTCTCCACCCTGGATGAGGCCTTCTTTAAAATGATTGAGGGGAATTACGACCTTCTCTCCCTACTGGACCTGAGAGACTACGGCCAGGTCCTGACAGCCTTTCACAGCTTCCTGCGCAGCCGGGACGGCATGGACGCCCGCTCCTATGACGTGTCCCCCGGGGACTATGACGAGGACGGGAACCCGGTGCCCGAAAGCAGCTACAACAGCTACGGGGATTATGTGGTCTTCCGCCCCAACAGCCCGGACGACAGTCCAGTCTATGGCCTTCCCGTGCGCTATACACCGCAGGCTTTTCCCAGGGAAGCCCTCATAGAGCCCCTGAACCGGGTGTACCGGACCTTCCTTGACCTGGGCATCCGGGTATACTTCACCTACAGTCCCCGAAACCGCCTGGCCCTGTCAGAGGACAGTACGGAGGAAGCCATCCGCGCCATGGACGACCACCTGCGCGCCTGCCTGTGCGTGCCCGTCATCACCCATCCCCTTGACAGTCTGTACCGGGGCATGTATCTGTACGGCACGGATAACCACCTGTCCACCGAGGGCGTGCAGATGCACACCCGTGCCCTGATTGATGCCCTGTCAGGTCAGCTGCGCATGGAAAACGGACAGGCTTCCCAGGACGAAACGGAAAAGGAGGAGACACCGTGACCTGTTATTATTTCCTGCTGCCGGCCCTCCTGTTTTCCCTGTGTCTCCGGACACATCGCGCCCCTCTTCTTTTTCTCATCCTCTCCGGCCTGTCCGTCATCTGTTTTCTGCTGGCAGGACTTGTGCAGGGGGTGACGCTTCAGGAACTCATGCTTCCCCTGCTGGCCCTGCTGTGTCTTTCTCAGATCAGATGCAAAGGGGGCAGGGAAACATGAGCTTTACCTCGCCTGCCTACCTGTTTTTTCTGCCCGTCATCTGCCTGATGTACTGGCTCATCCCCTGCCGCTTCCGTCAGGTCCTGCTGCTGGCTGCTTCCTGGCTGTTCTACTTTTCCTTTGACCTTTCCGCAGGCCTTCTGCTGATCCTCACTACCCTCGTAACCTATCTGTGCTGCCTGGGCATGGGGGAAAACAACGGAAAAAACAGACTGCTTCTTATTCTCGCCCTGGTTTTCACCCTGGGCCTCCTGATCTTCTTTAAATACGCAGGCCTGTTTGTCCAGGGCATCCTGCTGCCTGCGGGCATCTCCTTTTATACCTTCCAGACCCTTGCCTGTGTGCTGGATGTTTACAGAAAGAAGTACACGCCGCCCCGCAGCTTCATCACCTATGCCCTCTTTGTGTCCTTCTTTCCACAGCTGGTGGCAGGCCCCGTGGAGCGCCCCGGGGACCTGATCCCCCAGCTCACCGCCCCCCGCTCCTTTTCCCGGGAGTACCTCCGGGAGGGCCTTCCCCTGCTGGTCACAGGCTATTTCCGGAAAGTTGTCATTGCCGACCGGATCGCCCGTCTGGCAGATCCCCTCTTTGCCATGGAGCAGCCTTCCGGTCCTGCCGTGCTCCTGGCCGCTGTCCTCTTCGGCGTCCAGATTTACTGCGACTTTGCCGGCTACACGGATATAGCCCGGGGCTCCGCCTGCCTTATGGGCATCCGCCTTTCGGAAAACTTCCGTCAGCCCTACCGTGCCTCCTCCGTCCGGGAATTCTGGCACCGCTGGCACATCACACTGAGCCGCTGGTTTACGGACTATGTGTACATTCCCCTGGGTGGCAACCGGCGCAGGCGGTATATGAACATTCTCCTGGTCTTCCTGCTCTCCGGCCTCTGGCACGGGGCGGGACTCCGCTTTGCCGTGTGGGGCCTTCTGCACGGACTTGCTCAGATTCTGGAAATCCGCTTTGACAGGCAGCTGTCACGCCTTCCCCGTTTCCTCCGGGTGGGCATGACCTGGCTTTATGTCAACCTCTGCTGGATCTTTTTCCGCGCGCCTTCCACCCGGGCGGCCCTTGCCATGATTGTATCCCTGCCTGTGGGATGGAACGCGCTGCCCCTCCCCCTCACGGGCCTTCTGACAGCCTTCCTTCTGTTTGCGGTGCTTCACCTTATGGAAAACCGTCTGGCCGCAGGGAAGGAACTGTTTACGCTTAAGAATGCCTCCGGCACCTTTACCCTGTACCTGTATCTGCTGATCCTTGCCCTGGCCGCCCTTGCCTCCCTGATAACCGGGGAGGGCGGTGCCTTTATCTATTTTCAGTTCTGAGCTGAGCTTTTCTGCTATATCTTTCTGGAGGGAACCGGATGAAACGCTTTCTGACTGTCCTGATCCTCCTGCTGGCCCTGCCTCCCCTGGTGCTCTCCTTCTGGGTTTTTGCACTGCCTCCTGCCTTTGACGAATCCTTCATGGGGGAACTCAAGTACAAAACAGAGAGGCTGAAAAACACGGATGGGCCCCGCATCATCCTCCTGGGCGGCAGCGCTGCAGCCTTCGGGGTCAGCACAACCCTGCTGGAAGAGGACCTGCCGGGCTTTCACGCAGTGAATTACGGCATGTATGCAGCCCTTGGCACCACTGTCATGCTGGACCTGTCCCTGCCCCTCATCCGTCCCGGGGACCTGGTGGTGCTCATGCCCGAGCAGAACCGCCAGACCCTGTCTGACTATTTTGACCCCGCCATCTTCTGGCAGGGGGCGGACGGATACCCGGCCCTGCTTTCATCCCTCTCCGGGCCTCATCTTCTTAAGACCCTGGCAGCCCTTCCCTCCTTTGCCGGCCTCAAGGTCCGCACCCTCCTGTCCCATACACCCCTTCAGGACTCCGTCTATCTCCGGACCTCCTTTGACAGCCGGTGCGACATGGTTTCACCCCTGCGGGAGGAAAACATCATGGAAGGGGGATACGACAGCACCACGCCTGTGCGCTTTGACCGGGATGAGCTGGACCCTGCCTTCCTTCAGGCTGTTGCCGCCTATGTCCGTGCCGTCCGGGAGCGGGGCGCGGACTGCGTCTATATGTTCTGCCCCATCAATGCCCTGGCGGTGACAGGAGAAAACACGGCGGAGAGTTTCTGTGAAGTCCTGCTTGAGACGCCGGAGATAGAAGTCATAGGGCGGCCCGGTGACAGCATCATGGACCCCGGATGGTTCTACGACACCAACTTTCACCTCAATGCCGCCGGACAGAGTGTATACACCCGCCTGGTTTCGGAGAATCTGAAGGCATACCTGGGGGACAGCCGGCCCTCCGCCATCTCCCTGCCTGTCATGCCGAAGCTGCGTTCCGCCTCAGGGTTTGCAGGAGACGACCGGGATGCGGACTGCTTTGTCTTTGAAGAAACGGACGGCAGTCTTGCTGTCTCAGGGCTTACGGATGCAGGGCTTGCGAAAGCCTCTCTCACCGTGCCTTCCTCCTTCCGGGGGCAGCCGGTCACCCGGATCCTGGAGGGGGCCTTTGCCGGATCAGGCCTTAAGGAAATCGTCATTCAGGAAAACATCCGTCTGATTCATGACGGTGCTTTCCGGGATGCCCCGCAGCTTTCGGTGATTCGCCTGCTTCAGGAAAGACCTGCCTGTACGGTGGGACAGAACCTGCTTTATGGGACAGATGCCCGGATCTATGTAAGCGATGCAGCCCTTTCCGCCTACAGAACCGATTACTTCTTCTCCCCCTTTGCCAACCGCATCCTGCCCGAATCCTCCCTCCCCTGACCCGGCTTGACGGGCGGTACCGTTTCCCGGATAATCTTCTCAGCATATTTTAGAATTTATCCGGAAAGCATGTCCGGAACCTTCAGGATTTACACACAGGAGGTGTTTATACATATGTCTGAGCGGGACCTGCTCCGCAGCGCCCAGCTTGGGGATACCCGGGCCTTTGAAGCGCTGGCCGAACCCTGTGAGAAAATGGTCTGGGGCGTCTGCTGGAAGATGATGCAGAACCGGCAGGACGCGGAAGATGCTGCCCAGACGGCCATGCTCAAGGCCTGGGAGAAAATCGGGACCTTCACCGGGAATGCTGCCTTCTCTACCTGGCTGTACCGGATTGCCGTCACCACCTGCATGGATGCCCTCAGGCGGCGGAATGTCCGGGATGCCGCTTCCGTGGACGCCCTGTCTGAAAGCGGTTTTGACATACCCTCCCCTGACCCCCTTCCCCCGGAGCAGTTGGAGCAGAAGGAAAGGAAAGAGCGCCTTCTGTCTGCCCTGGCCCTGCTCGCAGACGAACAGCGCCTGCCCCTGCTTCGCTTTTACATGGACGGGAAATCCTACGAGGAAATTGCGGAGGAATCCTGCCTGCCCCTTGGCACCGTCAAGAGCCGGATCTCCCGGGGACGGATCCAGCTGAAAAAAATTCTCAATGACATGGAAACAGAGGGAACAAACAACGGTTCCGTGCGTCACATCTTTACGAAGGGAGGACACGGAAATGACCTTGAATAACTATGAAGTCCTCCTGGAGAAGATGCTCAGCGGTGAAACGCTGACACCGGAAGAGGAAAATGACATCCGGGAATACGAAAGCAGCGATCCTGCCCTGAGGGAGATGCGCATGTCCCTGCAGGACCCTGCCTCAGAAATGGAGAAGGACCTTCTCTCCCTGGATTTAAACGTGCCGCCCCTTCCGGAAGGGTTTCACCAGGCCTGGGCCAGCCGTCTGAAGGAGACGGCTGCAGCCCCGAAGGAGGCAAACGGAATGAAGAAATTTTTCAGCAAAAGAAACCTTTCCCTGCTCAGCGCCGCGGCGGTCGTGATCTTTGTGATCGGGGGCACCGTGCTCACCCGGGACAGTCTGTCCTCCCGTGTGGAAAAAAACGCCGCACGCTCTGCTCCCGTACCCCAGCCTGCAGAAACCTCCCTCTACGTCCCCGCAGTCGGGGGAAGTGCGGACTACGGATACTCTTCCATGGCCACCGCCATGACAGAAGACGCGGCGAAAATGGAAGAGCCGGAATATGAAGAAGACGTGGCAATGGAGGATGCGCTTGTAAACAGCACAGCAGCCTACAGCGCAGCTTCCTCTGATACAGCTGCTGGCGCGGCTGAAACGTCCAAGAAGATCATCCGCAACGGAAACCTGTCCATCCGCACCCAGCGTTTTGACGATGCCCTCTCAAGCCTTCAGTCCCTGTGCCTTTCCATGGGGGGCTGGATCTCCTATTCCTCCAGCTACGAAGGATACAACGGGCTGCGCCACGCCACCCTGACCCTGCGCATCCCTTCCGACTCCTTTGATGCCTTCATGCAGGAGAGCGGCAGCACCGGAAAGGTGCTGAGGCGTGAGGAAACAGCCCAGGACGTGACCGCCTCCTACCGGGATACCCAGACCCGGCTTGAGACCCAGCGGGCCCTGATGCAGCGGCTCCAGAACATGGTGACGGAGACGGCGGAACTGTCGGACCTTCTGGACCTGGAAAGGGAGATTGCGGATACCCAGTACCAGATTGACTCCCTCCAGGGATCCCTGAACCGGACAGACCAGCAGGTGGCCTATTCCACCATCGACATCTCCCTTGACGAAGAGAAGGTCCAGGAAAAGGTTCAGGACCCGGAACTCACCCTCTTCCAGCGCATTCAGGCAGCCTTCTCCCTGGGCATCGAATCCGCCGGGGAATTCCTGACGGACATGCTCCTGTTCCTGGTTGCCACCCTGCCCTTCCTTCTTACAGCTGCCCTGGTGATCCTTCTGGCGGTGCTCCTTATCCGCAGAAGAAACAGGAACCGTAAGAAAGATAAGACAGACAGCGGATCTGCCGGCTCTCAGGATGCCTGATAACGGGCTTGTCAGGCCCCGGTAAAGCGGGTACAATACCCGGCGAGGTGATTTCATGGCCCTGAAGGAGAAAGCCCTGAAACGGCTGTGCGGCAGACTGAATAAGGCCGGCATCCCCTACCTGCTGACAGGTGCGTGGATGCTCTCTGCCCGCGGTTTTGAAGATGCCTGGCACGGCTTTGACGTGGCTGTCCCGGGAAGCTGTGCCGAAAAGGCGGATGAAGTGCTGACAAAGCTTGGCATGCGCACCCCCGTCAGGGAGACAGAACGTTCCTGTGAGATTCATTACCATTTTGACGGCGCGGATATCACACTGCACGGCGGGTATGAACTGCCCGGGGACATCCGCTTTGAGCCGCCCTTTGCCATGGATACCACGGTGGTCCTGGGCGAGGAAGTGCCCCTGATGACCCTGGAGGATGCCTTTGCCCTGAGCCTTCTTACCGGTCAGGAAAAAGAAGTGGAGCGCCTCCGCACCTGTCTTCTCACCCGGCCCTTCCGTCTGAGCCATCTCACCCAGGCCCTGGCCGCGCCAGGCATTCTGGCCCAGGTGCCTCAACAGGCCTGAGATGGCCGCTGTCCAATAATCAAGGGAGGTAATACCCATGTCCCGTCTTGGAGATCTTCTCCGAACCGAGCGTCTGCGCCAGAACCTGACCCCCAAGCAGGTGGCCAGAAAATGCGGCGTTTCCGAAAGCTATATCATTGCCGTGGAAAACGGCACCCGGATCATTCCGGACGACCAGGCCCGGCGCATCCTGAAAACCATAGGACTCAAGCAGCAGACCGAAGCTGACTTCTCCCTGGATGACATCGCATCCACGGTGGACCTTGCCCAGGCAAGCCCCAGCCTCAGCGATGCCGTCAAAAAGCCCAGGCCTGCGCCTGCCCCGGCTCCCAAACCCGCTGCACCTGAAAAGGTGGCCAGCACCGATGACAGCGTCTCCGGCAGCATCTGGCTGGATGCCCTGACCTCCGTGCTCAAGAACGTGCCCGTCATGAATGCAGTCATGCAGCCGGTGGACCACCGCCTGCTGCCCATCCTGCAGGGCCGGATCGAAGGGGCTGCCCCGGATAAGGTTTTCTATTTCCAGGTGCCCGACGACAGCATGCGGGGCTTCCGTCTCCATGCAGGTGACCTGGCCCTCATCGTCCCTGCCCAGAGCCCCATTGACGGAGCCGTCATGCTGGTGGAATACAACCACCACCGTTTCCTTAGGAAGATCAAGACACTGAACCACACCACCTATCTTCTGCAGAGCTACGATAAGGAATACGATGCCGTCACCGTGAATCTCCATGAGCTTACCTGCCTTGGAAGAGTGGCCCGGGTGGAGTTTGTCCTGTGATGGTTCCCCCATATTGATTTCATGCAAAAAAGCAGCATGCGGCCATGCTGCTTTTTTGCGTGTCAGCTGTTCTGTGCCTTACTTCTTTGCCTTTTCCACCCGGACAGGATGGAAATCCCGCCAGGGTTCAAAATCCTGCTTTAAGCCCTTTGCGTCCGTGTAGCTGTTATAGATGTTCCGTATATCCCCATGGGGAATGTGCACCTGTGCCTTTACGGTTTCCTCCCCCGTATGAAAGACCACGGACCAGTCATCCTGCCGGCTCCCGGCCATGGCCTTGAGCATGGGCAGGGAGGTATCCGTCAGGAAGATCATGTAATCCTCATAATATGTGCCGTCGTACTCGCTTATGCGGGGCATAAGGTCAAATACATATCTCTGCTTTCCGCATTCCAGCGAGATGCTGTCTGCGCTCAGCTGCTCCCAGGTTTCCAGGGCCAGCGTCAGACGGATATACACCAGATCCCCTTCATCCGGCGTTTCCACATAATCCAGAAATGCCAGCAGCTGGGTGTCCTCCCGCTCCACTGTGCCTTCATAGGGCTGTCCAGCCGGCCGGATCACCGTATCAATGCCGTTGTCGTCCTCAAAAGTCTGAACCCCGTCCATTTCGAGGAGCACATCCGTGCGTACCTCAGATACAGCATATGCAGAAATAAGAAGAAGCGTACACAGAAAGAACACAAAGACGCGTATTTTCAAACAAATCACCTGATTTCCTCATTCCGGGCATTTCATGCCCGTCATCCTCAGTATACCACAGGCCTGTCCCGGGGAACAGAAATATGTTTTTTCCCTTCCCTTGTTCACGGCCGGGAAACGCCTATGCAGCTATACTGAAACGAGTTTTTCACCGATGCGGATTCTTTTCCACCATAACACCTCTGACACGGAGACAGGCGGCTTCCATTTTCGGTGTAAAAAAAATTTCCTGTGGGCCATATTATAATTCTTACAGGCCACTTTTGTACTTTTTCAGTACTTCCTTTATTTTTTGATGCTTTTTCAGTGTTTTTCATGCAAAAACCGCCTTAGTGCATGGTTTTCCTTCTTGCACTTTCCCTTGACAGGTCTTATAATCCACATGGTTGATTTTTTCGGGTCTGTGGTTGCAAGCCGATGCCAGTCGCAGGCAAAACGGTCCACGTAATCCATCCAAAGTGATGGGGAGCATGGTGCGGTCTAGGTGTAAGTCCGTCCGGGTTCACCCGAGAGAAGGGCGTGAGGGCGCGGATGCGTTGAGCAAACTTCCTGACGGCGTGTGTGGGGTCAAAAACCAGGTCAGCCGGGAGAATAAACCGATATCAAAATTTTGGGGGTTTCCTTACCATGTACGAAGACAAGACGCTGGTTTGCAAAGACTGTGGCGCTGAGTTCGTATTCACCGCCGGTGAACAGGAATTCTACGCCGAAAAAGGCTTTCAGAACGAGCCCACCCGCTGCAAAGCCTGTCGCGCAGCCCGCAAAGCCAGCAGGCCCGCTGCAGGTGCTCCCCGCGAGATGCATGACGCCATCTGCGCCAACTGCGGCAAGCCGACCCAGGTTCCTTTTATTCCCCGCGAAGATCGCCCGGTGTATTGCAGCGAGTGCTTCGCAGCGATGCATCGTGCTTAAGCCATCGATCGCACGTTGACCTGACTCCAGACGGCTCCGCCCTGCAGCGGGGCCGTTTTGATATATCTGTCCTGTCACGGCCCTACGTTTTCCATCTTGAATCCCTGCCCCAAACAAACTATAATGATTCAGCACTTTTTCGGTGCCAAAACCTGTTCCCGTCAGGAGGAAGACACGTATGGAGAGCTCCCGCAGCAATTTTATCTGGGATGCCATTGAAGAAGATCTCAAAGAAGGCCGTTACAGTGAGGTACACACCCGTTTTCCTCCTGAGCCCAACGGTTACATGCATATTGGCCACTGTAAGGCCCTCATCATGGACTTTCTGACCGCTGAAAAGTACGGAGGCAAATGCAACCTCCGCTTCGACGATACCAACCCCGCCAAGGAAGACACGGAATACGTGGAAGCCATCAAGCGGGACATTCGCTGGCTGGGCTTTGACTGGACCGGCGGTCTGTATTATGCCTCTGACTATTACGACAAGTGCTACGAGATTGCGGAAGACTGGATCATGCGGGGCCTTGCGTATGTGGACGAGCTGAGCAAGGACGAAATGCGCGAATACCGCGGCACCCTCACCGAGCCCGGCCGCAACAGCCCCTGGCGTGACCGTCCCGCGGAAGAAAGCCTGGACCTGTTCCGCCGCATGCGGGCCGGGGAATTCCCCGAGGGCAGCAAGACCCTGCGCGCCAAGATCGACATGGCCAGCCCCAACATCGTCATGCGCGACCCCGCCATTTACCGCATTCTCTACAAGGAGCACTGGCGCACAGGCAGCAAGTGGTGCATCTATCCCATGTACGACTTCGCCCACCCTATCGGGGATGCGCTGGAAGGAATCTCCCATTCCCTGTGCTCCCTGGAATATGAGATTCACCGTCCCCTGTATGACTGGGTGGTGGAAAAGGCCGCCAATCTCCTGCCCGCCCATCCCCGTCAGATCGAGTTTGCCCGCCTGAACATCACCCAGACCATCATGAGCAAGCGCTATCTGCGCCAGCTGGTGGAAGGGAACTATGTCAAGGGCTGGGACGATCCCCGCATGCCCACCCTCTCCGCCATGCGCCGCCGCGGCTACACCCCGGAAGCCATCCGTTCCTTTGTGGACCAGATCGGCATGAGCAAGGCGGATTCCACCGTGGACTTTGCCTTCCTTGAGCACTGCGTCCGGGACGACCTGGGCACCAAAGCTCCCCGGGTCATGGCCGTCCTAAAGCCCCTGAAGGTGGTTCTCACCAACTGGCCCGAAAACGAAAAGAAGGAAATCCTTCTTGAGAACCATCCGGATCATCCCGAGATGGGCAGCCGGAAAGTCACCTTCTCCAGGGAACTGTACATCGAGCAGGACGACTTCATGGAGAATCCTCCCAAGAAGTATTTCCGGCTCTATCCCGGCAACGAAGTCCGGCTCAAGGGTGCGTACATCATCCGCTGCGATGACTTTGTCAAAGACGAGAACGGTCAGGTGACGGAACTGCACTGCTCCGTGGATCTCTCATCCCTCAGCGGTACACCGGGTTCCGACCGCAAGGTGAAGGGCACTCTGCACTGGGTATGCGCAGAGGACTGCATTCCCTTCGAAGCCAGGCTGTATGAGCCCCTGCTGACGGACACCCTGCCGGAAGAGGAAGAGGGCGAGGAAGGAAACGGCGTTGACAAGAAGGATTTCATCAGCCGCCTGAACCCCGACAGCCTGAGCATCCTGCACGGTTATGCCGAGCCCTGCATCCAGGAAAGCCCGGTGGGAACCACCTATCAGTTCCTGCGCAACGGCTACTTCTGCAAGGACCCGGATTCCACATCTGCCCTGCCTGTATTCAACCGCACTGTCGGTCTCAAGGATACCTGGGCAAAAATGGCCAAGTAAAAAGGCCTGCCAAAGAAAGAGGAGATACCCATGGAGGTTCGCACCCGTTTCGCGCCCAGTCCCACAGGTTTCATGCACCTGGGGGGCGTACGCACGGCGCTGTATAATTATCTGTTTGCAAAGAAGATGGGCGGCAAGTTCATTCTTCGCATTGAGGACACCGATCAGGTCCGGCTTGTGGAAGGCGCCACGGATGTCATCTACGATACCCTCAGGGGCTGCGGCATGCAGTGGGACGAGGGTCCGGACGTGGGCGGCCCCTGCGGTCCCTACGTCCAGTCTGAGCGCAAGGACCTGTATATGCCCTACGCCCTGCAGCTGGTGGCCTCCGGCCATGCCTACTACTGCTTCTGCACCGAGGAGGAACTCAAGGCCCGCCGCGATGCGGCACAGGCCCGGGGCGAGGTGTTCAAGTACGACAAGCACTGCCTGAACTTGCCCAAAGAAGAGGTTGAGCGCCGGATCAAGGAAGGGCAGCCCTACGTCATCCGCATGAACTGCCCCACCGAAGGTGAAAGCAGCTACCACGATGCGGTCTATGGCGACATGATCTTCCCCAACGACACCCTGGACGACATGGTGCTGATCAAGGCTGACGGCATGCCCACCTATAACTTTGCCAACGTCATCGATGACCACCTGATGGGCATCACCCACGTCATGCGCGGTGCGGAGTATCTCTCTTCCACCCCCAAGTACAACCTGCTCTATGACGCCTTCGGATGGGAGCAGCCCAAGTATGTCCATCTGCCCACCGTCATGCGGGACAGCACTCATAAGCTGAGCAAACGCGACGGGGATGCCTACTATTCCGATTTCATCGACAAGGGTTACCTCACGGAAGCCCTGATCAACTATCTGGCCCTGGTGGGCTGGAACCCCGGGGACGACCGGGAGTTCTTCACCATGGACGAGCTGATTGAAGCCTTTGACGTGAACCGGCTCAACAAGGCGCCCGGCATCTTCGATGTGGACAAGCTGACCTGGTTTAACGCCGAGTACATCCGCCGCCTCAGCAGCGAAGATTATCTTAAGCTGGCGGAGCCCTGGTTTGACAAGGTTCTTCACGGTAAAAACATGGATTATGCCCGTCTGGCGGAGCTGATGCACGACAGGACCGAAGTGTTCTGCAGGATCCCGGACATGATCCGTTTTCTGGCTGAGATGCCGGAGTATTCCGTGGACCTGTATACCCATAAGAAAATGAAGTCCAACCCTGAAGTTGCCCGTTCTTCCCTGGCCCTGTGCCTTCCTGTGCTGGAGGGTATTCCGGAGTCCGAGTGGACCGAGCAGGTGATCCACGACCGGGTCATGGCTGCCATCGCTGATGCGGGCCTCAAGAACGGTGCCGTTCTCTGGCCGCTGCGCATTGCCATTTCCGGCATGGCTTCCACACCCGGCGGTGCCATGGAGATCGCCTACCTTCTGGGCCGTGAGGAAACCCTGCGCCGTGTCCGCGCCGGACAGGCCATGCTTGAAAACGCCTGACCTGCAAAACAGCCGCCTTCGGGCGGCTGTTTCAATTGAGCGGCATGATCCGCACAAAAAAAGATGGCCTGAGCCATCTTTTTTTGTGTTGCTTTATCAGCTTCAGTGTTTTATCCGAGAATCGACTTGCCGCAGTCCGGGCAGTATACCACGTCTCCGCGCAGATCAGACGGATCCACCATGACAAGGTTGTGGCAGCTGCGGCAGATCACCATGCCTGTGGGCACTTCCACGTCTGCTCCGCATGAAGGACACGGCACGGTTTCTCCGGCAGTGCTTGCCTTGAAGATGCTGGTCACCCTGCAGTTCGGACACCGGACGCTGAAGCTGGTAGGTCTTTCGGCCTTGGACATGATACGAAGAAACTGCATGAGTTCGACTGTACCGATCACGTCCTCGTCATCTTCGTCCACTTCGTCCACTTCGTCTTCTTCGTCGTCTTCCTCGTCGTCTTCCTCGTCGTCTTCCTCATCATCCTCGTCCTCTTCATCGCCGCTGATGTTTGTCAGGAAGTGCGGGAAATAATCCACGTCATCGTCATCAAAGTCATCGTCGTCTTCGTCGAAATCATCATCGTCTTCGTCGATGTCTTCGTCATGATAACCGGATGCCATGCTTTCAATAAGCGTCGTCATGGACTTCATGACAACTTCCGTAGCAGTCATGTCCCGGGAAGTGAATGAATCCAGTTCTTCAGCAACATCTGAGAGAGCGTCCACAAGTCCTTTCAGGAGGCGGTCCCGTATATCGCTGTCCTTCAATCCTGCTGAATCTGCCAGACCTTTAAGATATCCGGCTTTCTGTGAAAGGCTGCTCATGCTGTCTCCCTCCCCATGTCAGATCAGGCGCGTTCCATGTACTCGCCGGTACGGGTATCCACACGGATCATGTCGCCGGTGTTGATGAACAGCGGCACCTGGAGGCTGTAACCGGTCTCCAGCGTGGCGGGCTTATAGGTATTGCTGGCGGTGTCACCCTTGAAGCCGGGTTCGGTATCGGTCACCTGCAGCGTCACGAAGTTGGGAGCTTCCACGGAGAAGGCGCTGCCCTTGAAGAAACGCACGGTAACGGTGGTGCCTTCCTTCACGTAGGGGATGGCATCTTCCACCTGGTCCTTGTTCAGGGGGAGCTGTTCGTAGGTCTCAACGTCCATGAAGTAATACAGATCGCCGTCATTGTAGACGTACTGCA
Source organism: uncultured Clostridia bacterium (assembly GCA_946627565.1). Classification (GTDB taxonomy): domain Bacteria; phylum Bacillota; class Clostridia; order Christensenellales; family Aristaeellaceae; genus UBA2943. Next base: position 18,968 of record CAMOVR010000023.1, read on the forward strand.
TTTCCTTGGTCTCGATGATGGCCTTGGGCATCTTGTCGGTGGGGTTGAAGGAGCGTTCCACCACAGCACCGGTCATGATGTTCTTGATCTTGGTGCGGACAAAGGCAGCACCCTTGCCGGGCTTCACGTGCTGGAAATCAACGATGTTCCATACGCCGCCATCCCATTCGATGGTGATTCCCTTTTTGAAATCGCCTGCAGTAATCATGTTCATTCCTCCAGTTCTGTTTATCTTGACTGACACAAACATGATCCGTCAGGCAAGCCCAACTGAATCATGAAGTCCATTCGTCCTGAAACATGTCAAATGTTTCCCGGGGATTGTAGCATATTCTCCTTTTCTTGAAAAGGGGTATCATTTTTCGCTCATTGTGCATGCCGGACATGCAGGATATTCCATGGAAAACGCAAGGGTCCCGATAACCTGTTATCCGCTCTGGCAGGATCGCCGGAAGTGTTCTGCGCTCATGATTCTCCCGCGCAGTTGGGTGTTCCCTCGAAGTTCCAGGGCTGAGAGGGATTTTCCCTCTGCACATATGCTTCTTTCTCAGCGGACATACCGTCACGGGCCATCCGGGATTTCCCGCTGTTTTTCTTATATTTTTATCATATTTCCTCCCGTTTTTCACATTTTTTTCCTCTGCCGCCGGCTTTTTTCTCCCCTCCCCGCTCAGGACCTGTCCTTCCATCCTTCCCGGAGCAGTTTTCAGAAGTTTTTTCTTATTCAAATCCGCGAAAAATTCTTGCGTAATTATACAGATTATGGTAAAATACGTTGTTCCCTTTTGGCCCTGTTTTCAGGGTGTCCGGGAACAGATTTCAGACGGGAGGCGATGTGTTCTGCTGGTTCATCTCGGACACGGCCGTGCGGTTCAGGACAGGGACATTCTGCTCATGACGGACCTGACAGCTTCCTCAGGAATCCCTCCCTGGAATCTGTCAGAAGACACAGCAAAACTGGTGTCCAGGCTGGAAGAGAAGGGACGCGTTGAAAAACTGGGGGAAACGCCCCAGTCCCTGGTGATCTGCTGCAAAAAAGACGGCAGCACCAACGCGTATCTCACCTCTACAGGCATGCGCACCCTGAGACTGCGTCTGAAAAACGGGGGCTGTGCAGCCTCCGATAATTTCCTGCAGCGTCACGCTGCTTCTTCTGCGAATAGTTGAGAGGTAAATGTGATGGAAGAAAAAGACATGGTAAGCGGCACAGAAGAGTATACCAGTGCTGCGCAGAATCCCGAAGAAGTCGAGCGTGAGATCCGCGAGGCAACACAGGTAACCGAAGACTACGGAGAGGAACAGATCCAGGTCCTGGAAGGGCTTGAAGCCGTCCGCAAGCGTCCCGGCATGTACATCGGATCGACAGACGTGCGGGGCCTTCACCATCTGGTCTATGAAATTGTTGACAACTCCATCGACGAAGCCCTGGCTGGCTTCTGCAAGGAAATCGAAGTGGTGCTGCATAAGGACGGTTCCGTTTCCGTCAAGGACGACGGACGCGGCTTCCCTGTGGGCATTCATCCCAAAACCGGACGTCCGGCCGTGGAAGTGTGTCTGACCATTCTGCATGCCGGCGGCAAATTCGGCGGCGGAGGATACAAGGTATCCGGCGGTCTGCACGGCGTGGGCGCATCTGTGGTCAATGCCCTCTCCCGCCACCTGACCGTCACGGTCTACCAGGACGGTAAAATCTATCAGCAGGAATACGAACGGGGCCATTACCTGTATGACCTGAAAGTAATCGGGGAAACGGACCGCACCGGCACCACCATCCAGTTCTGGCCGGATGTAAAGAGCGAAGACAATCCGGAAGGCATCTTTGAGACCGGGGATTTTGAATACGATACCCTCAAGACGCGTCTGAGGGAGATGGCCTTCCTGAACAAGGGCATCCGGATCATCTACAGGGACGAGCGTCCGGAAGAGCCGAAGGAAAACGATTTCTGCTATGCCGGCGGCCTGAAGGAATATGTGAAATACCTCAACCGCCATAAGACGCCCCTGTTCCCTGAGCCCATCTATACCGAGGGCATCAAGGACGGCATTCTGGTGGAAGTGGCCCTGCAGTACAACGATTCCTATCAGGATGCCATTTATTCCTTCGCCAACAACATCGCCACACCCGACGGCGGCACCCATCTGGCGGGCTTTAACACCGCCCTGACCCGTGCCATCAACAACTACGGGCGCAAATACAAGTTCCTCAAGGATTCCGATGCCAATCTCAAGAGCGATGACGTGCGTGAAAGCCTCACCGCCATCGTCTCCATCAAGATGGAGGACCCCCAGTTCGAGAGCCAGACCAAGTCCAAGCTGGGTTCCGGCCAGGTCCGCGGCGTCGTGGATGCCATCGTGACGGAAGAGCTGACCACCTATCTTGAGGAGAACCCGCCCATTGCCAAAACCATTCTTGACCGCTGCGTCAATGCTGCCCGTGCCCGGGAAGCAGCCCGCAAGGCCAGGGAAATGACAAGGCGCAAGACGGTGCTGGAATCCGCCTCCCTGCCCGGAAAACTGGCTGACTGTTCCGAGCGCGACCCTGCCAAGTGCGAAATCTTCATGGTGGAGGGTGACTCCGCAGGCGGTTCCGCCAAGGAGGGACGTGACCGTCACTTCCAGGCCATTCTTCCCCTGAGGGGCAAGATCCTCAACGTGGAAAAGACCCGTCTGGAGAGGGCCCTGAGCAATCAGGAAATCCGCGCCATGATCACCGCTTTCGGCTGCGGTATCGGAGAGGAATTTGACGAATCCAAACTGCGTTACCACCGGATCGTCTGCATGACGGATGCCGACGTGGACGGTGCACATATCCGCATTCTTCTTCTGACCTTCTTCTACCGCTACATGCGGCCCCTGGTGGAAAAGGGCTATGTCTATGCCGCCATGCCGCCCCTGTACAAGGTCACCCGCGGCAAGATCGAACGGTACGTCTACGATGATGACGAGCTCCAGCGTGTTCTGGACGAAATCGGCCGTGACCCCAAGCCCGATATCCAGCGCTACAAGGGTCTGGGTGAAATGTCCTCCGAGCAGCTCTGGACCACCACCATGAACCCTGAAACCCGCACCATGATGCGCATTACCCCTGAAGATGCCATGGAGGCGGACCAGCTCTTTACCCTCCTCATGGGTGACTCTGTCGAACCCCGCAAGCAGTTTATCCAGGAGAACAGTGATCTGGTCAAGGATCTGGACGTGTAATGAAGGAGAAAAAGCATGAGTGACATCCAGGACAAACTGATACCGGTCAACCTTGAGGAGGAGATGAAGAAGTCCTTTATCTCCTACGCCATGGCAGTCATTGTGGACCGTGCCCTGCCGGATGTGCGGGATGGTCTGAAGCCTGTGCACCGCCGCATCCTCTATGACATGTCCGAACTGGGCATGACCCCCGACAAGCCTTACCGCAAGAGCGCCCGCGTGGTGGGCGATGTGCTGGGTAAGTTCCATCCCCACGGCGACTCCTCCGTCTATGACGCCATGGTGCGTCTGGCCCAGCCTTTCAATATCCGCTATCCCCTGGTGGAGGGCCAGGGCAACTTCGGTTCCGTGGACGGCGACGGCGCTGCCGCCATGCGTTACACGGAAGCCCGCCTTCAGAAGCTGACCATGTACATGCTGGAGGGCATTGAGAAGGACACGGTGGATTTCTATCCCAACTTCGATGAAACCCTGATGCAGCCCGCCGTCCTGCCCTCCCGCTTCCCCAACCTGCTGGTCAACGGCTCCAACGGCATCGCCGTGGGCATGGCCACCAACATCCCGCCCCACAACCTGGGTGAGGTCATCGACGGCGTCGTATGCATGATCGACAATCCCGACTGCACCATTGAAGACCTCATGGAGCACATCAAGGGACCGGACTTCCCCACCGGCGGCATCATTCTGGGCCGCAGCGGCATCCGCCAGGCCTATTTCACGGGCCACGGCCACATTGACGTGCGCTGCAAGTCCGAGATCGAAGACATGGGCAACGGCAGAAGCCGTATCGTCATCACGGAAATCCCCTACATGGTCAACAAGGCCAATCTGGTGGCCAAGATGGCAGAGCTGGTGCGTGACAAGCGCATCGAAGGCATCTCCGACATCCGTGATGAGTCCGACCGCAACGGCATGCGCATCGTGGTGGAACTGAAGAAGGATGTCTATCCCCAGGTGGTCCTCAACTTCTTCTACAAGCACACTTCCCTGCAGGAGACCTTCGGCGCCAATATGCTGGCCCTGGTGGACGGCAAACCCCGGGTGCTGAACCTGCGGGAGATGATCTACTATTACCTCCAGCACCAGAAGGACGTGGTGACCCGGCGCACCAGGTTTGACCTGAATAAGGCACAGGCCAGGGCTCACATTCTGGAAGGTCTTCTCAAGGCTCTTGACCACATCGACGAGATCGTGGCCCTCATCCGCAACAGTCCCGATACCTCCACCGCCCGTCAGGGCCTCATGGACACCTTTGGTTTCACGGAAAAGCAGGCCCAGGCCATTCTGGACATGCGTCTTGCCCGTCTGACAGGTCTGGAAAGAGACAGGCTGCTGGAAGAATATCAGGAACTGGAAAAGACCATTGCCTACCTGCAGTCCCTGCTGGCGGACGAAGCGCTCCTGATGGGCGTGATCAAGTCCGAGATCCTCACCATCAAGGAGAAGTTCGCAGATGACCGCCGCACCGAGCTTACCGCTATTGAAGGCGAGATCGATGTGGAGGACCTGATTGCAGAGGAGAACATGGTGGTAACCCTGACCTACACCGGTTATATCAAGCGGATCTCCGCCTCCACCTATAAGGCGCAGCACCGCGGCGGCAAGGGCATCACCGGCATGACCACCAAGGATGAGGACTATGCCATGCAGATGTGCATCGTCAACACCCATCAGGAGATCATGTTCTTCTCCAACCGCGGCCGTGCCTATTCCCTGAAGTGCTACCAGATTCCGGAAGCCGGCCGTACCGCCCGGGGCACAGCCATCATCAACCTGCTGCAGCTTGCATCGGATGAGAAGATTTCCACCATGCTGCCCATGCCGCGTGGGGATGACACACCCTACAACCTGGTATTCGGTACCCGCAACGCCATCGTCAAGAAGACGCCTCTCAATGAGTTCCGCAATCTCCGCCGCAACGGCCTGATCGCCCTGAACCTGAGGGACGACGATGAACTGGTGGGCGTGCGTCTCTCAAAGGGCGATGACAAACTCATCCTGGGCAGCCGTATGGGCATGTCCATCCGCTTTAACGAGTCCGACATCCGCACCATGGGCCGTATGGCCACCGGTGTACGCGCCATGCGCCTTTCTGAAGGCGACGCCATCATCGATATGGCCATGCTGGAGGAAGACAGCATGATCCTGGCTGTCACTTCCCTGGGCTACGGCAAGCTCACCGATCCGGATGCCTTCCGCGACCAGAAGCGCAACGGCAAGGGCCTGCGCGCCATCAACCTGACCCCCAAGACCGGTGAACTGGTGGCCCTGCTGCCGGTGCACATGGATGAGGACCTGCTGCTGATCACCGATGACGGCACCATCATCCGCTCCACCGTGGATTCCATCCGCATCAGCGGGCGCAACGCCATGGGTGTACGCCTCATGCGTCTGGCAGAAGGCAGCCGCATCGCCAGTGTGGCACGGGCTGAGCACGAGGAAGAGGAAGACACAGTGCCTGCCGAAGGTGCAGTGGATGAAACCGTTTCTTCCGAATCCCCCGCAGATTCTTCCCTTTCCGATGAAACCCTCATGGAGCCGGTCCTTGATAAGGAAAATGCCGTGTCCGACCTGGACATGGACATCCCCGACGGGGAACCGGAAGCACCTCAGGACGACATCTGATCTGATTTTCAAAAGGCAGAACAGCATATGTTCTGCCTTTTTTCATGTCTGCCTGCCGCCCGTATACCGCCGCCTCAGCCGTCCCATGCGGATTGTTTCTGTTTTGTTTTTGGCTTGACACGTTATTTCACCCGTGCTATATTTCGCTCGCAAAAGCGATGAACGGAGAATAGTAGTCTTTCGATAGGTCCATTAGAGAACTGCCGGCTGGTGCAAGGCAGTCAGGGATCGGAGGATGAACATACGCTCCGGGAGCTGTGAGACGAAACCGCAGGCATTTTGTCCTGTGGAAGGCATCACCGGGTGCGTCCCGTTACAGCGCAGGGGCCAGCATGCAAGCCCCGTGAGGCTCTGCTTGTGAGAGCAGGGCAAAATAAGAGGTGGTACCGCGGAACTTTTCCGCCCTCTGCTTTCCCACGCCGGAATGCAGAGGACGTTAGAAGCCCTCCACATTCCGAAAAACGGACTGTGGAGGGCTTTGTCGTCCTCATACAGTCCACAGGAGCAAAGCTCCAGAAAGTGAGGTACTGTATGTTTCTGAAAGTTTTCCTGCTGGTTGTCTTCATCGCCGTGACCATTGCCATTGGCGTCTACGCCCATAAGAGCGCAAAGGATGTCAACGGTTTCGTTCTTGCCGGCCGCTCTGTAGGTCCCTGGCTCACGGCCTTCGCCTATGGCACTTCGTATTTCTCCGCTGTTATTTTCGTAGGCTATGCCGGACAGTTCGGCTGGCGCTACGGCGTTTCTTCCACCTGGGTGGGCCTTGGCAATGCCTTCCTGGGCAGCCTGCTGGCCTGGGTTGTTCTGGGCCGCCGCACCCGCCTCATGACCCAGTCCCTGGGTTCCCGCACCATGCCTGACTTCTTCGGTCTGAGGTTCCAGGACAGGAACCTGAAGCTGGCCGCTTCCGTTATCACCTTTATCTTCCTCATTCCCTACACCGCATCCCTCTTCAACGGCCTCTCCCGCCTCTTCAGCATGGCCTTCCCCGGTGTGCCCTATCAGCTGTGCGTCATCGTCATGGCCATTCTCACCGGCATCTACGTGGTGGCCGGCGGATACATGGCCACAGCCATCAATGACTTTATCCAGGGGATCATCATGCTGGTGGGCATCGTTGCCGTCATCCTGGCTGTCCTGAATGTCCATGGCGGCTTTGTCTCCTCCCTGGTGGAACTCTCCGGTCTTACCGCCACCGCTTCCAATGGCCAGGTCATGCAGGGCGCCTATGCTTCCTTCTTCGGTCCCGAACCCCTCATGCTGCTGGGCGTTGTGATCCTCACCTCCCTCGGTACCTGGGGTCTTCCCCAGATGGTGGGCAAGTTCTACGCCATCCGGGATGAGGATGCTGTCCGCAAAGGCACCATCATCTCCACCGCCTTTGCTGTGGTGGTGGCAGGCGGCTGCTACTTCCTGGGTGGCTTTGGCAGGCTCTTCCTCACGGGTGACCAGATCACCGCTGCCGGCACCCCTGTGGGCGGCTATGACAGCGTCATCCCCACCATGCTCTCCTACCTGCCCGATGCCCTGATCGCTGTGGTGCTCATTCTGGTGCTTTCCGCATCCATGTCCACCCTGTCATCCCTGGTCCTGACTTCCAGCTCCACCATGACCCTTGACTTCCTTTCCCAGATCCGGAAGGAAAAGATGGATGAAAAGACCAAGCTGATCTCCCTGCGGGTGCTGGTGGCTGTCTTCATCGTTATCTCCGCTGTGATTGCCATCATCCAGTACACCTCCTCCGTGGCCTTCATTGCCCAGCTCATGGGTGTGTCCTGGGGCGCTCTGGCCGGATCCTTCCTGGCTCCCTTCATGTACGGACTGTACTGGAAGAAGACCACCAAAGCTTCCGTGTATGTCAGCTTCATCTTCGGCGTTGGTGTTACCGTCTTTGAACTGTTCGTCCTGGCCACCGGTGCCACCTTCACCAGTCCCTTCATGGCCTACTTCTTCGCCTCTCCCATCAACGCAGGCGTTCTGACCATGCTGGGCGGCCTGATCCTGGTGCCCATTGTGAGCCTCATCACCCCGAAAATGGACAAAACAGTGGTGGATCCCATGTTCTCATGCTATGATACCAGAGTGAGCGTGCGCGCTGCGGAGAACCTGTCCGAGTAATACACGTATCCCGACCGTTGAATACTTATTTTTCTCATATATTTGGAGGCTAGAAAACCATGCCAGTCACTGATTTTCTCGAGCGCAACCGCAAGCTGTACGGCAGCGAGACTGCGCTGATTGAACTCAACCCTGAGCAGAAGGAAAACCGGCGGATCACCTGGAAGGAGTACGAACTCATCCAGCCCACTTCAGATCAGCCCTACCGCCGCGAGATTACCTGGCGCGTCTTTGACGAAAAGGCCAACCGGGTGGCCAATCTGCTGCTGGAGCGGGGCGTCAAAAAAGGCGACAAGGTGGCCATTCTCATGATGAACTGTCTGGAATGGCTCCCCATCTACTTTGGCATTCTCAAGTCCGGCGCTGTGGCCGTTCCCTTCAATTTCCGCTATTCCGCCGATGAAATCCTCTACTGTGCAGAACTGGCGGACGTGGATATCATGTTCTTCGGACCGGAGTTCATCGGGCGCATCGAGCAGATCGTGGACCGGCTCAGCCGCAACCGCCTCCTGTTCTTTGTGGGCAACACCTGCCCCACCTTCGCTGAAAGCTACAATGAGCTGGTCATGAACTGTGCCAGCTCCGCTCCCCTGGTCCGCATCGAGGACGATGACGACGCTGCCATCTATTTCTCCTCCGGCACCACCGGCTTCCCCAAGGCCATTCTGCACAAGCACCGCAGCCTGATGCATGCCGCCCTGGTGGAACAGCACCATCACTCCACCTCCCGGGACGACGTCTTCCTCTGCATCCCGCCCCTGTACCATACCGGGGCCAAGATGCACTGGATGGGCTCCCTGGTGGCCGGCTCACCCGCCGTGCTGCTCAAGGGCACCAAGCCCCAGTACATCCTGGATGCAGTCTCCCGGGAACACGCCACCATCGTCTGGCTCCTGGTGCCCTGGGCACAGGATATCCTGGACGCCATTGACCGGGGCGACGTGAACCTGAAGGATTACGATCTGGATCAGTGGCGCCTGATGCACATCGGCGCCCAGCCCGTTCCGCCGTCCCTGATCCGCCGCTGGAAGGCCATCTTTCCCCATCACCAGTACGACACCAACTACGGCCTGAGCGAGTCCATCGGACCCGGCTGCGTGCACCTGGGTGTGGAAAACATCCATAAGGTGGGCGCCATCGGTGTTCCCGGCTGGGGCTGGAAAGCCAAGATTGTGGATGACAACGGCAATCCGGTCAAGCAGGGAGAAGCCGGCGAACTCTGCGTCAAGGGCGACGGCGTCATGGTCTGCTACTACAAGAATCCCGAAGCCACCGCGGAAGTGCTCAAGGACGGCTGGCTGCTCACCGGCGATGTGGCCATGCAGGATGAAGACGGCTTCATCTTCCTGGTGGACCGCAAAAAGGACGTCATCGTCTCCGGCGGTGAAAACCTGTACCCTGTACAGATTGAGGATTTCCTCAGGGCACATCCCAAGATCAAGGACTGCGCGGTCATCGGCCTGCCGGATCCCCGCCTGGGCGAGATTGCCGGCGCCATCATTTCCATCAAGGAAGGCGAAACCTGCACGGAGGAAGAGATCCAGCAGTTCTGCCAGGAACTCCCCCGCTACAAGCGTCCCCGGAAAATCATCTTCGCGGATGTACCCCGCAATTCCACAGGCAAAATTGAGAAGCCCAAGCTCCGCCGCATGTACGGCATTGAAAAACTTGTCGCTCATGAAAACGGCGTGTAATACAGGAGGCTATCTGTGAAACAGCTTATGCTGGGCAACAAAGCGGTTGCCCGCGGTTTCTACGAAGCAGGATGCTGTGTTGTGTCCAGCTACCCCGGTACCCCCAGCACGGAAGTCACGGAAGAGGCCGTCAAGTATGACGAGATCTACTGTGAATGGGCACCCAATGAAAAGGTGGCCCTGGAAGCTGCCCATGGCGCAAGCCTGGGCGGCAGAAGGGCCGCCTGCTGCATGAAGCATGTGGGTCTCAACGTGGCCGCCGATCCCCTGTTCTCCATCTCCTACATCGGCACGGACACCGGTCTGGTGATCCTGGTGGCGGATGACCCCGGCATGCATTCCTCTCAGAACGAGCAGGATTCCCGGCACTACGCGGAGGCGGCCAAGGTGCCCATGCTGGAGCCCTCCGACTCCGGGGAAACCCTTGCATATACCAAAAAGGCCTTTGAACTGTCTGAACAGTTCCATACCCCGGTCTTTGTCCGCATGGTCATGCGCATCTGCCACTCCCAGTCCGTGGTGGAAACTGCCGACCGGGTGGTGCCCCCTCAGGGCGAATATGTAAAGGACCAGAGCCGCGTCATGCTCCCCGCCCAGGCCAGAAAGGCCCATATCCGGGTGGAGCAGCGCACGCTGGACCTGAAAAACTTTGCGGAAACGAGTGACCTTAACCGCTGGGAAGAGGGCAGTGATCACACCATGGGCTTCATCACCTCTTCCACCTGCTACCAGTATGTCAAGGAACTGTTCGGGGATACCTATCCGGTGCTGAAAATCGGCATGCCCTATCCCCTGCCGGATCAGAAGTTCCGTGACTTTGCCGCATCCGTTGAACGGGTCATTGTGGTGGAAGAACTGGATCCCATTCTGGAAAACCACTGCCGCGGCCTTGGCCTTAAGGTGGAGGGCAAGAGTCTTTTCCCCATGGTGGGCGAATTCTCCCAGTCCCTCATTGCCAGATGCCTTGGTCTGCCCGAAAAAGAGAGCCGGGGTATTACGGATCCCATTCCGCCCCGGCCCCCGGTCATGTGCGCCGGCTGCCCCCACAGGGGTCTGTTCTATACCCTGAAAAAGAACCGGTGCATGGTGTACGGGGATATCGGCTGTTACACCCTCGGTTCCTTCGCCCCCCTGAACGCCATGGACCTGAATGTCTGCATGGGCGCTTCTCTCTCCGGCATGCACGGCTTCCTGAAAGCCCGGCCGGACTATGCCCATAAGACGGTGGGCGTCATCGGGGATTCCACCTTTGTCCACTCGGGCATGACCGGCCTTGCGGACATTGTCTACAACAACTCCCCTGCTACGGTCATCATCCTGGACAACTCCATCACCGGCATGACCGGCCATCAGCAGAACCCCACCACCGGCTACAGCATCAAGGGCGACCCTGCGGCCAAAATTGACCTGGAAGCCCTGTGCCGTTCCATCGGGGTGAAGCACATCACGGTGGTGGATCCCTATGATCTTCATGCCACGGACCAGGCCGTCAAAGAAGGCCTGGCTCTGGACGAGCCCTGTGTCATCATCTCCCGCAAGCCCTGCGCTTTGCTCAAGTCCGTAAAGCACCAGAGCCCCATCTGTGTGGATGCAGCAAAATGCACAGGCTGCAAGAGCTGCATGCAGATTGGCTGTCCTGCCATTTCCGTCAGGGACGGCAGGGCACGCATCGATACCACCCTCTGCGTAGGCTGCGATGTGTGCACCCAGATGTGCCGCTTCCATGCCCTGGTACGTACCGAGAGGAGGGATACGTGATATGGTCAATATCATGATTGTGGGCGTCGGCGGCCAGGGAAGCCTCCTGGCCAGCAAGCTGCTGGGCCATCTCCTGCTCCGGCGCGGCTATGATGTCAAGGTCTCAGAAGTCCATGGCATGAGCCAGCGCGGCGGCAGCGTTGTCACCTATGTGCGCTTTGGCGAAAAGGTCTACAGTCCCATCATCGACGCAGGTGAAGCGGACTTCATCGTATCCTTTGAACTTCTGGAAGCTGCCAGATGGCTGCCGTATCTCCGCAATGGGGGCAGAATCGTCACCAATACCCAGCAGATTGATCCCATGCCCGTCATCACCGGGGCAGCGGTTTATCCGGAAAATCTGCTTGAGAAACTTAAGGCGCAGTCCGCAGTGGATGCTGTTGACTGCCTGAAACTGGCAGAAGAAGCAGGATCTGCCCGGGCGGTAAACCTGGTCCTCATGGGCCGGCTTTCCCGGTACTTTGACTTTCCCGAGAGCGACTGGCTTGAAAGCATCGATGCCTGCGTTCCCGAGAAGTTCAGAGAGCTGAACAGAAAAGCCTTTGCCCTGGGACGGGGACAGGACTGATGCACAAGGAGAAGAACCCAATGGAAGAATGGCGCAGGGGGGTCATAAGCGGTCACACCGTCATTAACGCCTCCATGCTGAGCAGCACCGGGGCGGTTGTCCCCGGTGCCTATCAGCAGATTGTGGGCCTCATCTTCGAGGAATCTGCTGCCAGGCAGGGCATGGAAATCTCCCACCTGATCCGGTACCTGGGTGTATCCTGGGTCATGCTGGCCATGACTGTGGAGATTAAGACCCCGGTTTTCAGCGGCGAGGTCCTCTCCTGGTCCAGCTGGCAGTCCGGACGCAGCGGCAAAGTATGGCGCCGCGAAACGGAACTTCTTCATGAAGACGGAACCCCGGCCATCTACGGTGCCACCTTTGTTTCTCTCCTGGACGTCAATACCCGGCGGATCTGCCGGGATGAGGCAACGCTGGACCGGCTGAACTTCCAGGAAGGCAGAAAACTCATTGAAAACGCTGACAGCCGGACCGAATACGATCCTGCCGCCTTCCGGGAAATCCATATCCGGAAAGTCTATCCCAGCTGGATTGATGAACTTGGTCATACCAACAACCACCGGTACGGAGAGATGGGCTACGACGCTCTCTCCGAGAGGAAACGGCAGGAACAGATGCAGAACCTGTCCCGGATTGAGCTATATTTCCTTCATGAGCTCAAACTGGGAGAATCGGTATCTGTGCGCTGCCATGAATCCGACCTGGCAGCAGAAGTTCTGGGTGTGTCCACCACGGAACTCAAGCCTGCCTTTCTGGTGCGGTATGCCTTTCGCCCGGATGACGTTCATCCTGCTTACTGACATTTTAAAAGAACCGGCATCCTGTTTCACGCAGGCTTCCGGTTCTTCTTTCTTTCTTGCTTATCTTTCCTTATATGCTGCCGGGGCTTTCCGATGTCAGGCTTTCTCAATCTGGCACGTATGCTTTCCGGTTTTTTCATCATAATTGATGCCAACAAGAAGAATATTCCCCGTAAATGGTTTCAGAGATGCTATATAGTTTCTCTGTTTCATCTGGTTTATTGCACCGCTTGCTGATTTATTCCATTTCAGTTCAATGATCATTGCAGGCAGCAGGGCATGCAGTGCAGGAATAAAAACAACATCTGCGATTCCTTTTCCTGATGGCATTTCTTCAATT
>CAMOVR010000024.1 GCA_946627565.1 uncultured Clostridia bacterium
CTGATGGGGTCAAACGCCGGAGGGACTGTCAGGATCCTGCTTTTCGGGGGCAGGTTCGTTCTCAGGCGCCGTACATGCAGTATCTCCGGAGCTTTCCTCCCGGCCTTTTTCATCAGGCTCCGCATCCGGGGATACCGGGCTCTTCGCTGTTTCCTTTGCTTCTTCAGAGGATTCTGTTTTTTCTTCCTTCCTGCCTTCCAGAATCTTCATGAATTCCTCGCCTGTTATTGTCTCCCTTTCCAGCAGATAGGCAGCCAGTTCATGCAGTTTGGCTTCATCCTTCTTCAGGATGGACAGTGCGGTTTCATGGGCTGTCTGGATGATGGCCATAACCTCCTGGTCGATCCGGGCACTGGTGCTTTCTGAACATGCCAGGCTGGTGTCGCCCCCCAGATACTGGTTGTTTACCGTTTCAAGCGCGATCAGTCCGAACTCTTTGCTCATGCCGAGACGGGTAACCATGGTCCGTGCCAGTTTGGTAGCCTTTTCGATATCATTGGCAGCCCCGCTGGTCATCTTTCCGAAAACCAGTTCCTCGGCTGCCCTTCCGCCTGTCAGTGTGGTGATCTTGCTGAGCAGTTCCTCTTTATCCATCAGATAATGCTCGTCTTCATCCACCTGCATGGTATAGCCAAGGGCACCGCTGGTTCTGGGAATGATGGTGATTTTATGCACCGGAGCTGACTTGTTCTGGCGGGCAGCCACCAGAGCGTGGCCAATTTCATGATAGGATACAATCCGCTTCTCCTCCTGGGAGATGACGGCATTTTTCCTGGCATATCCGGCAAGCACGGTCTCGATGGCTTCTTCCAGGTCACGCTGGGAAACGGACTTGCGCCCTTCCTTGACAGCCAGCAGTGCACCTTCGTTGATGATGTTTGCCAGTTCAGCACCGCTGGTACCGCTGGTGGCCAGTGCAACAGCTCTGTAATCAATATCGGGATCTGTCCTGACGGCCCTGGCATGCACCCGCAAAATGGCTTCCCTGCCCGCAAGATCCGGCAGTTCCACCGGAATGCGGCGGTCAAAGCGGCCGGGACGGAGCAGGGCCTGGTCCAGGCTTTCCGGACGGTTGGTGGCCCCAAGGATCACGATACCCTTGGAAGAATCAAATCCGTCCATCTCGCTGAGGAGCTGGTTCAGGGTCTGTTCCCGCTCGTCATTGCCGCCCACAATACCGGCATCACGTTTCTTTCCGATGGCGTCAATCTCATCGATGAAGATGATGCAGGGGGCTTTTTCCGTGGCCTGCTTGAAGAGGTCACGGACACGGGCAGCACCCATGCCCACAAACATTTCCACGAATTCGGATCCGGAGATGGAGAAAAACGGCACTTTTGCCTCCCCTGCCACCGCTTTGGCCAGCAGTGTCTTGCCTGTGCCGGGAGGGCCCACCAGAAGGGCGCCCTTGGGAAGCCTGGCACCGATATCCTTGTATTTGCCCGGATCATGAAGGAAATCCACAATTTCCTTCAGGGCTGCCTTGGCTTCGTCCTCTCCGGCAACATCTGCAAACGTCTTGCCGGTCTCATTCTCCACATAGACCTTCGCGGTGCTCTTTCCCATGCCCAGAGGATTAAAGGCTCCCCCGGTCTTTCTGGAGATAAAGTGGATGATCAGCAGGCCTATGCCCATGGTGAGGACAAAAGGAAGGACATACCCCAGCAGCATCTCCATTAAGGGGGATATTTCCTGGGGAATCGTTGTGGTGAAAACCACGCCTGCCCGGAGCAGATGGGAAATCAGGTCCGGATCATCCATTCTTCCGCACTGAAAAGTCCCATTCTGGCCATTCTGGGCAGCAATAAAGGTGACTTTCGTGTCCTCCACACTCACTTCACTGACCAGACCGCCGTCCACCATCATCAGGAAGGTGCTGTATGGGACTTCCTGAACCTGCTGCTGCGTCAGGGAGCGCATGACAGCCATGTTGAGCAGAAGAATGATCAGCATGGCGGCAGCAAAACCAATAATCGAAGCATAGCGCTTCGGATCTTTGTTCCTGGGGTCGTTCAAAGACAGTTGGCTCCTTTCCCGGTATCTGTCTGAAAACCAGTCATGTCATTCATCTTTTATCTGACATGCCGGTTTCATTGTCCTGTTCAAAAGTCCGGAAAACCATTTCCGGTACCATCAGTCATATACAGAAATCCCGCATGGTTTCCTGTATACAATAGCAGGGTTTCATGAACAGAATATGTCCGGAAGATGAAAAGTTCATGAGAAAACGCCTTCATTGACAGAAACAGCAGTGCTTCTTACAATGACTGGGCGGCATGAAAGCGCATCATTTTCTCATTCAGTTTCCGGTATATGCGTTCCCGGAACCAGACCTCGCTGGATGCGCTGACGGCGTCTTCCCTGTTAAACCAGCGGACACCACTGTTTTCATCCGCTTTGATTCTGGTTTTTTCTTCCGGGTTTCCTTCAATCAGGTACGTTACGTTCAGATGAAGGTGGGAAGGTACATAGACACCCCTCTTCTCGTGTCCGTTGACGCACAGGATTTCAAGAGAAAAGATATCCCGGGATACAGGCCGGATTTCCGTAAGTCCGCTCTCTTCCTGTACCTCCCGCATTGCCACGGCCAGAAGGTCCTTTTCGCCGTCGGCATGTCCTCCCAGCCAGCTCCAGGACTGATACAGGTTGTGGTAGGCCATAAGAATATACTTCCGGTCCGGATTTGTAACCCAGGCGGAAGCAGTCATATGGGCAAGGCCGCTGCGGTCCCAGACATCGTCCCTTTCCCTAAGCAGCCTGCATATTTCCTCCCTGTCCCGTGATTCCTGCCCGTTAAAAGGTCTGTACTGTTTAAGCAGCTGCAGCAGGTTTTCCATGTTCAGTCTCCTTGACGCTTTTTTCTTTTTCAGGCCCCGCGCCGGGCCCGTGATCTGATCCTGCACAAAATGGAAGTGACAGTCTTTGGAATATCTGTTTGCCCCCATGGAAGGCATTACCGATGCTGTTTTCCGCCGGGTCCACCATCGTATGTTCGGCGGTGTTTCTCGCTATATGATTCCTTTTGTCAGCCCCACAGAAGACAGAAGGCTGCCGCCGAGGGAAATGAGGTCCATCTCGCCTGAGGTAAACAGGGGTGTCCCTGTGGTTCCCCAGATCCTGACAAAACGGCCAGAACTCTTTCTCTGGCTGGCTCAGGAACTGAAGGACATGGGATATACAGAGCTGAACCTGAATACCGGCTGCCCATCCGGAACCGTAACCGCCAAGGGCAAGGGGGCCGGCATGCTCACCAGTCCGGATGGACTGCGCGCATTCCTGGATGCTGTTTTCTCTGCTGCGCCTCTGCCTGTTTCCATCAAGACAAGGGTCGGCTTTGCCTCCCTGGACGAATGGCCCGCCCTGGTGGATCTTCTTGCCGGCTATCCGTTTTCCGGGGTCATCATCCATCCCCGCCTGCGCAGTGAATTCTACAGGGGCGACGTACATATGGAATGCATGTCATATGCCAGGGAGCATCTCCGCTGCCCTCTGGTGCTCAGCGGGAACCTGTTTGACATTCCGGCGATTCAGCATTACGCGGCTCTTGGTCTCACGGAACATGTCATGCTGGGACGCGGCATCGTCTCCAACCCTGCCCTGGCCCGGGAAGCTGCCGGCGGCCCACCCCTTTCGCCTTCCGAACTGTCTGCCTTTCATGACGCCCTGTACCGGGAATATGCTTCCATGTATCCTGTCCGCATTGTTCTTGGCAAAATGCGGGAAATCACCAAATACCTGGCCTGCTCCACCCTGGCAACGGAGCGTCAGAGAAGGACCATGCTGAAAGCTCATACAGAGGAAGCCTATCTTGAAGCGGTGCAGGTGCTGTTCTCCGCTCCTCTTCGCACATACCCCGGATACATGCAGGCATCCCCGGATCATATCTGGCCATGACCATACAAATGCTCCCGGCTTTGCGCCGGGAGCATTTTGTACATTACCGGATCAGCCGGATGACGTTCCAGCTCAGGGCCGGCAGCACCGGAGTCAGCGTTTTGTCTGTAATTCCCTCTGTCTTCACCGGCGAGGGTGCAACAGTAAAGGGATGCTCCTCCGTGTTGATGGCCTTGACATCGTCATGATGCAGAACGGTGTGTTCCATTCTGGAGAAACCGCCAAAGGCGCGCAGGTCCAGTTCCAGCTCGGCGTCCTCGGCAAGGTCACGGTTCACGGCGAAGACGGTCACATTGCCTTCTTCATCCATGGTTGCCGTGGCGTCCACAACCGGTACAGCCTCATAGTCTTTGCAGTCGTATACGGGACTGTGCACAATGGGCCTCAGGGCCGTGCCGCGGCCGTACATGCTGGCATGCATAACCGGATAGAAGATTGTCTGCGCCCAGGCACCGCCGCCGTTCCGTGTCATAATGGGGGCAATGACATTGACCAGCTGTGCCAGACAGGCAACCTTGACCCTGTCGGCATTGCGCAGGAAGGTGATCAGCATGGATCCCACCAGAAGCGCATCTTCAAAATTGTAGATGTCTTCCAGCAGGGGAAGAGCACGGTTCCATCTGCCCTGCTTCACGATTTCCTTGTCCTGTTCATTGGAATGATACCAAACGTTCCATTCATCAAAGGACAGGTTCAGCTTCTTCTTTGAATGCTTCCGTCCGCCGACAGCATCGCACACCGCAAGCACGTCATGAATAAAGCTGTCCAGGTCCATGCTGCGGGCCAGGAAATCCGGGGTGTTGTTGCTCTTGTTGTCGTAATAACGGTGGAGGCTCACATAGTCCACGTTCTCGTAGCACTCACCCAGCATTTCATATTCCCAGGAACCGAAGGTGGGCATGCCGTGGCCGGAGCTGCCGGATGCCACCACTTCAATGGTGGGGTCCACCCATTTCATGACCTTGGCGGCCTCATTGGCGATTCTTCCGTATTCCACGGCCGTCTTATGGCAGATCTGCCAGGGACCGTCCATTTCATTGCCCAGGCACCAGAGATGAATCCCGAAGGGTTCCTTCTCGCCGTTGGCAATGCGCAGATCGCTCCAGTAGGATCCGGATGGATGGTTGGCGTATTCCACAACGTTTCTGGCTGCATCCGGTCCCCGGGTACCCAGATTGACGGCATACATGACTTCCGTGTTGGCCTTTTTGGCCCAGTGGCAGAATTCGTGCAGACCCACTTCGTTGGTCTCGGTGGTAAACCAGGCCAGATCCAGTTTTCTCGGTCTCTGGTCCCGTCTGCCAATGCTGTCTTCCCAGTTGAAACCGGATACGAAGTTTCCGCCGGGATACCTGACAATGGGCACATTCAGCTTCCGGACCAGCTCAATCACGTCCCTGCGGAATCCCTCTTCATCCGCTGTGGGATGGTCCGGTTCATAGATGCCGCCGTATACGGCTCTGCCAAGATGCTCAATGAAGGAACCGTACAGCCTCGGGTCAATCTCGCCGATGGCATAGTCCCGGTCCATAATCAGCTTTGCATGCTTCATGCGCTGTATCTCCTTTACACCATATGTCCCGCCGGGCAATCTGCTGTCCGGCGGGACATGTTTTCCTGATCAGTCTTTTGCCTTGAAACCGAAGTATGCTTTTGCATTTTCATAGGAGATGCCGCGGGTGATCTCGCCCAGAAGCTCTTCATCTGCAGGATACCGTCCGTCTTCAACCCATTCGCCCAGCAGGCGGCAGAGAATGCGGCGGAAGTATTCATGCCGCGGATAGCTCAGGAAGGAACGGCTGTCCGTCAGCATGCCGATGAAGCCGGCCAGATAGCCCAGGTTGGCCAGGCTTGTCATCTGATCCGTCATGCCCTGGAAATGATCATTGAACCACCAGGCGGAACCGTGCTGAATCTTGCCCACCGCTTCACTGTTCTGGAAGCAGCCGCAGATGGTGTCAATGGCCTGGTTGTCAGCGGGGTTCAGGGAATACAGGATGGTTTTGGGCAGACTGCCTGCAGCTTCCAGGGCGCCCAGGAAGGCAGCGGTCTGGCTGGAGGGCGTATAGGTATCGATGCAGTCGTAGCCTGTGTCGGGACCGAGCTTTCCGAACATGGTCAGGTTGTTGTCCCGGCGGCAGCCGTAGTGCAGCTGCATGGTCCAGCCACGCTCCTTATACTGTCCGGCCACAAAGCACATGAATGCATAGCGGAACCTGGCCTGATCCTGTTCGTCCATTTCTTCACCGCGCAGGCGCTTTGCAAAGATGGCTTCCACTTCTTCTTCCGATGCGGGGGCATACATGACATAGCCCAGAGCGTGATCGGACAGGGAGCAGCCGTGGGCTGCAAAGAAGTCCATGCGGATGCACAGGGCCTTTTTGAGATCCGCAAAGGAAGCAATCTTCACACCGGAGACTTCGGAGAGTCTGGCAATGTAGTCCGCCCAGGTGGGCTTTTCGATGTTCATGGCCTTGTCAGGACGCCATGCGGGCAGAACAGCCGTCTTGAAGCTGTCGTCTGCTGCAAGCTTTTCATGGTATTCCAGAGAGTCCACAGGGTCATCCGTGGTGCAGATGATTTCCACATTGCTGCGCTGGATCAGGCCGCGGGCAGAGAAGGAAGGATCCTTGAACTTCTCATTGACGAAATTCCAGCATTCTTCTGCCGTCTTGCTGCTGAGTACACCGTTCCATCCGAAGAAACGCTGCAGTTCCAGATGACTCCAGTGATACAGGGGATTGCCGATGCCTTTTCCCAGCACTTCTGCCCATTTGATGAACTTGTCGTGGTCTGATGCATCGCCCGTGATGTACTTCTCGTCCACACCCGCGCAGCGCATAAGACGCCACTTGTAATGGTCACCGCCCAGCCAGACCTGGGTGATGTTATCAAAGCGCACATCCTCCCAGATCTCCCTGGGATTCAGATGGCAGTGATAATCGATGATGGGACAGCTCTCTGCATAGTTGTGAAACAGAGTGCGGGCTGTCTGTGTGGAGAGAAGAAAATCCTTATCCATAAATGCCTGCATGGTGAAACCTTCCTTTCTTATATACCCGTAGGCTGGCAAACCAGAAGCTGAAGGTTACGGCATGAACGCCTCATGCCATGAAACGGGCTGATTATATCATGCATTTCAGGGGCTGACAACAACATGACCCATGGTTTGCTCCGCACGGTTTTTGGGGTTTCCGGTACGCATGTACGTTGACGGCGCATAGGGTTCGCTGTATAATTTTTTAGTATTTTTCCTTTATGTTTACCATGTTTCGTGGTTTTCCCTTCAGCCTGATTTCGTGACCCAGACCTGTTATCATGATTATTTATGAGGAGGCATTCTCTATGAATCAGTTGTCCGCTGCCATGGCCCCGGCCCCGGCCCGTCCTGTTAAGGTCATTCAGTTCGGCGAAGGCAATTTTCTCCGTGCTTTCGCAGATTATATGATTGATATTGCCAATGAGAAAACCGGCTTCAACGGTTCCATCGTTCTGGTGAAGCCCATTTCCATCGGCTCTCTCTTTCCTGCCTTTAAAGAACAGGATGCCCGCTATACCGTTATGCTCCGCGGCCTTGTGGACGGCGTTCCCACCGAATCCACGCGCATTGTGACCTCTGTTTCCGACGTGGTGGATGCCTACAGCCAGTATGAACAGTATGCTGCCTATGCAAAGGTGGATACGCTGCGTTTCGTCATCAGCAACACCACAGAGGCAGGCATTGTCCTGGATGAAAATGACCGCATGGACCTGTGCCCGCCTGAAACGTATCCGGGCAAGCTGACCAAGTTCCTCTATGAGAGGGCTGTTCACTTTGATTATGCCATGGACAAGGGCCTTATCATCCTGCCTGTGGAACTCATTGACGACAACGGCATTGAGCTGCGCCGCTGCGTAAAAGCCCTGGCCCGCATCTGGAACCTGGGTGAAGCCTTTGAAAAGTGGCTGGATGAAGCCTGTGTCTTCACCTCCACCCTGGTGGACCGGATCGTTACCGGCTATCCCCGGGGCGAAGACAAGGCCATCTTTGAAAAGCTCGGCTACGAAGATCATATTCTGGTTACCGCAGAGCCCTTCGGCCTGTGGGTGATTGAGAGCAGCAGGGATATTTCCAAGGAACTGCCCCTGCCTGACTGCGGTCTCCCGGTGATCTTTACGGACAATCAGAAGCCCTACAAGCAGCGCAAGGTCCGTATCCTCAACGGTGCCCATACTTCCTTTGTCCCCATGGCCTATCAGTACGGATGCGATATCGTCCTGGAAGCCATGAATGACGATGTGATCCGCAACTTCATGCAGAAGACCCTCTATGATGAGGTCATCCCCACCCTGACCCTTCCCAGGGAAGATCTCATGTCCTTTGCCGAAGCGGTGACCGGGCGCTTCAGCAACCCCTATATCCGTCATATGCTCCTTTCCATCTGCCTGAACTGCGTCAGCAAGTGGCGCGCCCGCTGCATGCCCAGTCTTCTGGCCTATGTGGAAAACAACGGCACCCTGCCCCAGCACCTGGCGTTCTCCATCGCTTCCATGATGAGCCTGTATCACGGCGGAAAACTGGAAGATGACGGGAAGCTGCACTGCATGCGCGGCGACGAAGCCTATGTGCTGCAGGATGATCCTGCCGTTCTGAATTTCTTTGCCGGCAGCCATGACACGGCTCCCAGGGATCTGGTGCACAGCTTCCTGAGCTGTGAAGCGTTCTTCGGCCAGGACCTGACACAGGTACCGGGACTTGAAGACTATGTGGCGGATGCCTATACCGAAATTCTGGAGAAGGGCATGAAGGAGACCGTGCTTAGGCGCTTTCCTGTCTGAAAAAAGAAAGGTGATTGAGAAGATGGCTGAACTGCTTCGAATCACGCAGTTTGACAACGTAGCTGTTGCCCTGTCCCCCATTGAACAGGGGGCTGAAGCGGTCTGCGGCGATATACACCTGACAGCTTCAGATCCTGTTCCCGCAGGGCATAAGATGGCACTGACCTCCATTTCAAAGGGAGAAAAGGTCATCAAGTACGGCTTCCCCATCGGCTATGCCAAAGAGGATATTAAGGCCGGAAGCCATGTGCACGTCCATAACCTGCACACCCAGCTCTCCGGGGAACTGACATATACCTGGCAGCCGGCAAAGACGCCTGAACTTCATGCTGAGCCCCGGACATTCCAGGGCTTTCAGAGAAAAAACGGGGCAGTGGGTATCCGCAATGAGCTGTGGATCATCCCCACCGTCGGCTGTGTCAACGATATCGCCAGAGGGCTGGAGAGAGATGCCCAGCGCCTGCTGGGCGGCGGTCTGGAAGCTGTGTATGCTTTTTCCCATCCCTACGGCTGCTCCCAGATGGGTGAAGACCAGGAACATACCCGCCAGATGCTGGCTAACCTCTGCATCCATCCCAATGCAGGCGGCGTTCTGGTGCTGGGCCTTGGCTGTGAAAACTCCGGCGTGGAAGAAATCCGCAAACGCATGGGAGATTACGATGCCTCCCGTGTCCGCTTCCTCATCTGCCAGCAGGTGGAGGATGAACATGCTGCCGCCATGGCCATGATTGAGGAACTGGCCGCCATCATGCGGGAAGACAGGCGGGTTCCCTGCCCTGCCTCCTCCCTGGTGGTGGGACTCAAGTGCGGAGGATCCGACGGATTCAGCGGCATCACGGCCAACCCGGTGATCGGCGGTTTCTCTGACCGGCTCATCGCTCAGGGCGGCTCCTCCATTCTCACGGAAGTTCCCGAGATGTTCGGCGCGGAAACGATCCTCATGAACCGCTGCCAGACCCGTGAGACCTTTGAAAAGACGGTGGAACTGATCAATAACTTCAAGCGTTATTTTGAGGACCACCATCAGACCATATATGAGAACCCGAGTCCAGGCAACAAAGCCGGCGGCATCTCCACACTGGAGGATAAGGCTCTTGGCTGCACGCAGAAGAGCGGTTTTGCACCGGTCTCCGATGTGCTCAGGTACGCACAGCGGGTACACACCCCCGGGCTGAATCTCCTGTCCGCCCCCGGCAATGATCTGGTGGCATCCACTGCACTGGCTGCAGCAGGCGCCCAGCTGATCCTCTTCTCCACAGGACGCGGAACACCCTTTGCATGCCCCGTGCCCACCATCAAGATCTCGTCCAACTCCGGTATTGCCCAGCGCAAACACGGCTGGATCGATTTCAACGCAGGTCAGCTGCTGGATACGGATAAGACACTGCCTGTACTGGCAGATGAGCTCATGGACCTGGTGATGGAAGTGGCAGGCGGAAAGCAGGTCTGCAGCGAAAAGAACGGTTTCCATGATCTGGCCATCTTTAAAGACGGCGTAACCCTGTAACAGAAGCCATACGAAAAATGAGCACCAGCGGGTGCTCATTTTTCATATGCAGATCAGTCATGACGTACGTCAAGCAGATCGGATATCCCCGGAAACGCCGACCAGGGTTCTTCCTCCGGAGGCATTGCCTCAAAGACCCTGCCGTCCATAAGCTCAAGACGGCAGGCAAACAGGGCAAGACCTGTGCCACCCTTTCCTCCGTACCGCCTGTCCCCCAGAAGGGGAAGCCCCCTGGATGCACTCTGTACACGGATCTGATGTGTCCGTCCTGTCAGGGGCTCCATGCAAAAGAGGGTTCCGCTTTTGTCCCTGCTCAGGATACGGTAATGCAGTACGGCTTCCTTTACATTTTTGCGCATGCGTGATGATACAAAGGACTTACCCTGCCGGCGGTCAAAGAAGAGCAGATCCTTCCACTCGCCTTCCCCGGGAAAGGTGTCAGGGACAGGTCCTGTTACAGCCAGGTAGGTTTTCCGTACCCGGTGCTCCGAAAAGGCAAGGCTGAGCTTCTGTGCCGCCGCAGAAGACAGCGCATAGACCATAACGCCGGCAGTTTCCCGGTCCAGACGATGCACCACAAAGATGCTTGACAGAGCCACGCCCAGTTCCTGTGAAAGCATTTCCGGCATGCCCGGGGATTCCGAAAGGACACCGGCAGGCTTGATACAGACCACCATGGAGGCATCTTTATGCAGAATCCGGATCATGCTTCGCCCTTTCTTGTAACAGTCGGGCCCTTCTGTCCCTGGATGCACAGATCCAGGTCTGCCTCTTTCACGTTTTCAAGAATGAGCCCTTCGCCCTGCGAAGCAGGTATCCCGTCAGCCATGATGCAGGCGATAGGATCCGCCTCAGGATCAATTTCCATGGTCACATGGCGGATGACCACCCGCTCTACGGGCATTTCGGGAAGACCGAGAACATGTCCGGCATTCGTGGCATGCTTTGCCGTGACATGTTCCATGCAGATGGTTCCGATGCTGGGCGTATCATCTGTAACTTCTGCTTTCTCCCTGCTCTGCACATAGGGGCTGTGCCCGTCCGGGTCACAGTAATACATGCTGTTGATGCACAGGGGTACGCGCACATGGTCCATCTCCACATGATCCATGCGGATATCGTCAATGCGCCCCTGGATGCCCCTGCCCCTCCGGGTCTTGATGCGCAGACCCCGGTCGGTATTGCGCATCAGACAGTGATGCACCCTGACCGAGCATACGCCGCCCGCCATTTCAGAACCCACCGTCATGCCGCCGTGACCGTCTTCCATAAGACAGTGGGCAATCTCCAGGTCTTCGCAGGGGGTCCTGTAGCGTCTGCCCATATAGATCTTGCCGGACTTGATGGCGATGCAGTCATCCCCCACATGGAAACGGATCCCCAGGGCTTTGACATGCCTGCAGCTCTCCGGGTCAAACCCGTCCGTATTGGGACTGACGGCAGGAGAATGAATGGACAGATTCAGAAAAAGGAGATTCTCGGAGAAATAGGGATGCAGATTCCATGAAGGGGAATTGTACACAGACAGCCCCTGCATCACGATGTCCCGGCAGTGGTTTAAGAAAACCATTCTGGGCCGGAATGCGCCCCGGCGCACCTTGCAGTTTTCCCACCAGTCGCCTTTCTGTCCCTGTCCGTCAAGCAGCCCCGGTCCGTATACCCAGACGTCTTCCACATCCACACCGGTGATGAGGGAGGCAAACGCGTCCAGCGGATTTCCCTCCCAGGATCCCAGATTGATGTCGTCCTTTTCATCACTGGTCTGAATCATGCCGGGCAGAATGGGGAAAGTCCAGCGGTCCGTGTGCAGAAGCAGACTGGCCCCTTCTGCCAGTTCAAGCCGGATATGGCTTTTGAGAAACAGCGGATGCACAGCATACTTCCCGGCGGGGATCAGGACACGTCCGTCCTTCGGACAGCACATGATGGCACCCTGTATGGCCGGGGTATCATCGTGCGCACCGTCTCCCACGGCCCCGAATTTCCGGACATTCAGTGTCACGGATTCGTGGGCCGTGCGGAAGCTGGTCCTGCCCATTTTACCGTCTTCACCCAGGTATACGGTGTACTCCGTGTCAGGGATAAGATCATACAGGGAAAACACCACGGTTTCCGCCGTGCCCCGTTTTTCCCCGTTCACATAGACCGGAAGCGGAGAAGGGAGAGCGTACAGACCGTCTTCTGACGCCTGCAGTGTTGCACTGCGGTTGCCAGCAAAAAGAAGCTTCATGCGTTCACCCCTTCGCTCTTACATATTCAGCACAGGCCATAAAGAACGGGCCCACACCCTTGCTGTCATCCATGCAGATTTCCTCGGAGAGATAGTATGCAATGCTGCCGTCTCTCTTTTCTCCCGGGCCCAGACCGGCTACGCGGCAGATGTCGCACAGATGCAGCGTGCCGTCTGTCTCTCTCAGCTCCCGCTGAACCAGGCTTTCAAAGATCCGGATGCCTGTCTCCCTGTACTTTTCATCCAGCGCGCCAAGGCGTACACCCTTGAGAATGGAACAGGCCACCATGGCTGAACCGGATGTCTCAAGGTAATTGCCGTCAACTTCCGGATGATCGATCACCTGATAGAAAAGACCTGTCTCCGGATCCTGGTACTTCAGGAGCCCTGTGATGGCTTCCCTGAGGATATCCACCAGCACCCGGTAATGCTCATAGAGCTCTTCGCTGCACAGTTCTATGCAGTCCACCAGCGCCATGAGGTACCATCCCATGGCCCGGAGCCAGAAATTCTTTGAAAGGCCGGTCTGAGGATCACACCAGGGCTGCTGTCTTGACTCGTCAAAACCGTGATAGTAAAGGCCCTTGCTGCTGTCATACAGGTATTTCCGGACATTCTGAAACTGACTGGTAATGTCCGACAGATGGGCATAATGGTCAAATTCCTTTTCGTAGGCCATGTAGAAGGGCTGTGCCATATAAAGTCCGTCCAGCCAGATCTGATTGGGATACACTTCCTTGTGCCAGAAGTTCCCGCACTTGCAGCGGGGATGTCCCTTCAGGCGCTCCATATGGAACTCTATGGCTTTCCTGTATTTCTCCTCCCCGGTCTCCTTAAGACCGAAGAAGAGGGCTTTGCCGGCATTGATGTTATCAATGCTGTACTGGCTTACAGAAAAGGACGGTATGGTGCCATCCGGTTCCACACGCCGGTCAAGATAGGACAGAACGAATTTCCTGTACGCTTCCTTTTGCGTTGCCTCATACAGACGGATGGCACCCACCAGCACGCAGCCGTCCTCATAGTTCCAGCTGGTCTTATAATCCTGATAATCCTGAAGGAAACTGGATATATAGCTTTCCACACGTTCCATCATATTCTGTGCTCCTCCCCTTTGCGCTTTTTCATAATCCTCTTTAAACAGGTATATGGCGGGCAGTATATCGCCGCCCGCCATATGTTACTGTCATCTTTTTCCTCATTCAACAGACTTGGGCCGGTCAAGGTCAATCACGTTTTCCGTCTCCGCGTCAAAGAGGTATACAAATTCATAGGGAATGCTGAAGGGCAGTTCCACATCCAGCTCGGGGATGTCATGCGGTTCTACCTTCAGAATCGCCTTATTGTCACCGATATTGATATAGATGTTGGCATTGTCACCCAGCATCTCTGTCAGTTCCACGATACCGGTCAGATGGAAGGCGTTTTCCTGATGTCCGAGAACAATATGCTCGGGACGGAAACCGAAGATAATCTCCTTCCGGTCGTAAGCAGCTGCCTTGTCACCCAGAAGGGGCTTCAGGTTCAGAACCTGTTCGTCAATGCTGATGGAGCCACGTTCCAGACGGGACCTGACAAAATTCATGGGCGGCTCACCGATAAACCCGGCCACGAATACGTTCTTCGGGTTGAAGTAGACTTCCCGCGGCGTGCCGATCTGCTGGACATAGCCTGCCTTCATGACAACGATACGGTCAGCCATGGTCATGGCTTCCGTCTGGTCATGGGTCACGTAGATGGTGGTGGCACCCGTCTCGCGGTGAATCTGCGTGATCTCAGAGCGCATGGTCACGCGCTGCTTGGCGTCAAGGTTGGAGAGAGGCTCGTCCATAAGGAAGATGCCAACCTTGCGGATAATGGAACGGCCCACAGCCACACGCTGGCGCTGGCCGCCGGAAAGCGCCCTGGGAAGACGGTCCAGATAGTCAGTCAGGCCCAGGATCTTTGCAGTCTTTTTTACCCGCTCCTCGATGACGTCTTCGTCCACGCCCTGAAGGGACAGACCGAAAGCCAGATTGTCATATACGGTCATCTGAGGGTACAGAGCATAGGACTGGAAAACCATGGCGATTTCCCTCTCCCGCGGTCCCCACTGATTGGCCAGCTCTCCGTTGATGCGGAATTCACCCTTGCTGATATCCTCCAGGCCGGCGATCATCCGAAGCGTGGTGGACTTGCCGCAGCCAGAAGGGCCAACAAAGACGATAAACTCCCCTTTTTCGGCTTCCAGATTGAAATCATGCACTGCATGGAATCCGTTGGGATAAATCTTGTTGATATTCGTCAGCGTCAAATACGCCATAGCGACAACTCCTTTACGTCAAAAGTTTCCCTCAGATGCTCTTGCGCCTGGCATCCGAAACAATCTGAATCAGTGTATGCTTGATGAGCAGGCACAATCTGTCACAGCCCAGATAGAAGAGGCCGAACAGGACAGGCTCCACGCCCAGCAGCATGGAATCGGAAAACGAATGCAGCACGGTATTGATCATGTAATAGATCACGGTGACCATCATCATCAGAAGCATGGCGTACAGGACATCCAGGATCATGCCGGGCACCCCCGGCACCTGTACCATAATCCATTTTCTGCTCTGATTCTTCGTCTTTTCCATGCCGCGGATAAAGTGGTTGAGGATAAGGTTGGTGCCCATCCCCATAATCATGCTGCTGACAAAGAGCATGTCCAGCTGATCGGGAACATACATGCCAAGGCCCCAGAAGGTGAAGAAGCAAACGGCTCCGTACCCCCACCATTTCATCAGCAGAACTTTGATGTTATACGAGAGATGGAACTTTCCTCTCCGGGTATATTTCTCCAGCTCCTCCTTTGCGTACTTCGGCGTGTCCTTTTCGGCATTCACCAGATTGTCCACTGCCGAAGTATGCAGCTTGTAATAGGAGGAAGGATCCCGGGACTTTTCTTTTTTCTCCTTCACTGTCTCTCACCTGTCAGAAACCGTCAGTCGGTCAGCTCAATGGCTTCCATATCCTGATTCTCTTCAACCGGCAGAGATGTGTCAATCTTCCTGAGGAGTTTTGCGAAGACAGGTACCAGGAGCGTCAGCAGGGCTGCGATGCCAACGATAATTTCGTGTACCCGCAGGACGCTCTGTGCCTGAGAAATATAGGCGGTGCTGGAATCCAGGATGATGGGATGATCTTCGCGGGTCAGAGCCCGTACAATGCATCCTTCATAATAGATATCACAGTACACAATGCAGCCCAGCATCAGGAAGAAGAGAATCAGCATCAGAATATTGGGCTTTTTCCTGTGCGGAAAGGAGTTGAGAAAGCATACAAATGAAAGAAGGGAGAACAGCATGGTCACAAAACCGCTGAAGCCCATTCCCTGACCCTGGATCTTGGCCGTTGAGTTGGAGATGGCGGTCAGATTCAGGCTGTAGATCAGGAAGCCCAGGGCAAGGACCAGCATGGCAATCGTCTGCGGTTTACGCTTCAGGGAGACGATGAGCTTACGAAAGAATTCCCTGGAACCCGATTGGGTCTTTGCTTTTTTCATGATACCCATCCCTCCTTACCGAATCGCTTCGGTGGTCTCTTTATCAAAGAAGTGACGCTTATTGAAGTTGACCCGGATTTCATCATCCTGCTTGTAGTCGCACCAGCCGCGCAGCTTGCACGTGATGGGGACGGAGGCACCGCCGCTGACAATATGGCCGTGCACCAGGGTGTTCATGCCCAGGTTTTCGTTGGAGAATACCTTCACGGGAACGTCGTCCCCCACCACGATATCCTCAGGACGTACGCCCAGTACAATGGTCTTGCCCTGATAGCCGTTGAGCTTCTCCGCTTCCGCAGGACGCAGCGGCAGGGAGAAGGTGCCGGAAACCAGACGGTCACCCTGAACAGTCACGTCAAAGAAGTTCATGGGAGGAAGACCGATGAAGCTTGCCACGAAGAGATTGGCAGGGCTGTCATACAGCTCCAGGGGTGTACCCACCTGCTGCACATGTCCCATGGACATGCACACAATGCGGTCAGCCAGTGTCAGAGCTTCTGTCTGGTCGTGGGTGACATAGAGCATGGTGGCATTCATTCTCTTGTGCAGCAGCAGAATCTCGCGGCGTGTTGCACCGCGCAGCTTGGCATCAAGATTGGAGAGCGGCTCGTCAAAGAGGAAGACCTTGGGATTGCGAACAATGGCACGTCCCATGGCCACGCGCTGCCGCTGGCCGCCGGAGAGCTGCTTGGGCTTCTTGTTCAGCTGGTCCGTCAGTCCCAGAATTTCGGCTGCAGCAAGAACCTTGCGGTGGATCACATTGGGATCTTCCTTGCGCAGCGTCAGAGAAAATGCCATATTCTCATAGATTGTCATATGACCGTACAGGGCATAGTTCTGGAAAACCATGGCCATATCGCGGTCCTTGGCGGGGGTTGTGGTAATATCCTTCCCGTCAAGAAGCAGCTTACCGGCAGAAATGTCTTCCAGGCCTGCGATCATACGCAGAGTGGTGGATTTTCCGCATCCGGAAGGACCGACAAGAACAATCAGTTCACCGTCCTTGACCTCAAGGTTGAAATCAAATACGGCTTGGACATTATTGTCATATATTTTATCCAGGTGTTCGATACTGATCTGTGCCATAATGTCCTCCTTTATGCAGAAATCTGCTTCAGTGAAGCGGTGTGCGCTTTCAGGGCACGGCACTTACGGATGCCGACAATGCTGCCAATGATCAGGCACAGGGAAGAAAGAGAAAGATAAACGATGACACGGATAAACTGAGGCGTCTGCATGACCTGGGTTACAACTTTGCTGATGGTTACCGTTGACGTGTAGGCAGAAAGCGGCAGGATGAAAATCCTGATGATCTGTCCCGCAGCAAGAGCAATCATGACAAAGCAGTAGCCAAGCTTGTAATTCTTGATCCCCTCGGAGCAGAGGAATGCAATCAGCATGAAGACAAGATTGTACACGATGGAAGCGCCGATGGGGATGGAATAATACCAGGAACCCACGTCCGACTTGTAGATGGAGATGAAGTACAGCACATCAAACACAATGGACAGCAGGACCATGTTGGAAGAGAAGGAGTTCTTGATAAAGCGCAACCTGTCAAGCTCCGCAGGATCCTTTTCAACGCTGTTGTGTCCGATCATCTTCTTC
This sequence comes from uncultured Clostridia bacterium, assembly GCA_946627565.1. Classification (GTDB taxonomy): domain Bacteria; phylum Bacillota; class Clostridia; order Christensenellales; family Aristaeellaceae; genus UBA2943. Next base: position 17,581 of record CAMOVR010000024.1, read on the forward strand.
TCGCCGTCCATCAGGATCTTCTTCCAGAAAAGATTGACAATCAGGGCAAGGGAAACGATAAGAAGAACACAGACCACAACCCAGTGCAGATCAAACCAGAGGGTCGAATCTATATAGGGCGTGTCCCAAAGATCTGCAAAGTCCGCCAAAGCCTCAAAATCCAGAGTCGTCAGGAACTGGGCTTTGAATGCATCAATCTGTGTATGAATCCAGTAGGACATTCCCAGGCTGGCAACGACGAACAGGACCGTGGAGACAACGTTGCCCACATAGTAACGCCTGCGGGAGTGATTCCCCGTAAGAAACAGGAGACAGCCCAGAAGGATCAGGCCGATGCTGCTCCTGAGCAGCATCTGGTTGAACGGCTGCATGTCATAGTAAATGATGGATCCGGGCACGTCTGTCTCTGTCAGATCATACGGGTTTGTCATCGTATAATACAGACTGTCATACAGGTCGGTCATCAGACCCAAAGCATAGAGGAACACAAGAGCACCTGCCACGATGGCCGCAAAACAGATGATCTTCTGCCAGGTTAGCTGTCTACGATACATAATGACCTCCCCAATTCACCATGATTTTTCTCTTTCATCCCCCGGGAGCACACAGGGCGCTCCCGGGGGTTAAGGTCAACGTGAATAGCTTACTTGGACAGTGTGGTGTAATACTCCAGCACGCGTTCCCAGGCCTTCTGCTTCAGGGCCAGGTACTGCTTGCCGTTCATGGAGTTGGTCACATAGGCTGCGCTGGTTTCGGCATCGTCCATGCCTTCAGCGGCATAGCCTGCAACGATCTGGTCAACAAAGAGGTTCTGATTTCCCTTAGCGGAATTGAACTTGGAAGTCAGATCGGTGAAGCTGTTGATGCGGTCGCTTTCGTTCTTGGTGGAAGGCAGAACGGTGGGAACAGAGGTATACCAGCTGTTCTCGCTGACGGCCAGTTCAGGATGCTTGATGGTGCCAAGTGCGATAGCAACGGAAATGTGGCCTGCGCCTTCCTTGCCGACATCATGCGTGCACTGATACTCGAAAGCCTGGCTCTTTGCAAAGGACAGGGTGGATCCGAGATACTGACGTGCATAGTTGGTGTAGTTGCCGCTTGCCTTTGCCCAGAGTTCTTCATAGGTGGCATCTGCAATGACGGGCATCTCTTTGCCGTTGAAGTTGAAGGTCACATAGGAACCGTCTTCATTGGTCTTGATGAAGGCATTGGGGCCATAGGACATGAGGATCTGTCCCTCGGGGCTGTAAGCGAAGTCGATGAGCTTCAGAGCAGCATTCAGCTTGTTGGTGTCGCTGCCCACGCCGGGCTTGGAGATTCCCCAGCCGTCGGTCTTCACAGAACGCCAGGACTCGGTAAAGCGCATGTACACGCCGTTTTCATCGGTTCCGTCATACCAGCGGGCAACAGGAACCATAACAGCCATGTACTTCTCGCCCTCCTGCAGGACGGTGGCATTGTAGATGGTCTGGGTCTGGTTATAGTCATAGTGCATGAAGCCCATGTCATTTTCAAGATAGGTCTTCGTGCTTTCAGCGGAGGAATCCAGGAAAGCCTTGGAGATCAGACCTTCAGCAGCGATGGTGTTCATCTTTTCCATCGCTTCATAGGCATCGGCTTCCTGACGGGCGTCACGGAGCTTGTTGTCAGTGTCGATCCAGAGGTAATCCTGACGGGATTCAAGGCCCCTCACACCAAAGAGGACGCCCGCAAAGCGCATCATGTCAACACGGCGCTGGTTGTTGTCATCTTCACGGGTGAAAAGTCCCTGCACAGAATCGGTACCATTGAGGGTGTAGGAGTTGGCCACGACGCAGCGCAGCAGAGCCACCAGCTCGTCAACGTCCCATGCAGCATTCTGGCCCACAAACAGGTTGGAACGCTCGGTGCCATAATATCCGTTGTATGCTTCGTCGATATACTTGCGGAGCATGTTCACAGCAGCGATACCGTTTACGGAACCGGCTGCCAGAGCATTGTTCATGGTTTCGACGATGTTGCCGGCCTTGTCATAATCCTTGGAGATGGAATCAACGGTGACACCATCGAGGTTGACAACGTCCACAGCCACGGAACCGGAGACGGGCATATAGGGGGTATAAACAGCAGCGTTCAGATCCTTGGTCTGCTCAGCGGTAAATTCACCTTCGCCGTCCAGCAGCTTCTGCACCCAGTCAACGCGCATCAGAGGCATACGCTCGATGTCGTTAACACCGTCAAAATAGGGAGAGAAGTAGATGGCGCCATTGCCGGTGTTGCCGGTGATGGACAGACGGACGATGGGGTTGGCTTCCAGATAGGCCTTGAAGTTGGGCATCTGATCCAGATATTCACCAATATTGACAATGCTTCCGGCCTCGCCGTACTCGGTCAGGGTGGCAGCAGTGCCGCTCAGCATATCAACTTCGTCAAGACGCTCTTTCCAGAAGTCGAATTCCTTTGCGGAGCCATTGCCCTGGTAGCGGTCTTCAAAGACCACACCAAGCTGGTTCTGCACTTCAACCCAGGTGGGTTTCAGATCGCCTGCATGATACGTATTGCCATCAGCAAGCGTAATGCCTTCGCCGGCAACCTCAGCATCAAAGAAGAGACCGGTCTTTGTGCTGTTATAGCCGGTGGCCATGCGCAGCACTGTGCCCGCTGCATAGGTAAGGCCGTCTTCAGCAGCAGCCGGAATGACTGTTGCTGAAATCAGCATTGCAGCGATAAGAAGCCATACCATAAAACGCTTCATAGTACATCCAATACCTCTTTCGTTAAATTTATGTTCACGGGAAACCCGGAAACACCGTTATAAGCGTATTATTCCTTCACGCCGCCCACATTGGTACCCTTGGCAAAGTACTTCTGAATGAAGGGATAGATCACCAGGATGGGAACGATGGAGCAGACGATCAGAGCATAAATCACAGAGTCAGAAGCATACACTTCGTTCCAGCCGGCCATGGCCTCGGAATCCGTGAATTCTTCCAGCTTCAGACGGATAAACACCTGAAGCGGATGCTCGTTGGAGTTGGAAATCATCTGTCTTGCCCAGAAGTATCCGTTCCAGCGGGAGATGGCGAAGAAGAGTGCCACAGTGGCGATGGTGGAGGAACACATGGGAATGAATACCTTGCGGAGCACCTGGAATTCTGTGGCGCCGTCCACGATGGCAGCTTCCTCGATTTCAGAGGGAACGCCTTCAAAGGCATTTCTCAGAAGGATGATGTTCATGGCTGCCATACCCATGGCGATGACCACCAGCCACTTGTCGTCCGTAATGCCAACAGCGTTGAAGACGGACTTGGTAGCCAGATAATTCAGGTACTGCGGCACGATACCGGCTGAAAACAGCATGGTGAAAACCAGGAAGAAGTTAAAGAAACGGCGGAACAGGAGGCGCTTTTTGGACAGTGCATATGCGCCCAGAATGGAAATGAGCAGGGACCATACGGTTCCGTAGAATGTAAGGAACAACGTGTTGGAATAGGAATTCCAGAACATGTTGTCATTGAACATGCGGGCAAAGGCATCAAACTGTACATCCTTGGGGAACAGAATGATCTGGTTGTAATCCACCGCCGTCCGTCCGCTGATGGAGGCAGAGATCGCATACAGGAACGGATACAGACATGCCAGCGAGAAGATGAGCAGCAGCGTATAGCTGATGATCTTGAAAATCAGTTCGCTCGTCTCAAGTTTTCTTTTCATGGTTGTAGACCCTCCCCCTCATCAATACAGCGAAACATCCGAGGCTTTACGTGCAATGGTATTCGCGCTGATGACCAAGAGCATGCCGATAACATTGTTCATCATTTCTGCCGCGGAAGCGAGACCCTTGTTGGCACCCTGCAGACCGTAACGGTTTGCAAAGGTGGAAACCACGTCAGCTGTTACATATGTGTTCTGGTTATAGAGAAGGAGGACCTTCTCGTATCCGATGTTGAGCAGCGAGCCAATACGGGTGATCAGCATGATGACGATGGTGGAAAGAATGCTGGGCAGAACGACATAACGCATCTGGGACATCTTGCCGGCACCGTCAATCTGGGCAGCTTCATAGCTCGTGGGAGATATCGCGATGATGGCAGCAAAGTACACAATGCTGTCATAGCCGGCGCCTTCCCAGATGCCGCTGATCTGATAGATCGCGCGGAAGTAGTTGGGATTGTTGAGAAGACCGGCATTGGCCACTTCCTGGCTGATCAGTCCGATACTTGAAAGGAACTGGGAAATAATACCCATACCGCTGGTCAGGGAGCCCTGCTTGACCAGCATGGTCACAAGACTTGTCATAACAACCGTTGACATGAACTTGGGCAGATATGTCAGAACCTGACAGGTGCTTCTGACGATGTTGGACTGTATCTCATTGAAGAACAGTGCCAGGATGATGGGCATGGGGAAACCGAAGAGCAGACCATAGAAGCTCAGAAGGAATGTGTTGCGCAGTGCGCGCCAGAACTCCATGGAAAGACCAGTTCCACCCACCAGCAATGTCTTAAAGTAAGAAAATCCGGAGAACAGCTGCTCAGATACCGGTTTGACCTCATCGGATACCTTAAAGCATCCCAGCAGCTCGTACATGGGCAGATAACGCCAGAAAAGGAAAACAAGCAGCATCGGTATGAGCATGACATAGAGACGCCAATCCTTGGCTATGGTCTCACCAACATGTCTCCAATGATGCTTTTCCACATCGTCCCGAACGATCTGTTCAGGATTCTCGCGGTAAGTGCCTGTCGCTTGATCCAGGATAAGGAAGTCTGTTGCTTTTACTGCCATGTTTCCGTCCCTCCAGCTGATTCAGATTCTTCTTTTGACATCCTCAAGAGATAATGGTTCTGGTCTTCCAGCACACCGTCCAGTCTTCTGGCAATCCACAGTATGACCACCGTAAAGAGTCCGGACAGTATGTCGGTCAGGATAAAGTTGACAACAATAAGAAATGAATACCCGAAGAGCAGGCCCATAACAGCCCGTCCTGCCTGCATCAGCAGGACAACGCCGAGACCAAACGCAATACAGTACAGGACATTGTCACGAATGCGTTTCCATCCCAGTATATGTATAGGAAGGAACATGATCATCGAGAACAGATTTCCAATGATATAAATCACATACTGCTGGAGTGTGGCACCGGAAAGTGCACAGAACAGGAGTGCGCCGCCTGCTGCATATATGCCTGCAAACGGCCCCCATCTGAATAACACAATGGAAGTGATGGCCCCCACAACAGAGACTGTATAGGGTTGTTCCGGAAACCACCTGCTGTAGGCCAGAACGATCAGGGTTTCAAACAGGACCAGCATGATCATAAATAAACCTAGATCAATCAGCCGATACGTCTGAAAGGTAATTTTCCGGCGCATGATACACCTCCTTGATAGAGGGATGCCTGAATCCGTGCTGCGCAGAACATGTAAAAATAAAAGATTCCTGAGAAATAGCAACACCGAATAGAGCCCGTATGCTCGTTTCTCAAAACATAACCGATAGAATTTTAAAGTTTTGCATTCCCTGTGTCAAGGTAAAATCCTTTTGCTCCCGGATATGATCCGATAAGTTAGAAGTCTCTATTTTTAAGCTTCAGGCAGAAACTCACAATTGAATTGAGAGCAATCATATGTCGTTATTTTATTGCTGTAATGCATTTGACCCGTGTCATATATGGTCTTATTACCGGTTGATTCACACAGGTTATATGTTCCGGTTCCATCTGATCTGTTCATAAGAATGATTCCATAGCTGCAAAAACAAAAACAGCTGCGCCGCGCACAGCTGTACAGTCCATCAGGGCTGAAGAATGTAAATGGGTTCTACTGCAACAATCGAATTGATACTGACGCCAAAGATTGCAGAGAGCATGACAAGGCTGTCAATGCTGGGCATACAGATGCCTTTCTGCCATTTATAGATTACCTGGGGTGAGCCGATCCCCATTATTTCCTGAAGTTCCTTTACAGACAGTCCGCACTTTTTCCTGAGCGCAATAATGTTTTCCCCTGTCTGCTGCATATTTACGACAAGCAACGGCATAGAGACATCCCCCTATCTTTATACATCACAGCTATTCATAATTCTGTCTCTTCCAAAACGCCTGGCCCTGAATGCCTTTTACGTCCGTCTGATACCGATACCCGCCACAGCCCCGTTCTGCTTTGCCTCCCGTAAGTATTGTCCGATATGTGTCATCTGCAATTCGGATGAACATGTTCTTTTCAGACTGTAAACGTTCCGGTGCGGTCCGTAGCATAGCATGACCCGTAAATTCGTGCAACAGACAATAAAAATTGCATAATTTTGTATTAATAATTTATATTACTGATTGATTTTAGAATTTAAATAATTTATTGAAGTCACAAATAAACAGTAGATTTATTATAATACAATTCTATATGCGCTTAGTTTATTATTATACAAAAAAACTGCTATGAAAATTTTTTATTTCATTCTTTGAATGGGTTTGTCAGGCTGTGACATGCATGTCTTCATCCCCTGTCCCGTTCTGTTCCTGTTGTATGCGGTTCAATCGTTTCCATATACGACAACATGTATTTTTCCATTGCATTTCTTCTGTTCTCTATACGGAAAAAGGATATCAGTTTCTGTTATTTTATGATATATTCCGTTTTGTGCGAGATCAGCACACTAATGAAAAGTTCTAGGAGATGATCATCATGGACCGTGTGTACAATTTTGCTGCCGGACCTGCCGCTATGCCCCTTCCGGCACTCGAAAAGGCCAGGGACGAGCTGTGTGCATATGGAAAAACAGGTATGTCTGTCATGGAAATGAGCCATCGTTCCAAGATGTATCTGGAAATCTATCAGAAGACCGAGGCCGCGTTCCGTTCTGTGATGCAGATTCCGGACACCTACGCTGTTCTGTTCCTTGCTGGTGGTGCAACGGGCCAGTTCGCCGCAATTCCCATGAATCTCCTTCCGGAGGATGGAGTTGCAGATTATGTTGATTCCGGCAATTTTGCTCACGGTGCCGCAGTTGAAGCAAAAAAGTACGGCAACGTTCATGTGATTGCAAGTTCCAGGGAAGAAAACTATGTCCGCATCCCTGCATTTACGGTTGCTGATCTTGATGCCAATGCAGCCTATCTTCACATCACAACAAACAATACGATCTTCGGCACCCGTTATACGAAGCTGCCTGAAACCGGTTCCATTCCGCTTGTGGCAGATGCCAGCTCCAACATTCTTTCTGAAGTTTACGACATCAACCGCTTTGGCGTCATGTATGCCGGTGCTCAGAAGAATATCGGACCTGCCGGCATGGCTGTGGTCATCGTGCGGAAGGATCTCATGGGTCATGCCCGTGCCATTACGCCCAAGATTTATGACTGGGCCAAGCAGGCTGAAGGCGATTCCATGGTCAATACGCCTCCCACCTATACCATCTATATGGCAGGTCTGTGCCTTGACTGGGTCGCTGAACAGGGCGGCGTAGCTGCTCTTGAAAAGGTCAATATTGAAAAGGCTGCTCTGCTGTATGACTGCCTTGACAACAGCAAGCTCTTCAAGGGAACCGCAGATCCCGCCTTCCGGTCCAGGATGAATGTTACCTTTGTAACAGGCAATCCCGATCAGGATGCTGACTTTGTGAAGGAAGCTGCAGCCCAGGGGCTGGTCAATCTGAAGGGCCACCGTCTGGTTGGCGGTATCCGCGCCAGCATTTACAATGCCATGCCCATCGAAGGCGTTCAGAAGCTGGTTAATTTCATGAAAGAATATGAGGCAAAGCATGTTTAAGATTCAGACACTCAACAGCATCCAGCCGGTGTGGCAGGATATTCTTACTCAGGACGCATACACCGTCGGCAGCGATGTCCAGGATATGGACGGCATTATTGTCCGCAGTGCTGACATGCATTCCATGGAAGTGCCCGACAGCCTTCTGTGTGTGGGCCGGGCCGGTGCAGGCGTGAACAACATTCCCACCGAAGAATTTGCCAAGAAAGGCATCGTGGTCTTCAACACACCCGGCGCCAATGCCAATGCCGTCAAGGAACTGGTGATTCTCGGTCTTCTTCTCGCCGGCCGCGATGTTGCTGCCGGTATCCGCTGGGCTGATACCCTTAAGGGCCAGGGCGAGGCGGTTGCCAAGCTGGTGGAAAAAGGAAAGTCCCAGTTTGTCGGTCCCGAACTGAGCGGCAAAACCCTGGGCGTCATCGGTCTTGGCGGAATCGGCGGTCTGGTGGCCAACACTGCCGTATCCCTTGGCATGAAAGTGCTGGGTCTTGATCCCTACATCTCTGTGGACAATGCCTGGAGACTCAAGCGGGAAGTGACTCATGTCACCAAGCAGGAGGACCTTCTTGCCCAGAGTGATTTTGTCACCATTCATGTGCCCCTGACCAAGGATACCCGCGGCTCCATCGGTGCAAAGGAACTCGCCGCCATGAAAGACGGCGCCGTTCTTCTGAACTTCTCCCGCGGCGAGATCGTGGATACGCCGGCACTGCTGGAAGCCCTGGCTTCGGGCAAACTCCGCAGGTACGTAACGGATTTCCCCAACGACGATCTGCTGTGCGTAAAGAATGTGGTCTGCATTCCTCACCTGGGTGCTTCCACACCTGAAAGCGAAAACAACTGTGTTACCATGGTTGCCCATGAACTGGATGCCTATCTGAAAAACGGTGACATTGTCAATTCCGTGAACTATCCGGAATGCGTGCTCCCCGCCAGGACCGGCAAGCGTCTGGCTGTGTTGCATGCCAATATTCCCAATATGGTAAGTCAGGTTACCAGCGGTGTTGCCCAGAGCGGCATCAACATCGACAGCATGGTGAACAAGTCCCGTGGTGCATTCGCCTATACAGTGCTGGATCTGGACAGCGATGTACCGGAAGAAGTTCTGACCAAGCTCTCCGGCGTGGACGGAATCTACCGTGTCCGCCTCCTTGGCTGAAACATCTGATGCCTTTCAAAACCCGGCTGACAAAACTGCCAGCCGGGTTTCTGTATTGATCTCGATCCAGCCCTGACGCGGATCTTCCTCCCCTTTCCGGACTTCCCGGGTACGCAGGGGCATGGGAAGGCTGCTGAATGGGAGCGGTATTACATTGCGTGTCCATAAGGCAAAAACGAGGCACACCCGGCCGGGTGTGCCTCGTTTTTGCCTTTTCGTTACTTTTCGGAAGGATCCGGGAAGTCAATCTGCGGATGCTTTGCCCAGCTCAGATCTTCGTCTGCAGGATCCACCTTCTCATCTTCGGCTGCTTCAGCCTCCCCTTCCTCTGTTTCTGCTGCCATGCCGGCAAAAGGATCAGATTCCTGGACAGGCTTGAACACAGGGGCGGGATCAAAGGCGGAGACGGGTGCATCCTGTACGGGTGCCGTTTCTTCTGCTTTCTTCTCTCCCTTTTTGAAGAGGGACACAACGTTGCCGGTCAGTTCCTTGAGGGTCGGAACTGCAACCTTTCCCTTGTCGCCGAAATAGCACAGACCGTCAAGTCCGCCGGCGAGAATCAGCAGGATGCCTGCCCCGATAAAGGGAACAGCACTGGAGTAGAAGACGATCATGGCGATGAATACAAACAGCAGGGACGCTGCCAGAATGTACCAGTTTACCTTCTTCTGGCGGATTCTGTTCACCATGATTTCCAGCTTCAGGAAGAACAGTACGATGGTCACAAGGCCATACAGGGCGGCAAGCACGGGGAAGATATCCACCACAAATTTATAGTTAAAAAGGAAGAACAGGCCGGCAATCAGAAGGAAACTTCCGGAAGCAAGCTTGTATCCTTTCTGTGCTTCCTCAATGGGATCCTTAAAATAGGTAATGCAGCGGACCACGCCGTCTGCCAGAAGGAGAAGGCCGATCACCCAGAGAAGGCCCACAGCCAGACCAGAGGGAGAGATCAGAAGGAAAATACCCAGAGCCACTTCTATGATGGCCAGTGTAAGCAGATGATGGAACTTCTGGAGCAGGTTGCGAATGTGGTTAAGCATAATCAGGAAACCTCACTTTCATTTTGCTGTTCCTGCGTTCTGCGCAGGAAACGAAGACTCAGATCGACCCAGCTCTGATTATCCGGAACAATTTCATCCGGCGAATTGGCCGTGATTTCCTCACAGGTAGCCAGGCCGTGCCGGCCCGTTTCGAACAGATGCAGTTCAAAACGGACATGGTGTTGCTGAAGAGCTGAAGCAAACTGCAGGCTGTTCTCCACCGGCACTGAGCTGTCTGCCACCGTGTGCCAGATAAAGGCGGGAACAGTTTTGGATGAAACCTGCTTTTCCAAAGAAAGAAGATTGACGAGCGCCGGATCCGGTTCAGGTCCGATCAGATTGGTACGGCTGCCTTCGTGGGTAAACGAGCCCATGGTCAGCACAGGGTAGCACAGAATCTGTGCATCCGGCTTCCATACAGGTTCATCGCCAAAGCACGTATGCAGAAGCGGGATGTCCCAGAGCGTCCCGAGGGATGCTGCCAGGTGCCCGCCTGCGGAAAAACCGCAGACATACACGGCATCCTCACGTATGTTCCATCGCCCGGCGTACTGCCTGATGACGGAAATGCACCAGGCCGCCTCCAGCAGTGCCACAGGGAAACGGGCAGGAGCTGTATGATAGCGAAGAACAGCAGCATGATACCCGGCAGCAAGATATTTTGCCGCAATGGGTTCAGCTTCCCGGTCTGAACAATACGCATAGGCGCCGCCCGGACATACCAGAACCAGCGGCTTTCGCGTGTGCCCTGGAAGTCCAGGTGAAGAAGGCAGAAGGTACAATGCCAGATCCGCATCCCCTTCAGGGGGCTGCAGTCCGGCAGCGTGCCAGTCCGGTGAAGGACGCAAATGGAGTTCCATATCGAAATCATCTTCCTTGATGCTTGAACTCATAAGAATAATAGCAGAAATAAAGGGTGCGTCAAGCAGAGAACCGCTGTAAAAACAAAGAATTTGATGAGAATATGGAAAGAAACAGCCGGAAGAATCGGGGCTCTGCCTGTATGGAAGCCGTATGGATGCAGGCATGCCTTCATATCTGTACACCTCCCAGATGCTGTCCTCTCTTCTGAATTCTCTGATTTATCGAATTCAAAAAAATAATTCTCATATTTTTCGATTTTCCTCTTGACAGCGCTTTTCGGAACCTGTATCATTCCGTCCGTAGAGATGACCGGGTTCTTCATCCGGTCCTGAGAGCGAGGCGGAAACATGTCAGACGGTTTTCCCACAGGCAGATACGACGCAAATGAGGCACGTGCAGAAAATGTCCTTGGCACCCGCCTCAGGGAAGCAAGAATGTCCGTATCCCTGCAGCAGACACAGGTTTCGGACCAGCTGAAGGCCTACGGGATTTCCATTTCCTCAGGGGCCCTCAGCAAATGGGAAAAGGGCGACGCCATGCCCAGTCCCTATCAGCTTTTTGCTCTGTGCGATCTCTACGGAATTGAGGATGTTCTTGGCTTTTTTCGGGTCCGCGGGTTCCGCATGAATGAAACCGGGAGAAGAAAAGTGCTGGAATATACCCGTGACCTTCTGGCAACCGGCCTGTACACGGAAGAACTTCCCGCAGTCCCGGTGCCTGAAGAAACAAAAGCCCGGACGACAGCGCCGGAAGCGCCTGCGGCTGTCCGCATGGTTCCCATATCCTGGCTGCGGGTTTCCGCCGGTCTTGGCAGTTTCCTCAGTGAGGAGGACTTTGAGAACACACCGTTTGAAGAAAGCCAGGTTCCCGAGAAAACAGACTTCGGCCTGTATGTATCCGGTGACAGCATGACACCCGCCTACAGGGATGGACAGCTGATCTGGGTACAGCGCTGCAGTGAGCTGCGGCCCGGAGAAATCGGCGTATTCATTCTGGACGGCGAAGGATATATCAAGAAATATGCGGAGGAGAACGTTGTGGACGAGGTTACAGGCATGAAGGTCATGCAGCCTGTACTGATATCTCTTAATCCCGCTTACGCCCCTATCCGCGTCACCCCTGACAGAGACCTGCGCGTCGCCGGACGCGTTCTGAACCGGCCCGGAACCTGATTGAAAGAATATATGGAGGTATGCATGATGACGGAACAGAAAATGCATCGCATGAACGTTGCTGTAGATGTGAGTTTTGACTATCAGGGATGTATTGTGCCCACAACCATTCACGACGAAGATGGCGAAATGCACTGGGTGGACCATGTCTATTCCATGCAGCCGGCAATCTATGCAAATCAGAGCACCGGCGCCCGCTTTGACATCAGGGTGGGCGGAAAAGACTGCAGCCTCTACTTTGAACAGAGGACAGACCCTTCCCGCTGTGCCATGGGACGCTGGTACCTGGAATACCCGGAGGCACTGCCTTCCTTTCCCTACATGATTTCATACGGTGCTTAAAACAGGTCCCGCCGCAGGGCGGGATTTTCTTTTGTGGGCAGAGTGAAGAAAATGTGATATAGTCTTCCTGTACTCAGCGCCGGCACATGCCGGCAGGAAGGATCTGAAAGAATGAAAAAACGTGCCATCGGATGCTCGTTTCTTGTGCTGTTTCTCCTGCTGCTGCTTTTTCTGAAGAACGTGGATGTACAGCCTGTCGGTCCGGAGGGGTCCCTGGTGGGCTTTGCCGGAATCAACAGCAGCTTCCACAATATGTTCGGATATCAGGCCTGGCTCTATAAGGCAACCGGGTATGCCGGCTATCTTGCCCTGCTTGTGGCTGCCGGCTTCGGTCTGTACGGCATCATCCAGCTGATCCGAAGAAAACACCTGAGCGAAGTGGATCCCGATCTTTTCCTGCTGGCAGGCCTGTATGTGGTGGTGCTGGTTCTGTATGTTCTTTTTGAAAAGATCGTTATCAACTACCGCCCCGTGATCCTGGAAGACGGTCTTGAGGCCTCCTTCCCGTCCTCACATACCATGATGGCCATATGCATCCTGGTGCCCGCCATGGAGCAGTTCCGCAGACGGCTGCGTTCCCCCTGGAGGACACCCGCCGTTATTCTCTCGGGCATTCTTCTGGCCGTTATTGTGCTGGGACGTCTTTTATCCGGTGTTCACTGGCTTACGGACATTCTGGCCAGCATCCTGCTGAGCACCGGCCTGGTACTGCTGTATCAGTCCTTTGTTGACGATGTGACATAACCGTAATCCCGGAGGTGCGATCATGAAAAGAATAGCCAGTTTCTGCGTGGACCATACAAAGCTCAGGAGAGGCGTATATCTGTCCCGGCAGGATGATGATATCATGACATGGGACGTACGCATGAAGGAGCCCAACAAGGGAGACTATCTCTCCCCTGCCGGCATCCATACCATCGAACATCTGTTTGCCACCTATGCCCGCAACAGTGCCTATCAGCACGGCGTCATCTATGTGGGACCCATGGGGTGCCGGACAGGCATGTATTTCCTCACGCGCGGTCTTACAAATCAGGAAGTGCTTGACTGCATCCGGGAATCCTACAGATTCATGGCAGCATTTGAGGGGGAAATCCCGGGAGCCACAATCGAAGAATGCGGCAACTATCTGGATCAGTCCCTGGATGACTGCAAACGTGAGGCCGCTGCCTTTCTGGAAGTTCTGGAAGGCCTTACCCCGGACGATATGCATTACACCTATTACCTTGAATAAGACAGAAGCCACGGAGAAATCCGTGGCTTTTAAAAAACGCTATGCGCCAAAGGGATTAAAGAGCGTTCCCGTTGTCAGGAAGGATATGCACATCCATGCAGCAACGAGCTGGACAATCAGAATGGCCGGTATGCCGAACCGGAAGGAAGGGTGCCT
>CAMOVR010000025.1 GCA_946627565.1 uncultured Clostridia bacterium
AAAAGCCGTGCACACTGCACGGCTTTTGATGTACGCTTTACAGGGAAATCTTGCCCATGACCACGCTGTGGGACGCGCCGGTGACACCCGGCATGGAATTGCAGGTTCCGTGGATGCATTCGCTGGCCAGAATGGCAAAGGCCACAGCTTCCTTGGCATCCGAATCATAGCCTGCGTCCTCCTGACGCAGGACGGGGATGGGCAGGAGGTCCTGGAGCATGGTCATAAGGGTGAGGTTATGGCTGCCTCCGCCGCCCACCAGGAGTTTCTCCGGCATGGGACTGCTTAAACCTGTCACGGCATCCCCTATGGTGCGGGCGGTGAAGAGGGTGGATGTTGCCATGATGCTCTCATGTGTCAGGGACAGATCCTCCGCCTTTTTCAGCAGTGCCTGGACAAAGGCTTCCCCGTAGTGCTCCCGTCCCGTGGTTTTGGGCGGCTTCCTGGAAAGGTAGGGATCCGAGAGCAGGAAGGCCAGCAGTTCCGGATCCGGTGTGCCCTGGGCAGCCATCTGTCCCCCCGGATCCATGTGCAGTTTCCCCTCTGAAAAGATCTCCGCCAGCCGGTCCAGAATCATGTTCCCGGGGCCGGTATCAAAGGCAAACACCTGGGAGGGGGATGCGGCCCTTGGAATGACCGTCAGGTTTCCTATGCCGCCGATGTTCTGAAGGCCCATGCAGTTTTCCTCGCTGCGGTACAGAAGCCATTCCGTATAGGGCACAAGAGGCGCGCCCTGGCCTCCGGCGGCCATGTCCCGGACCCGGAAATCGCTGACCACAGGGCAGGAAAGGGCCTCGGCAATCTGGGAGGCTTCCCCAGCCTGCAATGTGGCTCTGACGGACTGGCCAAGATAGGATTCCCCCTCCGGAATGTGCCAGAGGGTCTGGCCGTGGCTGCCCACCAGGTCCACCGTGTCCGGGGATATGCCTGCTTTTTCGCACACCGCCAGACAGGCTTTTGCGGAAAAGCTGCCCAGCCAGAAGGAAAAGAGGGCCAGGTCCCGGCTGCCTCCGCTATTGCCGGAGGCAAGGCGCAGGATTTCATCCCGCTCCTGCCCGGTGTAGGGGAGAGTCAGAAAGGACACAAGGGAGGCCTTCAGGGCAGTCCCTGTGCCTGAAATGCGTACCAGGGCGGCATCCATGCCGTCTGCGCTGGTGCCGCTCATAAGGCCGATGACCAGGAGCTCCGGCTTTGAGAGAATATCTGAAAGGGTTTTTCGGTACATGGCGCAACCTCGTATATATGCAGTCTGAAGACGAAAAAGAAACGCAAAACAGAAGAAAACGTCAGAACAACCGGGACGATTCTAGCAGGGGGAGATGGGTCCGTCAAGAAATCTGCGCTTGACAGAGCATGGGGGAAGGGTATAATTTCCGTATACAAAATCATTCGTTCAAACAGCAAAAGGAGGAATATATGATGAAAAAGCTGTTTTCTGTATTTCTTGTGCTGGCGATGCTGCTGTCCGTTGCAGCCTTTGCATCTGCAGAGGGCATTGACCCCGCGCTGATCGAAGCTGCAAAGGAAGACGGCGAACTGGTGGTGTACGGTTCCTGTGAGGAGCCCTACCTGATTGCTGCCTGCCAGCATTTTGAAGAGCTGTACGGCATCAAGGTGAGCTACCAGCGCCTGTCCACCGGTGAGGTCCAGACCAAGATCGCCAACGAGAAGGGCAATCCTTCCGCTGACGTCTGGTTCGGCGGCACCAATGATCCCTACAACGAGTCCGCCAAGCAGGGTCTGCTCATGGCATACGATGCAGTCAATGCTTCTCATCTGGTCAACCAGAACTACAAGGATCCTGAGGGATACTGGTATGGTATCTACAAGGGCATCCTGGGCTTCATGGTGAACAATGAGGAACTGACCCGTCTGGGCCTGGAAGCGCCCAAGACCTGGGACGACCTGCTCAAGGACGAGTACAAGGGCCTGATCTGGCTGTCCAACCCCAACACCGCCGGTACCGCCAAGCTGGTGATCAACACCCTGGTGCAGATCAAGGGTGAAGAGGAAGCCATGAAGTACCTGGTGGAACTGGACAAGAACATCGCCCAGTACACCAAGTCCGGCTCCGGCCCCTCCAAGAAGGTGGGCGTCGGCGAGTGCGTGATCGCCATCGGCTTCCTGCATGACGGCGTCTATCAGATCCTGCAGGGCTATGACAACATCGGCCTGATCATTCCTGCCGACGGCACGGCCTATGAGATCGGCTCCACCGCCATCTTTGAAGGCTGCGAGCATGAGAGTGCCGCCAAGCTGTGGATCGAATATGCCCTCAGCCCCGACTGCGTGGAGCTGGCCGACGATGCGGGCAGCTATCAGTTCCTGGTGATTGACAACGCCCAGCAGCCTGCTGCCCTGGCGAACTTCCCGGACCTGGATCCCAACAATACCATCGAATATGACTTTGAGGATGCCAAGAACAACACCTCCAAGTATGTGCAGGAGTATTTCGATGCCCTCGGTGCTGCTGCCGACGACCGTTTCAAGACGGAGTAATGCATAGAACCCTTGGGGGACGAGGCGGATGCCCCGTCTCCCTTTTTAGAATTTTGTGATAGGAGGGAGAGCATGGCAGGAAAGCAGAGTGCGAGCCTGGAGCGGAAAAAACTCTTCGGCGATCCGGTTCTCATCATTACCATTGTCCTGCTGATTCTTTTTCTCAGCCTGTTTATCCTTTATCCTCTGGCAAACCTTCTGGTGGACTCCGTCCAGGTGAAGGCAACGGCGCTGTATTCTGTATCCCCTCTGGTTTCAGGGGAGAAGATTGTGTATTACCGGGAAGACGGCAGCGAGGCTCTGAATGATTCGGACCCCGTCTATGTCCTGCTTTCATCACCGGTGGAGGGACTGGAAGATAAACTCTTCCCCCTGTACCGGACCACCGGACTGTTTGCATCCCAGGCCCAGAAAAAGGATACGGCGGGACCGCTGTACCTGAAGGTGGTCAATAACAAGGACCGCACCGTGTATGTGAATGTGGCGGATCTTCTGACTGTGCAGGACACGCCGCTTACCTATAAGCAGAACAACCGTCTCATCAAGAAGATGGACGGCGTGGACCCCTCGGAAGTATGTGTTCAGTTCAACGCGGATACCTGGACACTGGATGCCTTTCCCCGTATTTTCCAGGATTACACCTTCAACCATGCCCTGCGCAACACCCTGCTGCTGGGCATGATTACGGGCCTGGGCAGCCTGCTGATCGGTCTTCTGTTTGCGTATGTGGATGTGTATGTCCATATCCGCTCCGCTTTTACCAGAAAACTGTTTGACGTGGTGTCCATGCTGCCGGTGGTATCACCGCCCTTTGTGCTTTCCCTGTCCATGATCCTCCTCTTTGGCCGCAGCGGTCTTCTGACCCGGCAGATTCTGGGGATCTATGACTCGGATATTTATGGCCTGTGGGGGATTGCCATTGTGCAGACCATGACCTTCTTCCCCGTGGTCTATCTCATGCTCAAGGGCCTGCTGAAGAACATTGACCCTTCCATGGAGGAAGCAGCCCGGGACATGGGTGCCAGCCGCTGGAAGGTCTTTATGACCGTGACCCTGCCCCTGATGCTGCCCGGCCTTGGCAACGCCTTCCTGGTGACCTTCATTGAGTCCGTGGCAGACTTTGCCAATCCCATGATCATCGGCGGCTCCTATGACACCCTGGCCACCACCATCTATCTGCGCATCACCGGCGGTACCTACGACATCAACGGCGCATCCGCCATGACCGTGGTGCTCCTGGTGCTGACTCTGGCCCTGTTCATGATTCAGAAGTACGTGCTGGAGAAAAAGACGGCGGCCACCCTTTCCGGCAAGGCCAGCCGGGCCCGGATGCTCATTGAGGACAAGTCCGTGCGCTATCCTCTGTCTGTTTTCTGCATCATGGTTTCCGTCTTTGTGGTGCTCATGTATATTGCCGTGCCCTTCGGTGCCCTGTTCAAGCTCTGGGGCCGGGATTACTCCCTGAGCTTCAAGTGGTTTGAGCAGATGTTCCGGGAGGGCGGCTGGAAGGCCTTCGGCGATTCCTTTATCCTCTCCCTGATTGCATCTCCCATCACGGCCTTACTCTCCATGATCATCTCCTATCTGGTGGTGAAACGGAAGTTCCATGGCAAGGGATTCATCGAGTTTGTCTCCATGCTGGCCATGGCCGTGCCCGGCACGGTGCTGGGCGTGGGATATATCCGGGGTTTTGCAGGCGGTGTCTTCCGCACCGGCTTCCTGCAGGGGATCTACGGAACCGGACTGATCCTGGTCATCGTCTTCGTGGTGCGCTCCCTGCCGGTGGGCACCCGTTCCGGTATCTCGGCCCTCAGGCAGATCGACAAGTCCATTGAGGAATCGGCCTATGACCTGGGTGCAGGCAGCGGAAAGGTATTCACCTCCGTCACCCTGCCCCTGATCAAGGATTCCTTCTTCAGCGGCCTGGTTACCACCTTCGTGCGGTCCATCACCGCCATCTCGGCTGTCATTCTTCTTGTGACGCCCAGGTACCTGCTTATCACCTGCCGTATCAACGAGTATGCGGAAAAAGGCGAATTCGGCGTGGCCTGCGCCTATGCAACGGTGCTGATACTCATCACCTATACGGCTATCCTGATTATGAACGGCGTCATCCGCAGGTTCGGTACCAGCCGTGAGATCAAAGAATAAGGGGAGGCAAGCCATATGGCACAGAAAGAGAAAAAGGGTGTCCGGCTGGATCACATCTCCAAGATTTATCAGGACCCCAAGACCCATCAGAACTTCTACGCCGTGAAGGATGTCTCCATCGACATTGAACCCGGCGCCTTCATCACCCTGCTGGGACCTTCCGGCTGCGGCAAGACAACGACCCTGCGCATGATCGCGGGCTTTGAGTCCCCGGATGAGGGTGAAATCTACCTGGGCGGGGAGCCCATCAATGCCCTGACGCCCAACAAACGGGATACGGCCATGGTGTTCCAGAGCTATGCCCTGTTCCCGCATTATAATGTGTTTGACAACGTGGCCTACGGTCTGAAGCTCAGGAAGGTACCCAAGGCAGAGATTGAAAAGAGGGTCACCGATATCCTGAAGCTGGTGGAGCTCTCCGGCATGGAAGCCCGCATGACCAACCAGCTCTCCGGCGGCCAGCAGCAGCGTGTGGCACTGGCCAGGGCCCTGGTGGTGGAACCCGGTGTACTGCTCTTTGATGAGCCCCTGTCCAACCTGGATGCCAAGCTCAGGGTTCAGATGCGCACGGAGATCCGCAGAATCCAGCAGATTCTGGGTATTACCGCCATCTATGTGACCCATGACCAGTCTGAGGCCATGTCCATTTCGGACCAGATCATCCTCATGAAAGGCGGCGTCATCGCCCAGATGGGGTCGCCCATGGATATCTATTACCATCCCAATTCGGAGTTTGTGGCGGACTTTATCGGTGAATGCAACTTCCTGAAAGGCACCGTGGCCGGTGTGGAGGACGACAGTGTGACACTGGAAGTGGCCGGACACAGGGTGAAGACCGCGGCGGCGAAGGCAGGTGTCGGGGAGGAGCGGGAAATCGTGCTCCGGCCTGAGGCCATACAGATCGGCAGGGAAGGCCTCCTGCCCTGCAAAGTGGAACTGAGCTGCTTTATGGGCAGCTATCAGAACTACCATGTGCGGGTGGGGGATACCCTGGTGAAAATCGCCGACAACTGCCCCCTGAACAAGGAAATCTTCCAGGTGGGCGAGGATGCCTGGATTTCCTTTGACAAGGCCTGCGCACATCTGCTGTAAGGCACGGGAACAGACAGAAATATGGCATCCTGGCGGTAGCCCTATGCCGCCGCCGGATGACAGATGCTGCGGGTTTGTGCTACACTCTTTTCTGCCGGAAAAAAATCCGGCAGAAAAGGGAAGCAGGCCCGGACCGGCCTGTGTACCGGAAAAGAAGAAAGCATAAAGAAAAAGAGAGCACAGACGTGCTCAGACAGGAGACCGTTATGATGATTTATCAGGTAACAGACGAAGCATTCCGTCCCTATGGACGTGTGGTGGAAGGGTATAAGACCGATGCCATCCTGGAAGCCCTGAAAAAGACCCCGGTTCCGGAGAATGTGGTGTACACGCCCCGGGAGGATGCACTGCATCAGGCAGAAGGTGCCGAGGAAGTGGGCATGGGCCTGTTTGGCGGAATGCCCTTTGAGTTCGGATACTGCAACGGACACAACACGAAGCTCAACTGTCTGGAATTCCACAGGGATTCCGAGTTCAACCTGGGTACCGAGGATTTTATCCTGCTTCTGGCCAAACAGAGTGAGATTGTGGCCGGACGTCTTGATACCTCTGTGGTGAAGGCTTTCCGGGTGCCAGCCGGCACGCTGGTGGAAGTCTATGCCACCACCCTGCACTATGCGCCCTGCCATGTGGACCCCGCTAAGGGATTCCAGGTGCTGGTGGCACTGCCGGCGGGAACCAATACGGATTACCGGCCCGAGGACGGCGCAAATACCATGGACAAGATGCTCTGGGCCCGCAACAAGTGGCTTCTGGCCCATGCGGAAAGCGATGAAGCCAGCCAGGGCGCCAAGGTGGCCCTTTTCGGGGAAAACATTGATATCGCGGGAGACCTGAAGGCATGATGCGGCTGGGTATTCTCGGGGCAGGCGGCATTGCCCATGCCATGGCGGCTACCGTGCAGGCCATGCGCAGAAACGGCGAACAGGTGGAGCTGTATGCGGTCGCTTCCCGGGATCTGAAGAAGGCAGAAGCATTTGCTGCCATGGAAGGCGCAGGGCTGGCATTTGGCAGTTATGAACAGATGCTGGAGGATAAAAACCTGGATCTGGTGTACGTCGCCACGCCCCATTCCCACCATGCGGAACATGTGAAGATGTGCCTTGAACATGGCAAAGCGGTGCTCTGTGAAAAGGCTTTCACCGGAAACGCCGCCCAGGCGGAAGAAGTGCTCAAGGAGGCGGAGGAGAAAAACATCCTGGTGACGGAGGCCATCTGGACCCGGTATATGCCGGCGCGGGAGATGATCTCCGATCTCATCCGCTCCGGGGAGATCGGTGAGGTGACCGGCCTGAGGGCCAATCTGGGATACCGGGTGGGGGACCTTGACCGCCTGAAGCTTCCGGAACTGGCCGGCGGCGCCCTGCTGGATATGGGCGTCTACTGCCTGAACTTTGCCGCCATGGTGCTGGGTGAGCCGGAGCGCGTCTGTGCAACAGGTGTTCTGACCGGCACGGGGGTTGATCTGTCGGATACCATATCCCTTATCTATCCCGGAAAGATAACGGCAGACCTGTATACCACCATGGCGGCCAATACGGACCGCATCGGGGTCGTGTACGGTACGGAAGGGTACCTGCAGGTGGACAATATCAACAACCCCGGACGGGTGGAAGTATGGCGCCCGGACAGGAACCGCCTGTTCCCGGAGCGTATTGTGCCGGTTCCGCAGCAGCTGACAGGCTATGAGTATGAGGTCAGGGCCTGCATGCGGGCCCTGGAAAAAGGACAGATTGAATGTCCTGAAATGCCCCACAGCGAAACCCTGCGGATCATGCGGGAGATGGATACCATCCGCGGGCAGATGAATGTGAAGTATCCTTTTGACTGAGCCTGCCGGGAAACCGGCCCGTTTCACGGAATATGAACAAAACACAGGGGACCGCGGATTGTGCAAAGCACGCTGCGGTCCCCTGTGTTTATGTATGCCTGCATAAGCCGTCCGGAACGGGACGGGTCAGGAGCAGGAATCTCAGTCCTTCAGAATGGCCTCAGCCAGTTCTGCAAGGCGGGGAAGATCTGCCTCCTTGACGGCGCCCTTGATGGTCACCACGGGTTCAATGACGGTGATGTTTTTGGCACTTTCCATGGCGGCCTTCATGACCTTGGCAGCCATGGGAGCCCAGGAGCCGTTTTCCACCAGACCCACGATGTGATTCTGCCAGTTCTTGGCCTTCAGGTGATTCAGGAAATCCTCCATGAAGGGCATGAGTCCGGCATTGTAGGTGGAGGCTGCCAGGATGATGCGCTTATACTGGAAAGCGGCGGAGAGGGCTTCGGACATATCCACCCGGGCCAGGTCGGCCAGATATACATCGCCGCGGCCATGCTTGTCAATGATGTCCGCCAGGCATTCAACGGCTGCAGCCGTGTTTCCGTGCAGGCTGGCATAGGCGATGAACACGCCGTCGGTCACTTCAGGATTGTAGGAACTCCAGGCCTGATACAGGTTCAGCACATGGGGGATGGTCACATCCAGATCGGGACCGTGCAGGGGGCAGATGGTCTTGATCTCAAGCCCGGTAGCCTTCTTGAGAACAGCCTGGACCTGGGGACCGTACTTGCCCACAATATTGAAGTAGTATCTCCTGGCTTCGCTGTCCCAGGATTCCTCCGTTTCCCGCATGCCGAACTTGCCGAAGGCGTCTGCGGAAAAGAGGATCTTCTCAGACACTTCATAGGACATCATGACTTCAGGCCAGTGCACCATGGGAGCCGTGATGAATTTGAGGGTATGCGCGCCAAGGGACAGTTCGTCGCCTTCCTTTACCACAAGACGGGCAGCGGTGAAGGCAAAATAGTTTTCCAGCATCTGGAAAGTCTTGGCATTGCCCACCAGGGTAACATCCGGATAGACATCCAGGAAGGCCTGCAGGGAAGAGGCGTGGTCAGGTTCCACGTGATGGACAATCAGGTAGTCCGGCTTTTTCCCGTGAAGCGCAGTTTTCACATTGTCAAGAAAAGCCTGAACTTTGCGCAAGTCCACCGTATCCGTCACGGCAATCTTCTCATCCATGATGACATAGCTGTTGTAGCTCATGCCATTGGGGACATCATACTGTCCCTCAAAAAGATCAATATCGTCATCATCGACGCCGACATAGATGATGTTATCTGAATACATGCCAGTCCTCCTTGGGTCTTGTTCTTTGAGGTAGGAAACCTTGCAAAGAATAGCACAGGAAGGGAAAAAGTACAATCATCATGTACGGATTATTTGCATATGTGCATGTCAGGTGGACGGATTTCGGGCCCCGTGATAAGATATGCAGGGAAAAAACAGTGATCCCGTGCAGATTTTCCGGAATACGGATACGGAGACAGCCCCGGGCAGGTTCGGGATCTGGCCCGGAGAAAGATGAATTGACGGAGGAATGACTTACATGCAGCACGTACAGATTCTGACCGGAGGACCGCTTCCGAATATTCCCTGGCAGGACAGACCGGAAAATGACCGGCACGATGCCCCCATCTGGCGCTATACGGAGAATCCCGTCATCGGGCGCAATCCGGCTCCCGGGGTTGCCCGGATTTTCAACAGTGCCGTATGCCCCTGGAAAGACGGGTATGTGGCGGTGCTGCGGGGTGAGCAGGTCAACGGCATTCCGCATATCTATCTTGGCCACAGCAAGGACGGTATTCACTGGGATGTGGATCCGGAGAAGATCCCCTTTACCGATGAAAAGGGAAATCCGTACATGCCCATCTATGCCTATGATCCCCGCCTGATTCCCATCGACGGCACCTATTACATGTGCTGGTGCCAGGATTTCTACGGCGCGTCCATCGGCATGGCCAAAACCACAGATTTCAAGACCTTTACAAGGCTTGAGAATCCCTATATCCCCTTTAACCGCAATGCGGTGCTCTTCCCCAGAAAAATCGGCGGACTCTATACCATGCTCTCCCGTCCCAGCGACAGCGGGCATACCCCCTTTGGCGACATTTTCCTCTCCCAGAGCCCGGACATGACTTTCTGGGGAAAACACCGCCATGTCATGAGCAGCGGAGGCAACTGGTGGGAAGGCGTCAAGATCGGCGGAGGCGCAGCCCCCATCGAGACCAGTGAAGGCTGGCTCATGTTCTATCACGGGGTGAGCAGCACCTGCAACGGATTCGTGTATTCCATTGGCGGCGCTATTCTGGATATTGATGAACCTTCCAGGGTCCTCTATCGCTGCCAGAACTATCTTCTGACGCCGGAAGAACCGTATGAAGAGCGGGGATTTGTGCCCAACGTCTGCTTCCCCTGTGCCACGCTGCAGGATACGGAGACCGGACGCATTGCCATTTATTACGGTGCTGCGGACACCTATGTGGGCCTTGCCTTCACCCAGGTGGACGAGATTGTGGATTATATCAAGCGCAACAGCAAAACCAGCCAGACGGACACGGAAATCGGCATCCGGTAAGAACAGAGCGCACATGCAGACCTGTGCATGAAAACGCATCTGTTACAGAAACGGCTCCTGTGACCTTCAGGTACAGAGCCCTGAAACCAGTATATAACTGATTCGGCGGCGGAAACCTAATTTTGATGATGTGTGGGTTTCCGCCGCCATGATTGTTTATGCATGTGATCAGAGCGACGATGGAGGCACTTGTTAAGCAGGCAGCAGAAAACCATGACCCGCTGTCCGGCAGAAGCAGTGCAGAAGGTGGAAAAAGCCCGGTTATCTCCGTATAATGTGCAGGTGCCCTTATGCCCTTTGCTGTAACATGGAGTGACTTTTGTGAACAGACAGACCGTCCGGCAGATTCTTGGTATCTGCACCTTCAGTATACTGCTCCTGTGGAGCCTGTGTTTTCCTGACGCCTCCGGCCCGGCGTGGCGGGTGATCTTCAATATCCTGAGGCCCTTTCTGTATGGATTCTGTATCACCTACCTGATGAACCTGATCATCCGCAGGCTGGAGGCGATACCGCGGAAGCGGGGCCCTATGCCCCGGGGCGTTTCCCTGACACTGACGGTGCTGATCCTGGTGCTTCTGCTGGTGCTGACCCTGGGCCTGATTATACCCGGCATGATCCATACCGGCCAGGTGCTGGTCCAGAGCCTGCCCGGGGCCTTTGAACAGGTGAAGTACTGGGTGGTCACGCAGCTGGAACGCTTTCCGGAGGCTCAGGCCGTTCTGGAGGGACAATCCCTCAACCTGGAGAGTATGCAGGAAACCCTGGTATCTGCCGTGCGGGATAATCTGGGAGGCATGGTGGGCAACATTGCCGGGGCTGCCAGCGGCACGCTGCAGGTGATTGTCAACCTGGCCATGGGATTCTCCATTGCGCTGATGGTTCTGCCCATGAAGGAGAGGATCTGTCAGGCTTTCCGTGCGCTTGCAGCAGACCGGCTGAAGGAGGAGAAGGCAGGGCTGCTCTTCCGCCATGGTGCGCTGCTGGATGAGAAGTTCAGCCGCTACTTTGCCGCCCAGGTCACGGAGGCAGTGCTGATGGGACTGATGACATTCCTGCTGATGGCCCTGCTTTCGATTCCCTATGCACTGGAGCTGAGCATCTTCTCAGGGGTCATGTACCTGATCCCCACCTTCGGACTTCCTGCCGCCATGGTGCTGGGGGCGGCCATGATCCTGGCGGTGGAACCTGTCCGGGCCCTCTGGTACCTGCTGACGGTGCTGGGCGTTCAGCTGCTGCTGATGTACCTGGTTCATCCGCTTCTGGTGGAAAGAAAACTGGAACTGCCGGGCCCCATGCAGTTTGTGGCAATTCTGCTTTTCGGCACCAGCTTCGGCATCGGGGGCGTCATCCTGGCGGTGCCCCTGTCCTCCTATCTTTACGACCTGCTGCTGAAAAAATACGTGGTGGATACCGGGACAGGCCGGAAGAAGTGAGATAATGCCTGCATGCAGGCGGTTATCCTGTGTGACATCTGTAAAGATCATCCGGAGAGAATTCAGCTCCGGGTGATTTTTCTTCATATCCGGCAGCCTGCGCGGAGGAGGATCCGGTTCCCGCAGGAAGCAGACGGCATGATTCTTACGTACTGCTGCCGGAGCTGTATTCATTGCAGTGAGCACAGTACTTCCGGAAATAACGTGGAAAATCTGTAATTGCTGCCATAATGTGTCTACTTAATCGATTAAGTACAGAAAAAGCATCCTGCGCCGGGTGCCGGCACAGGATATTCAGAGCATATTCAGTTTCCGCATTCAATGGAGATGCTGTTAAACAGACCCAGCAGGTCATCCACCTGCAGCGCCTTTTTCTCTTCTCCATCCTTGTCCAGTACGATCTGGCCCTGGTGCATCATGAGGATCCGGTCCCCATATTCCACCGCATGGCGCAGGTTATGGGTGACCATGAGGGTGGTCAGTTTCTTTTCCCGCACCACCTGGTCCGTCAGGTGCATGACCGTCTCAGCGGTTTTGGGGTCCAGGGCGGCCGTGTGCTCATCCAGGATGAGAAAATCCAGGGGCGTCATGGTGGCCATGACCAGGGCCAGCACCTGACGCTGGCCGCCGGAGAGCATGCCCACGGGAACGGAGAGTTTATCCTCAAGGCCAAGGCCCAGGGGAGAGAGCAGGTCCCGGTAGGCGGAAATGCGCTTGCGGTTCACCCCGGGATGCAGATTGAAGGAATGTCCCTTATTGTCTGCCATGGCCAGGTTTTCCAGAATGGTCATGCTGGGGCAGGTGCCCAGAGCAGGATTCTGATAGACCCGCCCGATGCGCCGGTAGCGGCGGAACTCCTTAAGATGGGTGATGTCCTCACCGTTCATGAGAATGGTGCCCTGGTCCACGCCGATAGAACCGCAGAGGATGTTCAGCAGGCTTGTTTTGCCAGAGCCGTTGCTGCCCACCACCGAGACAAAGGAACGGGGCTGGATGGCCAGGGAAAAGTCCGAAAACAGGCAGGTCTGCTGGACGGTACCGGGGCTGTAGGTCTTATCGATATGTCGTACTTCAAACATGCAGGCTCACCTTCTTTGGACGAATCTGGGACGAAACAAGGATGATGAGGAACAGGACGGCGGTGATGAGCTTCATGAAGGAAGCATCCAGGCCCATCTGCAGGGCCAGGGCCACGCAGGCCTTGTAGAGGATGGACCCGATGACGGCCATGGAGGTGGACTTGATGAATGTGAAGCGCCGGAACAGGTTGGTTCCGATGATGACGGATGCCAGGCCTATGACCATGGCGCCTGTGCCCATGGAGATATCGAAGTAACGCTGCTGCTGGCACATGACGGCACCGGAGAGGGCCACCAGGGAGTTGGCGATCATCAGGCCCAGGATCTTCACCCGGCCCTGGTCCTGGGCCAGGGTGGTGACCACGGAGGGGTTGTCGCCGGCTGCCCTGAGCAGGAAGCCCGCCTTGGTGGACAGGAACCAGTCCAGGGCCAGCTTGGCCAGCATGGAGATGATCAGGATGATCAGAAGGGTGGAGAAGGGGGAGAGAAAAGCAGGCAGGGATTTGGTCAGAGCATTCCTGAACAGGGTATCGCCGCCAAAGAGAGGCACGTTGGCCTTTCCTGCAATGTTCAGGTTGACGGAATACAGACCGGTCATGGTGATGATGCCGCTGAGCAGGTCCCGGACCTTGCATTTGACATGGATCAGACCGGTGATGAGGCCCGCCAGGCATCCCGCCAGCACGGCGAAGAAAAGGGTCAGAACCGGCGCCATGCCCTGGACGGTCAGTACGGCAGAGACAGCTGCACCCAGGGGAAAGGAACTGTCCACAGTCAGATCCGGGAAATCCAGAATCCGGTAGGTGATGAGGAGCCCCAGGGCCAGAATGCCATAGATCAGTCCCTGTTCAAGAATACTCATGAGCATACAACATGCCTGCTTTCATTAGGTTTAACCCTCTTCCCGGGAAGGGAAGAGGGAATACTGCTTATTCCATGGTGACGGGGATGGCGCGTTCCTTCATGTCATCGGGCAGGGCAAGGCCAAACTGTGCCATGGCGTCTTCGTTCACATACAGATAGGAGTTTTCAATGATTTCAAAGGGAATCTCACTGGCCTTGGCTTCGCCCTTCAGGACACGGGCAGCCATGCGGCCGGTCTGACGGCCCAGCTCCAGGTATTCAATGCCTTCGCTGGCCACGCAGCCCAGGCGCACCTGTTCGATTTCAGAGCCGTACACGGGCTTGCCGGCATCCGCGGAGAGCTCCAGCACCACGGGGAGGGACTGGACCACGGTGTTGTCGGTCAGGTTGGTGGTGCAGTCCACCTGAGGCAGCAGGGCTTCCAGAGCCAGGGGAATGTCAGCACCGGTGGAGATGCCCTTATCCACAATTTCAAAGCCGTACTGTCCGGCAAGGGTCCTGTAGGCTTCCAGGGTGGAATCCGAATTGGTTTCAGAGGTGGTGTGGAGGATGCCGATCTTCTTGGCTTCCGGCTGCAGGGCACGGATGAGCTTCAGCTGGGCTTCCACAGGCAGGGCATCGCTGGTGCCGGTGATCTCACCGGGATTGGTGCCGTCAGCGTTTGCCATCTGGGCGGCTACGGGGTCGGATACCGCGGTGTAGATCACCGGGATGTTCCGGTCCTGGGCTGCGTTGAAGGCGCTCATGGCGGAGGGGGTGGCGATGGCGCAGATCAGGTCGACGCCGCTGTTGACGAAGGTGTCGGCGATCTGGGCTGCGGTGCCTGTGTCGGCGTTGGCGTTCTGCAGCACAAAGGTCACGTTCTCGCCTTCCACGAACCCCTGCTCGGCCAGGCCTTCTTTGAAGCCCTGGAAGCAGTTGTCAAGGGAACCGTGTACGGCAAACTGGGATACGCCGATGGTGTACGTTTCCTTCTCGGCAAAGGAGAAGGAGAAAAGGGAGATGGACAGAACAAGGGACAGAATCAGTGCGAAGATGGATCTGCGTGTCATAGTCAATGCCTCTTTCTGTAAAATATTTTTTGAAGCCTGGGATGACGGATCCTTTTCGGCTCCGCCGCTGCGGTGTTGGATGAAAAAACGCCTCAGCCAGACTGTGTCTGACTGAGGCGGAATTTCCGTGGTGCCACTCAGTTTCACCCAAAAGGGGTGCACTCATTCGCATACCAGCATATGCGCCGAAGGATAACGGGCTCGGTACCCGTTTCTTCCTACCCGGCATGTACGCCTTTCGGAAGAACCCTCCGGAGTCCATTCACACCGGTCCGCCTGCCGCCGTCCCACTGTCAGCGGCTCCCTTGAAAGCGGATGATCTGTGCTACTTCTCTCCATCCCGGGTTTGTTTCTGAAACTGGTACTAGCATAGGCAGTTTTCCCGCATATGTCAAGTTAAGATGGCCCATTCGTCTGTATTTCCGCTGTACTTTCCATCTTCAAAAGCCCTTTGGGGCTATTTTATGCGTAGATCTTTCTGCCCCTGGCATCTTCCGCGCCGCTTAAACGGTGGAAGAAGGTATTGATTACATCCCGCCATTCCCGGGCGTTGCTCAGCTGCAGCTGCATTCTCTCCCGGCAGATCCGGGCGTCCTCATCCGGCAGGCTTTCCAGCAGCTTTTCCAGCTCCTTCTGCATGGCTTCTGTTTCCTCGTACCCTTCAAAGTGGTCGTCGTAGATCCGCTGGATCAGGGTGCGGCCGTCCCGCATGACAAAGGAGTAGGGCAGGCGGTGGAAGAACAGAAGCATGTTGTCCGGACAGGCATGGGGATCCGCATACCGGGCCTGAAGGTCCGCAGGGTACTGCAGCACATAGCCTGTTCCCTGTCCGGTCCTGTCTATGCCCACCGCATTCCGGTCCGCCCTGTGGTAGGTACCCCAGCTCTGGTACTCGTACCCGTCGGGGCTGGGTCCGTAATGCAGACCCGGCACCACCATCCAGCACAGGCCCAGGGGAGAAGTGTACTTCTCATAGATCCCCCGGGAGCGCATAAGCAGCCGGGTCAGGGATGCGGCACCTTCAGTATTCAGGGAAGGATACGCAAGACGGACAAATTGTTCTGTGACCTCCTCCGGGTCTGCTTCCCGGTTCAGGGCGAAAAGACCGTAGGCAAACAGGTTCAGGGCGGCAAAGGGGTGGCCGGTGTAGTTTTTGTCCCTTCCCAAGTTGCTTACCCCGGCTATGGCCGGTATGGCGGTTCCCCTGAGATCGTCCAGCACCTCCCGGAAAAGGCCGGGCATGGCATAGATGTCAATCTGGTGGCCCGTATACTCCTGGGCCAGTTGGAACTCCAGGGCCAGGTTTGTCCTGTGCATGGCCAGCAGGGTGGGGGAAATGGGCTCCCGGACCTGGAAGTCGTAGGGGCCGTTTTTGACCTGCAGAATCACGTTGTCGTCAAACTGACCGTCCAGCGGGGTATAGGTCAGGTAGGGGGCCATGGGCCGGTCTGTGGATGTGTCCCGCCAGTCCTGCTGGCAGTTGTAGACAAAGGCCCGCCAGATGACCACCCCGCCGAAGGGCTTCAGGGCCCGGGCCAGCATGTTGGCACCGTCCGCGTGGTTCCTTCCGTAGGTAAAGGGGCCGGGCCGGTGCTCGCTGTCCGCCTTGACCAGGAAGCCGGCGAAGTCCGGTATGCATCTGTAGATCTCCCGGCATGTGTTCGCCCAGAAGGCCTGAACCTCAGGGGAAAAGGGATCCGCGGTTGCAATGCCGTGCCGCAGGGGCAGGGCAAAGTCCGCCGAGAGCATGAGACGTACCCCGAAGGGTCTCAGCAGGTCCGCCAGGGCAGCCGTTTCGGGCAGCAGGTCTTCCATGAGCCGCTGGGCTTCGTGAAGGACGTTGACGTTGTTGATGCAGATGCAGTTTATGCCCACCGAGGCCAGAAGCCGGCCCAGGAAGCGGATGCGATCCCTGTCATAGGAGAGTTTGCCGCCTTCAAAGAACAGGGAGCGTCCCGAGTACCCCCGCTCCACGGAACCGTCCAGGTTGTCCCAGCAGTTGATCATGCGAAGGGAAAAGGAGGGCGTGCTGACCGGCTCAAAGGGCTCTGAGAGAAGATGGGAGAAAATGCGGCCGTACACGGCCCGGAGCAGGTCCTGCCCCTGTCCGGACAGGCACTCCGCATCACCGTCTTTTTCCCATGTCAGGGGGCCGTCTGTCTCCCGGAGGGCAACATGCAGGTCCGGAAAACCTTCAAGCTCCGCCCGGGCAGTTTCCACCGGGCTGTGTATGCTCTCCGGCAGCCTGTCCGGAAAGAGGGACAGCCAGAGTCTGTCTGTCATATGTGACACCTGCCTTACAGAAGTAATAGGAAATGCCGGGGAACCTTAACGGTACCATTTCACCTGGTAGCCGTCATCCGGGGACAGGGGCGCCGGGGTGAGGGTGAAATAGACAAGGGAATTGTCCTTCAGATCCAGCTGAACCTGTGTATCCCCCGTTTCCGCGGCCTTCAGGGCATCCATGGTGACGAAGGGCTGCGCGGCGTCGCGCAGCAGGTCTGCCTGCTCCCGGGAAAGGGCGGCGGGCTGGCCCATGGCCTGCCACAGGGCAAGGGGATTGGCGTGGGTCATGTCCACCGTGTGGCGGGTCAGGCACCAGCGGCCTTCCAGGGGAAGGGCAAAACGGACGGTTTTCTTTTCCTGCCTGTCCGGACAGTACTGCCAGCAGAGGCCCGCGTAGCCGTTTCCGTCTTTTGCAAGGATCAGGCCGGGCTCCTGATGGATGACAGGACCTGCTTCCCTCAGGCGGGCAAAGAAGGCAAAGGTCCACAGCGTGGGCTTGGGAATGCAGCTGTTGGCCATGAGGCCGAAGCCCCCGTGGAAGGGTGTGGAGGGGATGCCCTGTTCCTCAAAGACGTCCCCGAAGGTCCAGTAGCTGGCCAGCTGGCAGGCTTCGGGCAGACGGGAGAGCAGATCCGCCATGAGGGCCGCGTTCTGCACGGTGTCGTGAATGGGGCAGAAGGGATTGTAGGAACTGTTGAATTCCGTGACGTACAGGGGGAGGGAGGCAAAGCGGGGATGGGCAGCCATGATGCTGCGGGTCTCCATGAGCTCCCGGATGGAGTCGTCAGCCGTGCACATGGTATGGTAGGTGTAACGGCCATGGTGTTCAGGGGTCTGGGCCATATACAGGTGACGGGAGACAAAGTCCAGGGGAAGGTCATTTTTCTCGCAGAAGGTGAGGAAGGTTTCCATCCAGGGATTGCAGGAAGCGCCGCCGCATATGGCAGGCCCGCCCACGGGAACGTCCGGAAGCACGGCTTTTACGGCGCGGCTTGAGATTTCATACAGCCTCAGGTAGGCGTCAAGGTCCGCGTTCTCCCAGAAACCAGGCAGGTTGGGCTCGTTCCAGACCTCCACAGGCCACTGACTGACTTCGCTTTCGCCGTAGCGCTCCTTAAGATGGGTAAGCGTGGCCTGCACAAGGCGCACCCATTCCTTCTCATTGCCGGGCTTTGTGGTGTTGCCCTGCCAGTAGAAGATGGTCTGGGTTCCTGAGGCTATGGCCTTTGGCATGAATCCCAGTTCCAGCAGGGGCCGCAGGCCCAGGTCCTGAAAGGTGTCCATGATGCGGTCCAGGTAGGTGAAGCAGTAGCGGGTCTCCATGCGGTTTCCTTTTTTCACCCGCTGGTAGATCCCTATGTCCTCATGAAACAGACCGTGGCCCCGGATGTAGCGGAAATGACATTTCTCCTGCACCTGACGGAGCTGGTCCACGTATTCCTTGTGCAGGGCAAGCCCAAGACGGCCTGTGCCGATGCATTCCAGAAAGGGAAACTGGTTCATTCCTGTCGGCTCCTTTCAAACTTGGCAAAGTCAAATACCAGACGCTGATGATCCGGCAGGGTGAGGGCCCGGGCATCCACGCCGTAGGGGGCTCCCAGGCCGCAGGGTTCAGCCCCTGCAAGGGCCTGGTCCGTTATGGAACCGGTGAATGCTTCAAGGTCCCTGCGGGTGAAGCGGGACGGTCTGTGGGAACAGAGGACCGTCTCAAAATCCTCCCTGAGCACTGTCTGAAGGGACTTTCTCAGGGTCAGCACGCTTTCCGCCTCCGGGAAGAAGCACCAGGTTTCCGGATTCCAGTTGTCCCCGGTCAGCAGAACGCCGTCTGTCAGAAGCATAATGGATCCCGGGGTATGCCCAGGCAGGGGCAGGAGACGGACCGTGCGGCCGCCAAGGTCCAGCAGGTCCGACTCAGCTGTATGGGCAGCGGCAGAGGGGCGGGTCAGATAGTCATCCGGCCAGTTAAGGTTCTTCTGCGCTGCCTGATTCAGCACATGCTGCCGCCAGGGAAGGGAGGTGTAGGTTTCATACACCGTTTTCTCTTTTTCTGAGAGCATCACGTCCTTAAACCAGACGCTTCCCATGGCGTGGTCGTGATGGCCGTGGCTCAGGAGCACCGTCAGGGGCAGGGAAGTGAGGGAGGCTGCATAGCTGCATACATCCTCAAGGCCGTATCCGGTGTCAAAAAGCAGGGCTTTCCTGTTTCCAAGGATCAGGGTCATGCAGACCCCCATGCCGTCCTGGATGTGCAGGATGCCGGGAGCGTGCTCGGAAAACTGGAACATGGCTTCGCCTTTCTCAGCTTAAGTCTGTGGTTCCGGGGGCAAACTGAAGGGAATCAAAATCAAAGCGGGAACCGGGAAGGAAGATCAGGGTGACACGGCAGAGGCCGGGAAGCACCGGGACAGGGAAGGTCTGCAGGGTGTCAGTGCCCTCCCTGAATTCGCACAGGGCGGAGATGCTCTTCCCACTCTGATCTTCGATTCTCACCGTGATGCTCTGGCATTTCAGGTCCGTGCTGCCCCGTATGGAAAGCATGCAGGCTTCCCGGGTGCCAAAATCAAGGTCTGCAAACGTGACGGATACATTGTTGCCGATGTGCCGGATCCGGGTGTCCTGGACTTCGTACGCGTCCCCGAAGATGCTGTCGGCATCCCTGCCGGTGAGCAGACGGAAGGCCCTGGACTGGCGGGCAAAGGAGAACCCCTTCATGTGAACCTTGTCTTCCGACTGGAAGGACAGGGTCTTTACTCCCGTGAGAGGGAAGGGAAGGTCCCAGGTTTCCTCCTGATAGACGTTCCAGATGCTGGGCTTGCAGTACACCAGTTCCTGAATGAGGCGTCCATCCTCCGGGCGACCCTCGTACAGACGGATCCGGTGGGGCTCGCTGTCCAGAGCGAAAACGGGGATGGTGATCCGGTCAGAACCGGCCCGGCCAAAGTCCACGTTGTGGAAGATGGCGGCGGATACCCCGTCCCTGGCAAAGGCAAAGCCGTGCTCGTTGCCGGGGGCAATGTCGCCCTCCCTGTCGTCATACAGGCCGCCGGCTATGAAGCCGTAGGGATCAAGGCAGGGGGAGCCGAAGCCGGACAGATGCAGCTCCATCTGGGAGATGAGATACGGCTGGCCGTTACGGGAAGCAGTGGCCCGCAGGTACAGTTCCCCGTCCCCAAGGCCCTTCACTTCGATGGTGTTCCCATCCGTAAGGGTGACGGCGGCACAGGGGCTGTCAATGCCGGCCCGGTTGGTGATGCGAAAGTGCAGCTCCGGGTTGTCCGCATGCTCCGGGAAAAGGGTGAGGCGGAAGGCAGCGGCAGGGTTTTCCGGCGTCAGGTATGTGGAGGACAGGGGCTCAAGAAGAATTTTCCGCACCCTGAGGGAGGTGTCCCGGGCGGGTTCGTATACAATGGTATCCTCCGGCGTCACGCCGCAGAAGGTTTCATCCAGATGAAGCGTAAGGACTGCTTCCTCAAGACCGGGTGCATGTACGCGCAGGATGCCTTCCCCCTGATCCGAGAGGGCCTCAAGGACGATGAGCATGCGGCCGGAGAAGAGGCGCTTGCCGGTGACGGTGTAGCCTTCCGTGTCCGTGCTGTCTCCGTTGTCCATGCCCAGGATCCGGACCGGGCCTTCGGTTTCTGCCCGGACGAAGTCACAGGCGTTTTCCACCGGCCGGCCCATGCTGTCCAGGACAGACACATCCACAAAGGAAAGGGGGCCCGGGGTCTGGCTTTCCCGTTTAAGGCACAGGCGGCAGGGATCCCCGGAGGGCAGGCGCACGGCTTCAAAGATACGGCCATCTCTGTCTTCCGCCACGGCCCGCAGGGGCAGGGGGCTGTAGGGTATGTGCCACACAGGCAGTGCCTTTTCAGGATCCGTCAGATCCACTTCCCTTACCCCGAGACGCTCATCCCCCAGGAACAGTTCCACCCGGGGAAGGTTTGTCATCACCGGCACATCGATGATCTGGCCCGGATTCCAGTCCCAGCTGACGCCGATATGCACAAAGGGTGACCGGGTCCAGAAGGCCCGGTACAGGAAGGCGCTGTCCTTGGGAAAACAGCAGGTGTCAAAGAAACCGAAGTAGGAATTGCGGGTGTGGTAGGGGGTGGGCTCCCCGAGATAGTCCGTGCCGGACCAGACGAACTGCCCCATGGAATAGGTGGAAGCATTGTCCTGACAGAGCATGGTCTTCAGGTCCTGATGGCCCCAGCTGGTGTGGGAGTTTCCAAGGGATGAACACTGCCGGTCTTCATCACAGAGGATTTCCGCATCCATGGGGAAGTGGTAAATGCCTCTGGAGCTGACAATGGAGGCTGTTTCCGAACCGTAGATGACCCAGTCAGGGTGCTCTGCGTGATGCAGGTCGTACAGGTTCTCGGCATAATTGTAGCCGGGTACCTTAAGCTCCTCCGCGCAGGCCTGGGCACCGGCCCAGGGCATATAGTTTGAACCTATGGTGATTTCTCCGTGACGGAAGGGGTCAGCGCGGCGCACCGCGTCCCGCAGGGCCCTGGTGACCCTGGGGGCAGATGGACTGTGGTGGGTGTCCGGGATCTCGTTGCCGATGGACCAGAAGAGCACACAGGGATGATTCCTGTCCCGGCGCACCATGGCCTGTATGTCCTCCACAGCATCCCTGCGGAAGAAACGGGCATAGTCATACTTTGTCTTGGGCATCTCCCACATGTCATATGCTTCGTCAATGACCATGATGCCAAGTCTGTCGCAG
This sequence comes from uncultured Clostridia bacterium, assembly GCA_946627565.1. Lineage (GTDB taxonomy): Bacteria > Bacillota > Clostridia > Christensenellales > Aristaeellaceae > UBA2943. The sequence continues at coordinate 21,602 of CAMOVR010000025.1, forward strand.
ATGTCCAGGGCTTCCCGGGCCGGCGGGTTGTGGCTGGTGCGCAGGGCGTTGACCCCGTATGCCTTCAGGGTCTGCATCTGCCTGAGGAAGGCCTGGGGATGGAAGGCAGACCCGAGGCAGCCTGCGTCATGGTGCAGGCATACGCCCCGAAGACGGGTGCGCTGACCGTTGAGAATCAGACCCCGGTCAGGGTCCAGATGGACGGTGCGGAAGCCCACGGCGGTTTCATATGCCTGACCGGGCAGCGTCAGCACCAGGGTATACAGGGAAGGCGTCTCCGGTGACCAGGGGGTGACGGACAGGCCATTCAGGGAAAAGCGGAGCCTGCCGGGTTCCTGCCGGGCACTTGTACAGGCAATTTCCTGTCCCTGATCCCGCAGGGACACACGGACATCCGGGCTCTGCGTCCCCATAATCTCCGCCATGCCCTCCAGAGTCCATGTCCCGTCAAACCTGGTATCCACAGCCAGGGAAAAGGGCATGATGCAGGTTTCAGGGAGTTTCAGGAGGCGGGGAACCCGGAAGATGCCGGCACCGGAATACCAGCGGGTATTGGGGGAACGGTAGGCAACTTTCAGCAGGAGTTCGTTTTCCCCCTCCCGGGCCCAGGGCGTCAGGTCCACAAGCCAGGGGGAGTATCCGTAGGCATGGGCCGCTGTCAGCACGCCGTTTACGTACAGGCTGCTGTCCATGTAAACGCCGTCAAAGTCCAGGAACACATGTCCCTTCAGGTCCTCTACGGAAAGCTGAAGGGTCTTCCGGTACCAGCCGTCCCCGTCCCGGTACAGGTCCGATGTGTCATGGATCTGCCAGTCATGGGGCATGGAAACGGGGACAAACGCGGATCCGGCAGCATCCTCCATGGTGCTGTCCGGGGGAAGCAGGGAAAAAAGCCAGCCTCTGTCAAACATGTTCAGTTTTCCTCCCGTGTATGGCTAAGGAACCAGTCCGTGATTTCCTGAAGCCGCCTGATGCGGTGCAGGGGCTTCCCGGAGCGGGAAAGCTCATGGTTCTCCCCGTGAAACAGACAGAACCGGGCCTCAATATCATGCGCAAGCAGGGCAGAGAACATCTGAAGGCCCTGTTCCAGGGGACAGCGGTAGTCTTCATCCGCATGGATGAAAAGGGTGGGGGTGTGCACGTTCTCCGCATACGCCAGGGGAGACTGTTTCCACATGGCTGAGGGATCCTTCAGGTCCGCGCCGGTCTGGTCGGGGGCAAAATACAGCCCGATATCCGAAACCCCGGTGAAGCTCAGCCAGTTGGAGATGGAACGCTGGGAGGCAGCGCAGCAGAAGCGGTCGGTGTGGGAGATGATCCAGTTGGTCATAAAGCCGCCGTAGCTGCCTCCGGTGACGCAGACCCGGCTTCTGTCTATCTCAGGGTATGCGTCCAGCACCCTGTCGGTAAATGCCATGATGTCCTCATAGTCCACGGTGCCGTAGCGTCCACGGATGTCGGCAAAGGCATTGTCCCGGCCATCGCTGCCCCGGGGATTGCAGAAAAAGACGTAAAAGCCCAGGGAGGCCCAGACCTGCATCTCATGGAAATACACCGGGCCGTATGCGCATTTGGGCCCGCCGTGGACATCCAGTACAGCCGGGTGCTTTTTCCCGTCCGCTGCATCAGAAGGCGGGAAAACCCAGCCCTGGATTGTAACCCCGTCCCGCTCAGCTGTAAGGGGCACAGGCAGGGACACACGCAGGCCGTCCAGGGCCGTGTTGAGATGGGTGCGGCAGGTAAGTTCCCCGCTGCGCAGGTCGATTTCACAGAGCTCCTCAAGCCCCATGTCATACATGCCTGCGGCAACAGCTTTTCCTGTGTTTGAAACCGCCAGACAGTACAGGGAACCGGGCCGGGTGACAATGCTGCGCCTGGAACCGTCTTTCAGGGAAAAGCCATACAGGTGGGCGCTGCCTTCCACCGTGGAGGTGATGAGCACTTCCCCGCCTGCAAGACGGGGCTGGCTGTCTTCACTCCAGGCGCAGTCCGTGCAGACTTCGTTTCGGACAGAGCAGGCATTTTCCGAAAGCACCATAAGGCTGCCGTCAGGAAGATTCAGACGGTACAGCCAGGGATTCTCGTTTATGCCGTACCGCTGCCCGCCGGCGGCCAGGAACCACACATGTTCTTCGTCTTCCGGGTCCGAAAGCAGGGTATCCAGCATGAGATCTTCGTTTGTGTACAGGGCGGATACGCTGCCTGTTTCAAAGTCCAGGGCCTTCAGGGAAAAGCCCCGGAGACGGGGCTTTGCGGAGGCGGGGGTGGATACAAAGAGCAGGCGGTTTTTCTGAAGATGGGCAGAGGAGACGTTCTCAGACACATCCGAGATGCGCCTGACGGAAAAGGGAGAGGCGGTGATGGAAAACAGCCCCTGCCGGGTATGGTCAAACCCGCTGCCGTTAAACCAGAAGGGGGCATGGTCCAGCACTTCATAGTCCTTTTCAGGCAGGGCTTTTTCCCGCCATGCCTTCCGGTCTTCCTCCGGCAGGGAGGCGTAGTCCGGGCAGGCGGGGTCAAAGGCGGCCAGGGCATAAAAATGCCGGTCACTTAGGGGAATAAGCTCGGAAACCTTCAGGGGCAGACGGAAAAAGGGGAGGGCCTCGCCGCCGTGTATGTCAAGGCAGTACCAGGCAGTAAAGCCGTCATCCTTTGCATCGCCTTTCCTGTTTTCCCTTCCGGCGGGGAAGAGGATCCTGTCCCCGTCAAGCCAGGCAAAGGTGCCTTCCGTATCCTTTGCCGTCATCTGCCGCACCTTCCCGGTTTCCATGTCAAGAAGATGCAGGCAGTGGCGGTAGGTGTTCTCATCCGCGTCCGCCTCCGTCACCGTGAAGCAGACGTTCTTCCCGTCCGGGGAGAAGGCGGGGCCTGAGATATAACGGAAAGCAAGAAAGTCCCGGAGCTCCATATCAGGCCTCCCGGCACAGGGCCTTTGCCACTTCGGCGCCTACGGCTGCGTTGTTGTATACCAGCTGGATGTTGGCTTCCAGGCTCTTGCCACCGGTGAGCTTCTGGATCTTGTCCAGCAGGAAGGGGGTGATCTTCTTGCCACGGATGCCCAGCTCATTGCATTCCTTCAGGGCGGCGTCAATATTGCTGTTGATGTAGTCAAGGTCCATGGCGTACTGCGGCGGGATGGGGTTGGCCAGAAGCATGCCGCCCTTAAGGCCGCAGGCAAGCTTGGCTGCGAAGGTCCTGGCAGCATCCTCCGGATCTTCTATCTTATAGTCCACTTTGAACCCGGAATGGGTGGTATAGAAGGCAGGCATCTCTTCCGTCTGATAGCCCAGCACCGGCACGCCCTTGGTCTCCAGGTATTCCAGGGTCAGGCCGATGTCCAGGATGGACTTGCAGCCTGCGCAGACCACCATGACAGGGGTCTGGGCCAGTTCTTCCAGGTCCGCGGAGATGTCCATGGTGACCTCGGCACCCCGGTGCACGCCCCCGATGCCGCCGGTGGCAAAGACCCGGATGCCGGCCATGGCGGCGCCGATCATGGTGGTGGTCACGGTGGTGGCTCCGTCCATGCCCCGGCTCAGCAGCACAGGAAGGTCGCGGCGGCTGGCCTTGGGCACATCCAGGCCCTTCTTTCCCAGGTATTCGATCTGGTCTTTGGTAAGGCCCACGGTGATTTTGCCCTGGATGACGGCGATGGTGGCGGGCACGGCGCCGTGCTCCCGGATAATTCTTTCCACGTTAAGGGCGGTTTCCACATTCTTTGGATAGGGCATGCCGTGGGAGATGATGGTGGATTCCAGAGCCACCACGGGCCGGTTTTCGCTGAGAGCCTGCTGAACTTCGGGGGATACGGAAAGGTACGCGTTATTCAAAGTGCTGTTCATGGTAAAGAGAACCTCCGTTGATTGTGATGCCTGCCTGCTGTTCAAGAAGACGCAGTGTCAGGTCGGGATTGACAGCGCTGTCTGCTCTGGCGCAGATGGCGGCTGCCGCCTGACCCAGGACTGCTGCTTTTGACGCGGGCAGATGATGGATGAGTGCAAGAGCGGCTGCGGCAAAGAAAGCATCACCGCAGCCATTGGTATTGATGACGGGCCCGGGAAGACAGGGCTCAAACCCTGCCTCCTTCTGGCTCATGTAATACACACCCTGGTTTCCCAGGGTGATGAAGACATTTTCCACGCCTTCCTGCCTCAGGGCCAGAGCGGCTTCCTCCAGCCCCTGGGTGCCGTGGATCATGCAGCCGGACAGGCATTCCGCCTCGGGCCCGTTGGGCTTTAAGGCCATAAGCCGCCACAGGCATCCGGACAGACGGGGTGCCTTTTTGGTGGAAACCGGATCGGCCATCATGGGAGCGGTGCAGGCCCCGGCCAGGAAGGCCAGGGAGGCGGCGGGAAGGTTGGCATCCAGGATCACCAGGGATGCGTGGTTGAGCACGTCAAGCCGCTCTTCCAGAAAGGCCGGGGTGATCTCATCGCAGAGCCCCATGTCCGACACGGCGGTCAGCACGTCCCCGCCTGCGTCATTGATGCACAGGTAGGTATTGCTGGTCCGCCCCGGGAAGGTTTTGCTGTGGCTGAGGTCAAGGCCCATCTCCCCGCAGGAGCGGCGGATGATGTCCGCATGGGCATCGTCCCCCATGGCGGTGATCATTAAGACCTTCTGGGAGAGGCGGACAAGGTTTTCAGCGATATTCCGTCCCACGCCCCCCAGGGTGACCCGGACCCGGCCCGGGTTGGAATCGGAAAGAACCAGGCGGGCGTCGGACGTTCCGGTGATGTCCACGTTGATGCCGCCCACCACGGCGATATAATCAGACATATGCCACCTCACCAGTTAACCTGCCATCTCTCGCTGTATTCCTGGGAAAGGCGGCTGTGGCTGGTGGAGGGACGGAAGTTGGAATTCTGAATCTTTTCCGAGAGCAGGGCGTCGAACTTTGCGGTGTCCATGGGCAGGGAGATCTCCGCATTGCCCGTCCAGGCGGACAGGTATGCAGCGTTTGAGATGGTCAGCTCCTGCACACCTTCCACACCGGGGGCGAGCAGGGGTTCGCCCCGCAGGATGGCGGCGGTAAAGTTTCTCAGGATCTGCAGGTGCCCGGATTCGGGTTCCTCAAAATACTGTTCCGAATAGTCACAGGGGATGCGGGCCATGCTCTCATCCGAGGTGTAGCGCACCTGTTCCTCGGGCTTAAGGAGCTTCCAGTGGCGCAGCTTGCCGTTTTCCAGCACAATTTTGCCAAGAGTGCCGGAGATCTCCAGACGGTTGGTGCCGGGGTATTCCCCGGTGCTGGTGACGAACATGCCCGTAGCGCCGGAGGGATAGCGGGTGAGAATGGTGGCGTCGTCCTCCACCTCAATGCGGTGGTAGCGGGCGATGTCGCAGAAGGCCCGTACATGGCTGGGCATGCCGCAGATCCACTGCCACAGGTCCAGATTGTGGGGCGCCTGGTTGAGCAGCACGCCGCCGCCCTCGCCGCCCCAGGTGGCCCGCCAGTCACCGGAGTCGTAGTAGTGCTGGGTCCGGTACCAGTTGGTGATGAGCCACACGCTCCGCTTGAGGGTGCCCAGTTCGCCCTTCTGGACGATTTCCCGGGCCCGCTGGAAGATGGGGGAGGTGCGCTGGTTGAACATGATGCCGTACACCAGATGGGACTGCTTTGCAGCTGCCGCGGTCTTCTTCGCCTCGCTCAGGCGTACGTCCATGGGCTTTTCAGACAGGACGTGCTTGTGATGCCGCAGGGCTTCCAGGGCCAGGGAGGCGTGGAAGCGGTGGGGTGTGGCGATGAGTACGCAGTCAATGTCCGGGGATTCCAGAAGCTGAGAGGGATCCGAAAGGGTACGGACATCAGGGTAGTGCTGACGGCAGATGTCAAGACGGACTTCAGCTGTGTCGCAGACAGCGCTGAGCTCCATTCCTTCCACCTGTCCGCCGTGAATGGCTGCGGCATGGGCGCTGCCCATGTTGCCAAAGCCGATGATACCAAGACGCAGATTTGACATGAGATCCTCCCGGGCTTCAGACGCCCGCTTCTTCCAGAATGTCCCGCAGCGCACTGCAGGCAGCATCAAATGCCAGATCGTTGGTTTCGTAGACAAACTTCCCCAGAAGTGTCCTGCGGCCGTCGTGCTCAAGGGCCTTCAGGCCGGCAAAGGTCATAAGGTGGGGCTCCACCGTCATGCAGGGGCATGGGGTTTCAAGGAAGGCACGCACAATCTCCGCCACGTGGCCGTCGCCTTTGCCGGCAGGCACCACGGAGCCGTCTTCAAACAGCGCATCCTTGATGTGCAGATAGCGCAGGCGGTCCTTGAGAAGGGGATAGGCCTCTTCCGGACGGCATCCGCACTGGATGAAGTTGGCAGGGTCAAAGACAGCGGAAAGGGCGGGAAGCTGGTCAAGCAGGTCCCTGCATCTTTCCGGCGTGTCGCCGTAGATGCCCTTCTCGTTTTCATGGCACAGCACGCAGGCACCGCCTGCTGCCTCCAGCATGGCGCCCATCTGGTCTATGACCTGGCCGCGGTACAGGGCAGGGTCCGCATCCTTTGGCATGTAGAAGGAGAACATGCGGATGTTTGCGGCCCCCAGGATCTGTGCAATCTCCACCGTGTGCCGCAGGGCATCCAGATGGGCAGGGAAATTGCCGGTGATTTCAATCTTTCCGATGGGACTGCCGATGGAGAAGCAGACAAGGCCGCTGTCATCCAGTTTCCGGCGGACCTCCCGGGCCTTTTCAGGGGATATATCAGAAACGTTCTGACCGTCCACATTGCGGATCTCCAGACCCTCAAGATGGTTGCGGACCATGGCGGCAATCTGGCCGTCAATACCTGGAGAGGCTTCGTCAGCGAAGGCATAGAGATGGGGCTTGTTATACATACAGACGTTCCTTTCTATCTCAGTCCGGCTGTGGCCGGCACAGGGGATTATACAGCAACGGGCAGTGTAATAAAAGTAAGGGAAAAACGGAAAAACCCCACAGGGCATCCGGCAGTCCGGGGGCAGGCCCGGAAGCAGGAAAGTCAGGCGGAACACGGGGGAGAAAAACCGAAGAAAACACAGGAAAGGCTGCAGGCATGTGTCGCCTGAAGAAGAAGGAAATGGTATAATGTGATGGAAAACATATGCCGTGAAGATGCGTACATACGAAAATACATCAGGGCCGGGACAACATACATAAGAGGTGAGGAACATGCGCATACTCCTGGTGGAGGATGAGAAAAAGCTGTCGGCGGCGGTATGCAAAGTGCTGGAGGGGGAAAACTATGTGGTGGACCCTGTGTATACCGGGGACGACGGCCTGGACGGTGCGGAGAGCGGGATCTATGATGCCATCATCCTGGATGTGATGCTGCCCGGCATGGACGGCTTCACCATTCTCAGGACCATCCGGAAGGAAGGCATCCGCACCCCTGTGCTGATGCTCACCGCCAGGTCAGGCCTGGAAGACAGGGTGCAGGGGCTGGAAAGCGGGGCGGACTATTACCTGCCCAAGCCCTTTCAGATGGTGGAACTTCTGGCATGCCTGAAAGTCATCACCCGGCGGGGGGACGCCATGCCGGTGACGGAACTGACCTTTGGGGATGTGGTGCTCAGGCAGAGCGACGGGCACCTGGCCAACACGGCAAACGGCCAGTCGGTGAAGCTTGGCACCAAGGAGTACCAGCTCATGGAAATCTTTCTGCGCAATCCCCGGCAGATCCTCTCCAAGGATACCCTTTCCGAGCGGGTCTGGGGTTATGACGACAGCAGTGAGTACAACAATCTGGAGGTCTATGTCTCCTTCCTGAGAAAGAAGCTGGGATTCATCGGGTCCACCATCCGGATCCGGGTCACCCGGGGCATGGGCTACTCCCTGGAGGAAGGAAAATGATCCGGAAACTGCGGCGCAAGATGATCCTGCTGGTGCTCCTGAGCCTGTTTGTGATCATGTGCCTGTTTGTAGGAAGCATCAACCTGCTGAACTGGCAGAACCTGGTCTCCCAGGCGGAATCCTCCCTGGAACTTCTGGCAGCCAATCAGGGTACCCGCCCCATGATGGAAGCGCCTTCCGGAACTCCGCCGGCTCCTTTCGGTGAGGAAAGCACGGAACAGGAAAGCGGGGAAACAGAAACAGATGTGACGGAAGCCCCTGAAAGCGGGAAAGGCAGCCGGTATATGACCGGCTGGATGCTGCCTGCCCATCCGGCGGGAAGCACGTACCGGACCGTGACGCTTTCCATGCCGGGCCCGGAGATGAACCAGGGAAACCAGGGCGGTATGGGTTTCCCGCCCTCAGGCAGCGGTACATCCGGCCAGATGCCGGGGGCGCCTCCGTCAAACGGTACAGAAGGGACAGGCCAGATGCCGGAAGGGGCTGCAGCGCCCATGCCCGGCGGAGAAGGCATGGAACAGATGCCGGGAGAATCAGCGCCGCCCATGCCGGACGGACAGGGTGCGGGGCAGATGCCGGAAGGGTCCGTGCCGCCCATGCCCGGCGGAGAAGGCATGAAGATGCCGGATGGAACGGTGCCTCCCATGCCGGACGGAACGCTGCCGCCCAGGCCGGAAACAGAAGGAAAAAGCAGTGAGGCGACACCGGATACTTCATCCACGGACCAGGGGGCAGCGACTGCAGGCCCCAGAAACACGCCTCCCCAGATGCGGAGGGAAGCTGACAGGGGACAGCCTGTTTCCAGCCGGGAATCCATTGCGGGGCTCTCGAACTACTACACCATTACGCTCAGTGACGAAGGCACTGTGGCCGGCTGGACCTCTGACAGGGAGGATCTGTACAGTGACAATCAGATTGAAGCCCTGACGGAACAGATCCTGGCCACCGGGCAGGAGAAAGGGCATATCGGGTCCCAGTTTTTCCTCATTACCCAGATGGACGCAAACCGGGTCATCATCGTGCTGGATGAGCGCATTGAAGTGATGCGGGCTGAGGAACTCCTGCGCAATACCCTGATCCTGGGGGCTCTGGTCTGGCTGGTGCTGGGCGCGGGAGCCGTGCTGGTGATCCGGGGCATGTTCGTGCCGGTGGAGGAAGCTGCCAGAAAGCAGAAGGAATTCGTGTGGGACGCCAGCCATGAGCTGAAAACCCCCATTGCAGTGATTTCCGCCAACGCGGAGGTGCTGGAGAGGGAATACGGAAAGAATCAGTGGCTGGGCTACATCCGCTCTGAGCTTGAGAGAACCACTCAGCTGGTGCAGAGCCTGTTGGAACTGGCCCGCACGGACCGGGAAACCACCCGGGCGCAGATGAAGGATTTTGACCTGTCCCATGCGGTCATGGCCGTGGCCCTGCCCTTTGAAAGCACTGTCTTTGAAAACGGGCGGACCATGGAGATGGATATCCAGGAGGATCTGCATATGACCGGGGCGGAGGAGATGATCCAGCGCCTTGTGGTGATCCTTCTGTCCAATGCCGTGAAGTATTCAGAGCCTGGCGGGACCATCCGCCTGGGACTTAAAACGCGGGGAAGAAACCGGGTCCTCAGCGTACACAACACTGGAAGTTATATTGCCCGGGAGGATCAGACACGCATTTTCGATCGTTTCTATCGTGTGGACTCCGCCCACAGCCGTGAGGTGGAGGGCCATGGCCTGGGGCTTGCCATTGCGAAAAACATTGTGGAGACCCATGGCGGACGGATCCATGTGGAGAGCAGCAGGGATACAGGGACAACGTTTGAGGCTGTATTCTGA